>JANXAH010000264.1 GCA_025062415.1 Anaerolineae bacterium | reverse complement strand
ATTCGCCGGGGAGGGCTTTGACGGAATCTGGCTGGATATGTCGGAGATCGTCCGCCCCACGCGCGATGGCATCCACGGACGGGAATACATCTCCACCCAGGTGGACCTGGGCGCCCGTCCGGACCACCTGCAGTTTGACCCCAGCGGGAACCTGCAGACCACTCTGCCCCCCGGCCTCGCCCTGCCCATCCCGGTGCTCTTCAATCCCCTTCCCATCTCCCTCCCCGGGCGCGGCGCGCTCCTGGCGCTGGCCCTGGCGGCCCAGCGGCTGGGCACCCTGGCTCTCATCTCCCCCGCCGATTACGATGAGGACCTGGCGCCCTTCGCCGCGCACCTGGGCGCGGTGGTCCCGGCGGGGAGCCTGGAAGTTCTCCCCTGGTCGCCCCCGTACATAGAACTGGAGGCCAACAGCCCTGCAGACCTGGCAGAGTACAGGCCGACAGCCTGCGCTACGCCCTGTAGGCCGTACAGTGAACAGGAGACCGACGGTCCCATAGGCACCTCCCGGATTCCCGGGACCGTGGTCGGCCTGCGGATTCCCCTGGGCCCCCAGGCGGCGGAGGCGACGCTGGAGGCGGCCCGCCGGGGGGTGGCGGTGGTCCACCTCTGCGCCGACGAAATGGGGCGGGATACCGCCGGGCGTCCCCTTCCGGAGGCCATCCAGGAAGTCCATCGGGCTCTGGTCCGGGCGGCCCTGCGGGACCGCCTGACGCTGGTGGTCTCCGGCGGGATCGCCGCCGCCGAACACGTGGTGAAATCCATCGCCTGCGGGGCGGACCTGGTGGCGATAGACGACATCCTGCTGGTGGCCTGGGGATGTGCGCTGTGGGCCGACCGGGGCCGGTGCCCGGTGGAGGCCGGGGAAATTCCGCCGGAGTGGGGCGCACAGCGGGTGATGAATCTGATGAACGCCTGGCGGGACCAGATGCTGGAGGCCCTGGGCGCGATGGGAATGCGCGAGGTGCGCCGTTTACGGGGCGAAATCGGGCGGACCATCTGGCATCGGACCGAGGAGGCCGCCTTCCGGGAGGCCCTGGGGGGAAGCCGACCGCGCGCCGCGCTACCTATGCGGAAGGTTCAGACCGGCGGGGAGGGGGATTTCCGCTGGCCCCAATCCCTGCTCCTGGCGACCCAGCAGCAGGCGCGCACCGGCCTGCCGCCGGTGGAATCGGAATGGGAGTACCGGTTCGGCGCCTCGGAGGGCGGCTTTGACCGGCTGGCCTTCGCCTTTGAACTGGAAATGGACCCGGCCCATCCCCCTCTGGCGGACCCCGCCGACTTTGACCTCTCCCTCTCCCTCAACCATCGGGACGACGGGCGGCCCCAGGTGGTCATCTCGGTCCCCTGGTACGGAGCGGGGATGTCCTACGGTTCCATCAGTCTGCCGGTGATGCTGGCCCGGGCCCGCGCGGCCCAAGCGCTGAACACACTGGTCTCCACCGGCGAGGGCGGATACCCGGAGGAACTGGTCCCCTACGCCGACCACATCATCACCCAGGTAGCGACGGGCCTCTTCGGCGTCCGGGAGGAGACAGTCCAGCGGGCCCGGGTCGTGGAGATCAAGTACGCCCAGGGGGCCAAGCCGGGCCTGGGCGGCCACCTGCTGGGCAACAAGAACACCGACAGCGTGGCCCGCCTGCGGGAGGCCGTCCCGGGCACGTCTCTGTTCTCGCCCTGTCCGTTCCACAGTGTCTACTCGGTGGAGGACCACAAGAAGCACGTGGACTGGCTGAAGCAGGTCAACGAGCGGGCCCTCATCTCGGCGAAGGTCTCCACGCCCACCGACGTGGATATGGTGGCGGTGGGAATCTATTACGCTGGGGCCCACATCGTGCATCTGGACGGGGCCTACGGTGGCACGGGGGCGGCGCCCGAAATCGCCAAAAAGAGCATCGCCATGCCCATTGAGTACGCTGTCCCCAAAGTCCACCGCTTCCTGCTGGAGGAGGGGATTCGGGACCAGGTGGTGGTCATGGCGTCCGGCGGCCTCCGCACGGCCTGGGACGTGGCCAAAATCATCGCGCTGGGGGCGGACGGGGCGGTCATCGGGACGGCGGAACTGGTGGCCCTGGGCTGCGTCCGGGTGGCCCAGTGTGAGAAAGGGCTGGGGTGCCCCTTTGGCATCACCACGACGGACCCGGAGCGCGCGAAACTCATTGACCCCGACGAGGCCTTTCAGCGCATCGTCAACCTCTACACGGCGTGGCTCTGGCAACTGGCGGGGATTCTCCGGGCCCTGGGCATGAAATCCATCCGCGACCTGCGGGGGAGGTCCGACCTGCTGGTGTATCTGGAGTGAATCCTGGCGCCGACTAAAGTCGGCCTGCTTGGGCCTTCGGCCAGCGGTCGGCCTGCGCCGACCTGTGAGAAACGCGTCAACGAAGGTTGACGCCCGGCGCGAAAGTGCCCAGGAAGGCTGATTTCCAATCAGCGCCGTCTAAAAGTCGGCCTGCTTTGGCCTTCGGCCAACGGCCGGCCTGCGCCGACCTGTGAAAAATGCGTCAACGAAGGTTGACACCCGGCGCCTGTTGCGAACGCAGTGAAGCAACCAGAGCGCCCAGGAAGGCTGATTTCCAATCAGCGCAATAGCGCGTTACGCCGCCAGGCCTGCCGATTGCAGGCTAACAGCCTGCGCTACACTGTACAGGTTTATTGGAACTGAAAAATTTATTTGGGCAATTGGCCGCGACTCGCCCTCACCCCACCCCCTGTCCCCTCCCCCCTCCTGCTCGCCTGCGGCGGGCGAGGGGAGGGGGTGAAATGGGGGGGTTGCGGCGGCGGCCTCCGGCCTGGGGCCGGCATGCGCCGCCGTTTTAAAAATGCTACAACGACGGTGGACGCCCGGCGCCTGTTGCGAACGCAGTGAAGCAACCAGAGCGCCCAAGAAGGCTGATTTCCAATCAGCGCCGACTAAAAGTCGGCCTGCTTTGGCCTTCGGCCAG
>JANXAH010000263.1 GCA_025062415.1 Anaerolineae bacterium | reverse complement strand
CGCTACAGCGCTGCAGGTCCCCGGAGAACTCAATTTTCGGACCTGCTCTTAAGGATGCCGGATGGAGTCGTCCCTGGCACAGCGGCTCCTGGAGTGGTTCGGGCACAGGGCCCGCGACCTCCCCTGGCGACGAAACCGAACCCCCTACCGGGTCCTGGTCGCCGAGTTTATGCTTCAACAGACCCGGTCGGAGACAGTGATCCCGTACTACGAGCGGTTTCTGGAACGGTTTCCGACGCTGGAGGCCCTGGCGCAGGCCGAATTGGAGGAAGTCCTGCAGGTCTGGGAGGGACTGGGGTACTACGCCCGCGCCCGAAACCTCCATGCCTTAGCCCGTCGGGTGGTGAGGGAGTTCAATGGGCAGATTCCCACCACCTACCGGGAACTGTGCGCGCTGCCGGGGGTCGGCCCATACACCGCTGCGGCCGTCGCCTCCATCGCCTTTGGTCAGCCGGAGGTCGCACTGGACGGGAACGTCCGACGGGTGCTGGCCCGGGTCCTGGCCCTTTCCGGGAACGGCCGGCAGCCAGAGTTCCGCCGGACGCTGGAAGAGACGGCCCGTCGGTGGATGCCGCCGGACCAGCCCGGTCCTTTCAACGAGGCGCTGATGGAACTGGGGGCGACGGTCTGCCTGCCCCGTCGCCCCCGCTGCGGAGAGTGTCCCTTGCAGGAAGACTGCCGGGCCCACCAAATGGGCCAGGAAGAGGAGTTCCCCGGCCCCTCCCAGCGGTCCCGGGTCCCCCACTACGACGTCACCGCAGCGGTCATCCGCGATACCAGTGGCCGGGTCCTGCTGGCCCGCCGGAAAGAGACCGGCTTCCTGGGCGGCCTCTGGGAGTTCCCCGGTGGCAAGCGGGAGGAAGGGGAAACGCTCCCGGAGTGCCTGGCGCGGGAGTTGCGGGAGGAGTTGGGGATTGAGGTGGAGGTTGGCGAACATCTGTTGACCCTCCGTCATACCTACACCCATTTCCGGGTGACCCTCCACGTCTTCGCCTGCCGGATTCGCTCCGGAACCCCTCGCTGCCTGGACTGCGCCGACGTACGCTGGGCAGAGATTTCGGAACTGAATCGGTTCCCTATGCCCGCAACAGACCGGCGGATTGCCCGGTTTCTGGAGGAGGTGCGGGTTTTGAACCCCAAAGGGCGCGAGGAACGCAGAGAGGGAATTGGTAATTAAAAATTAAAAAATTAACAATTGTCTCTGCGTTCTGTGGTCGGGAGGGGGTGCTGAATGGTTGGGATGGAGCGGTGTCTGGTTCGTGTCTTTTCCGGCAGCGGCGCAGTGGTCGGGGCTGGATTCCTGGCCGCGCCGCGCATCGCGTTGACCTGCGCGCACGTGGTGCGCGCGGCCAGCGGCGTAGTGGAAGCGGGCGCGGCGGTGAGCGTGGATTTCCCCTTCTTAAAGACCAGCCGCCTTTCGGCGGTCGTCCTCAGGGCAGACGCGGAGAAAGACATCGCCGTCCTGCGCCTGGAGGCGGACCTGCCTGCGGATGCCTGCCCGGCTCCGCTGGTCAGTGCGCCGGAAATCCGAGACCACCCCTCCCGCGCGTTCGGCTTTATGGAGGGGCATCCGGAGGGCATCTGGGCGAGGGGAATCCTGCGCGGCCCCATCGGCGATGTCGGCTGGCTCCAGATTGACGCCGACCCCACGAGCGCCTATTTCGTTGAACCTGGCTTCAGCGGCGGCCCGCTCTGGGACGACGAGGTCCACGGCATCGTGGGAATGGTCGTGACGAAGGAGAAATCTCCCCGCATCCGCGCCGCCTTCTGCATCCCGACCCGCCAACTGGTGGACTTCTGGCCTGACCTGGCGGAGTGCGCAGTGCCCCCCAACCCCTACCGGGGCCTGCTGGCCTTCCGGGAGCAGGACGCCCCCTTCTTCTTCGGACGGGAGGTCTTCGCCGACCGCCTGGTGGAGGAGGTGAAACGGCACCCGCTCACCGCCGTCGTCGGCCCCTCAGGGAGCGGGAAGTCCTCGGTCGTCTTCGCCGGACTCCTCCCCCGCCTGCGGCCGTGCGCGGAGTGGGCGATCGTCGCCTGCCGCCCCGGCCGGGAGCCCTTCGCGGAACTGGCGGCGGCCCTGCTCCCGCTGCTGGAGCCCACAATGACCGAGACCGACCGGCTGCGGGAAATCCCCAAACTGGCCGACGGTCTGCGAAGCGGCGAAATCCCCCTGGACCGCCTGGCCCGCCGCGTCTTGGAGAAGGGAGGAGGGGAGCGGCTGCTGGTCGTCGTGGACCAGTGGGAGGAACTCTACACCCTCTGCCTGGAGGATGACCGCCGCTCCTTTGTGGAGATGTGGCTTCAGGCCCTCTTCCCTGCCCCTCCGCTCCTCCGCTCCCCCGCTTCCCCTCTCCCCCGCCCTTCCGCTCCCCTGCACCTCCTGCTCACCCTGCGTGCCGACTTTATGGGACAGGCCCTGGCCCACCGCCCTTTCGCCGACGCGCTGAACGGGCGCGATTTCCTCCTGGGGCCGATGAACCGGGAGGAACTGGCGCAGGCGGTGGTCTGCCCGGCCCAGGAGCAGGGAGTACGGTTTGAGGAGGGGTTGGTAGACCGCATTCTGGACGACGTGGCGGACGAGCCGGGAAACCTGCCCCTGCTGGAGTTCGCCCTGACCCAACTCTGGGAGCGCCAGGAGCGGGGCCGCCTGACCCACCGCGCCTACGAGGACATCGGCGGCGTGGAGGAGGCGCTGGTGCGGTATGCCGAAGAGGTCTACGCAGGCCTCCCGGAGGCCGACCGGGAGGCCGCGCGCCGGGTCTTTATCCAACTGGTTCACCCTGGCGAAGGGACGGAGGACACCCGCCGGAGGGCGACCCGGGCCGAATTGGGAGAGGCCCGCTGGGCGCTGGTGCAGCGGCTGGCCGACGCCCGTCTGGTGGTGACGGCCCGGGACTCCGCCGGGCAGGAGACCGCCGAGGTGGCCCACGAGGCGCTCCTCCAGCGCTGGGAGCGGCTGCGGGCCTGGATGGCGGAGGACCGGGACTTTCGCCTCTGGCAGGAGCGGACGCGGGCGGCGTATCGGGCGTGGGAGGAGAGCGGCTGGGACGAGGGCGCGCTCCTGCGCGGGGCTCCCCTGGCCCAGGCGCAGGAGTGGCTCTCCCGCCGGGGCGATGAGATAGAGCCAGCGGTCCGGGAATATATCCACCGGAGTTGGGAACAAGTGGAGGCCGAGCGCCGGGCGCGGGAGCGGCTGCGGCGGCGCATCACCTTCGGGCTGGCCTTCGGCCTGGTTGTAACCCTGCTTCTGGCGTTCTTTGCGCTGATCCAGCGCAACCAGGCCATCACAGAGGCCAACATGCGGGCCACCGCCCAGGCGCAATCGGAGGAGCGCCGCCGGGAGGCGGAGGCGGCACGGGCCACCGCCGTGGCCGAGGCGGGAATTCGGGCAACGGCGCAGGCACAGGCAGAGGAACAGCGAGAGGCCGCCCAGGCCCGCCAGTTGGCCTCCCAGGCCCAGTACATGTGGCGCTTGCCCCGCAGCAAAACGGAGAAACTGATTGCGCCCCTGCTGGCGATGGAGGCCCTGAGACGGGCCCCGTCCGTTGAGGCCCACGACATCCTTCAGGAAGTGCTGTTCACCTGGCCCCGCCGGCGCGTGGTTCGCCACGAGGGATCGGTGCGGGACGTCGCCTTCAGTCCCGACGGCCGCTTCCTGGCAACTGCCGGCGATGACGGCACGGCCGCCCTGGTGGAAGCCGCTACTGGCCGGGAAATCGCCCGCATCCGCCACGCGGGCTCGGTGCGGGAGGTCGCCTTCAGCCCTGATGGCCGCTTCCTGGCGACCCGTAGTGGGGACGACATTGCCGCCCTGGTGGAGGTCGCCACGGGCCGGGAAATCGCCCGCATCCGCCACGAGGGATCGGTGTGGGACGTCGCCTTCAGCCCTGATGGCCGCTTCCTGGCGACCCGTAGTGATGACGGCACTGCCGCCCTGGTGGAGGTCGCCATGGGCCGGGAAATCGCCCGCATCCGCCACGAGGACGAGATAAGGGAGATCGCCTTCAGCCCTGATGGCCGCTTCTTGGTGACGGCCAGTTGGGACGGCACGGCCGCCCTGGTGGAGGTCGCCACGGGCCGGGAAATCGCCCGCATCCGCCACGAGGACGAGATAAGGGAGATCGCCTTCAGCCCTGATGGCCGCTTCCTGGCGACCCGTAGTGATGACGGCACTGCCGCCCTGGTGGAGGTCGCCACGGGCCGCGAAATCGCCCGCACCCGCCACGACGCCACTGTGTGCGTCCTCGACGCTCGTCCGCTCTGCCGCTTCCTGGCAACTGCCAGCGATGACGGCACGGCCGCCCTGGTGGAGGTCGCCACGGGCCACGAAATTGCCCGCATCCGCCACGAGGGCGCGGAGCGGGCCAGCGCCAGCCTGCCCTCCGGACGCAGCCTGGAAACGCCGAGTCAGG
>JANXAH010000246.1 GCA_025062415.1 Anaerolineae bacterium | reverse complement strand
CTTTGCGGCGGCCAGAGGCCGCCGCAAAGCCCCCGAAGTGCCGCGGCAAAGGCCTCTATCGCGAGCCCAAGACCGCGTGCAGCGCGTCGCAGGCAGGGCAGATGCCACCGGGCCGGATAATGGCGTAGCCGTTCTGCGGGTCGCCCGGAATGGGCCGCAGGAAGTCTATGTTCCAGACGATGATGCAGCGCACCATCCCGGTCTGGATGCTCAGGCGGACCGCCTCGGCCAGCCACGCCGCCTGCTCGCTGTTGTCGTTGCCCCGGGCCCACCAGAAGTTGTCCGGGAAGGGCTCCACCCCTTCCTGGGAGGCGTAGCCCAACTCGGTGTAGAAGAGTTGACGGGTGCCTCGGAAGATATTGTAGTAGAGTTCCGTCTGGGGCAGGAAGTACCAGGAGTGATGGCGATCGCCGCCATCGGCCGGATGGCCACTGCGGGCCGAGGGAGGCGTGGCGCCGGAGTTGTGATGGGCGCCAATGTAGTCCATACAGTTGGCTGCGCCGGCCACCCACAGCCCCTCCATCCACGGCTTGTCGTCGCAACCGTGGGGATAACAGCCGCCGAAGTAGCCCGTCGGCGCAGGCGCCGCGCTGATGACCGCGGTCCGGGGATTGGCCGCTTTGATGGCCTGATAGGCCGCGCAGAGAAGTTTGGTGTAGTTGGCCGGATGGATCAGGCCACTCTGCCACTCCCGGTCAATGTTGGGCTCGTTCCAGACCTCAATCGCATCGGCGCCAGCAGCGGCCATCCCGGCCACCCAGCGGGCAATCTCCTGCTCAAAGCCAGGCTGACCGGTCATGCTGGCCGGTCCCAGGGCGCTGACCTGAATCTTGAAGCCCGCAGCGTGGGCGGCCGCTATGACACCGGAAGCGTCCCCAGGATAACGGATCTGCGTCTTCACCCAGGTCATCCCGGCGTAGCGCATCTGGCTGGCATACGGGAAACTGAAGTCGGCCACATGCCCGCCCAGTTCAAAACTGCCCCGGGCTCCTGGCGCCGGCGCAGGAACGGAGGCCACCTCGCCCGCCTGAATGGTCACCCACACATCGCTGCCGGGGATTTTCGTGCCCCCCGCCCGCAGATACCAGGAGCCCGTGTAGCGGCCCGGATTGGCTGGAGCCTTCAGGTCCACGCTGACGTCCACCGTCGCACCAGCCTTCACGGCCCCCACAGGGACGCTATCCGGCCCGCCCATCTTCTCACCACTGGCGAAGACCAGGACGGTATCCTGAGGCCAGTCACAGGTCCCTGCGTTGCGCAGCCGCCAGGTCTTCTTGAAGGTCTCGTTGTTGTTGAACTTGGTGCCGTCGGGGACAGTCACGTCGGCGACGAACTGGGCCACCATACAGGCGGGAGCCGGGGTCGTCGCGGCCGTTCCGGTCACCACGGGCGTCGGGGTGGGGATCGGGGTCGGAGTTGGCGCAGCGACGCTCACCTGCACAGACCCCCGATTGATCCCCGCAATTGCCGCGGAGACGGTATACGTCCCGGCCTGTTCCGGAGCCTTCCAGCGGAACTCCGGCTGAGTCAGGGTGACCCGCGCCTCAGTCGTCTGGGGGCCATCCACTTTCCAGACAACTTCCAGGGTCGTCGGCTGCGATAAGCTGGCCGCGACCCGGTATCCGTCCACCGCCTCGGCCACACCCGGCATATTCCCCTCGCTCAGGAGGTCCTGAACGACGACGCCGCTCAGATGGTAGCGCAGGACCCAATCCAGTTTGCGGGCCAGGAAGGAAGGGGTGCCCAACCAGACGGTGCGGCTTTCCCCCTGCCCGGTCCGGTAGGTGATGGCATACGTGCCTGCCGCCTCCAGCGGGGTGATGCTGGTCACCTGGCCGACCAGGGTGAAAACGACCTCCTGGCCGGGCCGGAGGGAGGACTCTGCAGGTGCCTGGACCTGGCCAAAGGGTGCCAGGGCCTCCTCCAGCCCCACGTATCGGACCCCTTCGGGGCCAGAGTCGGCGCTGAGAGAGGAGACAGCGGCGCGCAGTTTGTAGCGGCAGACCTGTCCCGTAGCCCACTCCAACAGGGACGACAGGACGCCGCCTTCCGCAAAGGCGGCCGGGTCATCGGGGAGAGGGAAAATCAGCGCGTCTGCGACGCGGCCCAGCGCGGCCCAGTCATACCCGCCGGAATCCCAGCCGGAGTCCGTGCGGGCAGGGGCGGGCACCATCACTTCCAGCCGGAGCCCCTGGGTATGCAATGCATTCGCCAGCGCGGCGACGAATGCCGAGAAGGCCTCCCGTCGCTCCGGCGTCACTCCCTCATAGTTCAGCACGACACCTGCATAATCGGACGCTCGGGCAACGAGTTCTGCGATATGTCGGGCCTGAACGTCGGGGTTCGCCAACAGGTCCTCCAGCAGGGCCCGGTTCAGGGGCTGACCGGCTGGACGGTTGCCGATCAGAAGCAGGGCCTCCGGGCTGCCGGAAGGAAGCGCGGGAGGCTTTCCGATGAGCATTCCGTCTGCGCCCAGGTAGAGGCCAGGGAGCATAACCTGGGTAAGAAGCCCGGCGGCCGGACCGCTCACCGTCTCGCCTTCCGCCACCGTCCCGATGGCCGGGACCACCGGCAGCGTCTGCATCACCACCACCGAGGAGGGGAGACGGTCCACCCGGGCGACCAGCATCTCCCGCTCCCGATCCAGCGCTCCGCCGACCCACTCCCAGGCCGTGCCAGTCCACGTGTAGAGGTCCAGCGTCTCCCACGGCTCTGCGTCGTTGGGGATGACGACCTCAACGATCGCCGGACCGGTCGTCCGGGACCCCGTCTGAATGCGGTAGAAGGGACTTTTGACCTGGAGGACTGGCGGGAGGGCGGCCAGGGCTTCCTTCAGGTCGGCCCCGGCGGAGCCTTCCAGGAAGATGGCCTGGGGAACCGAATCCAGCCGTATCCGGAGGGAGGCCTTGCTTTCCGGGCCCACCCGGACTGTGATTCCGTCGGGGTGGCTCACGGAGGGATTCTCCCGGTCCAGCCGGGTGTATCCCGTCAACCCCAGCCGCTGGGGCAGGGAAATAGGGGGCAACATCAGGGCGGCGATCACCAGGAAAGCGATGGCCCCGTAGACCCAATTCCCGGCTGCCAGCCACTCCCCGAACTCCCGGAAATGATCGGCAACTCGTCTCGGAGCAGAGAGCCTGGCGTTTGCACTTCCCGTATCGTTCACGGCCATAGAAGATACCTCCGTCTCAAATCCCGTCGCAGGGTCGCATATCGCAGGTCGCAGGGCGCAAGGTCGCAGAGTCATAAGATCGCAGGTCTCATCGCCTGGAAAGAACCCACCATACGGGGATGCCCAGGGCCAGCACGACCAGCAGAACACCGCCGATGCGGGCAGTCCAGCGAAGGACCTGGGGCCAGACAGATGTCCGGACTGCGGCGGCCCCTTCCGGGGTCGGCAGAACGACCGCAGGCGTTACCGTAACGGAGGCTCCCCGCTTCAGGGGAAGAGCGACTTCCTCCTTTCCACCAGGGGCCAGCGCCAGGGATACCTGGGCTGGGCCGTTGACTTCATACCCCACCGGAGGCTGGATGGAGAGTTGATAGGCGCCCGGCTGGAGACCGGCAAAGCAGTAGGGCTCGCTGATACCGTCGGTAGTGTATTGCCCCATGATGCCGGTGGCGTCGCTCAGGAGGAAGACCGCGTTGGGGAGCAACTCCTCCGTATCGGCCTGACGGGAAGCGTCCCCACTGCGATCGTGGTAGGCCAGGACGCAGATCAGCCCGCTCTGGGGCGTCGGGGTGGCCTCCGGTGTGGGGGTAGGCGGGAGAGGCGTAGGCGTGGGCGTGACGGCAGGGCAGGAAAGGATCAACTCCTGCCCAACAAAAATCATCTTATTGGGCCCCAGCGAGCCCGCGTTCAGCCTTTCCAGTTCCTCCATCGGGATACCATACCGGAGGGATATCCCGAAAAGGGTATCACCGGGCTGGACAACGTGGACGCGACAGCCATCGGGCCGGGGAGTGGGTGAAGCGGCGGGCGCCCGAGTGGGCTGTTGGGCCGCAGGGGCAGTTGCGGCAGAGGTCGGGGGCGGAGGCGGGGGTGTCGGCGCGGCCTGGCCGATGGCGACCAGACTGGCATCATCAATGTAGACGTCGTTGTTGATGCGTGGGATGCGGTCCTGCCAATCGGCGCGACTGTGGATGAAGACGGTAACCTTATCCGATTGGGCCACCGCCTCTACCTGGAAGAGTGTCCAGGTATCCCAGGCATTCCCTTCCGGCGAACGGACGACCGTCGGGGCGGCCCAGTCCGTGCCGCCAGTGGGGTCAATGCCGACCCAGATGTGCATCGGGGCCGGATTGTTGGAGCGGTCGCCGGTCGGGCAGACGTTCCATTGTTCAGGAGATGGCGGCATACAGGACCAGGTCTGAATCCAGACGCTGAAACGGAGGCGAGTGCCCGGCCGGATGCCGCTCACCTGCTGGTAGAGCCCGGCCTCGTGCTGCCGGTTCCAGGAGAAGTACTTCTGGGCAAGTTGCCCGGAACGGACCCGGTTGGCGAATTCATAGACGGCCGTACCTCGGAATTCGGGCCGCCCCCAGGCACAGCGGGCGTCTCCCTGGCAGTAGTCCGGAGGAGGGGCTATATAGGCGGGCGGATCATCCAAATAAAAGGCCCGCCATCCCGGAGCGACCTGGATTTCCGGAATGCCGTCCTGAAAGGGCCACGCCTGACCTGGTCCCCCTTCCTCAAAATCTCCATTTCGCAGCAGATTCGGCCCTTCCTGACTGTGGACAGGGCTCCAAAAAATCATCAGTAGAAGAATCCCAGCCAGAATGATCCATCCGATGCGCAGATGCTTCATCAGCCCTCTCCTTGCAATGGAGTTTTCACTGGTACTGTTACACGCGGCCGATTATAACATGGTCGTGACAAGAGGCAAGCCGGTTCCCGAAATCTCGCTATTCTTCGGCCACCACCCTCACCTGTCCCAAAGTCAGGAACTCTTCTCCTTTGTCCCATCTCAGCCGCTCACCGGTTTCTTCGTAGTAGAGACCAACCCGCAGGGTGAGAAGACCAGGAGCGTCCACCGGAAGCCCCACCCCGTGGTGGTCGGTGCATGGACCCCCGGGAGACGCCGCGCAGGACGCGGGGAGAGGAGCATCGTGCTGAGCGATCAACCGCCCGTCCTCCGACATCAGATGAACAAAAACTTTGGTCGGTCGGGAAAGGGGGGTGAGGATATTCCACTCCAATTCCACCGCTACCCCGGATTCGGCGGTCGGGGTGAAGCGGGCGCGGGTCAGTTCCGCCCGCCCGTCTGCCAGCATGCCCCGGACCGGCGATTCTTCCAGCGGCGCCTGGGGCCGCACATAGCCCAGTACCAGAGTGTCGCCGACCCAGCCCTCCCACATCGGGTATAGGTAGGGGTGCGCGTCTAACCAGGCCCGCAGGTCGTTATTGGCCCCAAGCGTCCCTTTGTACAGGACGAACCACAGGCGGGAGTGGTCCTCCATGGCCGCTTCCACCCGTCCCGCAATAATAGGCAGGGGTTCCACAATCGGCTCCCAGGCCAGTGTGTACGACCAGGGCGCGCCCTGGCCCTGGCGGCTGGCCTCGTACCACCCGGCCTTTGCCAGATTGTTAAAGAAAACGATGTCGTCCGATCGGAGGAGCGAGGAGAGATACCGCCAGTCGGCGGTGGGGTCAAAGGGGTCCACCACCTCCAGCATTTTCGCGTAGACGTCCGAGCGGACCGGCCAGAAGGTGACCACCAGAACCACGAGGGCCAGGGCCAACAGCCACCCGCTCCGACGGCGCATCTGTTCCAGCGCCCAGGCCAGGGCCAGACCCAGGAGCGGGGCGACGGGGACGAAGTGGCGCACAGCGAAGAAACGGACGGCCTGAGCACCATAGGAGACGCCCATTACCGCAATGGTGATGCCCAGGACAGGAAAAAGCATCGGAAGCCATCGGCGCGGGGAGGTCAGCAGCAGGCCGACCAGCAACACCCCTCCGACTACGCCGACGGCCGCCCATCCCCGTCCGTAGGCAAAGACCAGTCCGAAAACAGAGGGACCGACGAACTCCAGCGCGTTGCGCAAGGAAGTGAGCAGAGGGCCAGCCTGAATACGGTGTTCCAGCGTGCCGGACGCGTAGACCAGCCAGGGGGCAAAAAGGAAGAGCGCGATTCCGGCGGCCAGAAGCCAGGCCCGCCAGGCGCGCGGGCGGGCCAGCAGAACGTAGAGGTAGAGGGCCAGCAGGGGCCAGACGGTGTAGTACAGGAAATATAGAGCAAAGGCAGTGGCGATGCCTGCTCCCACCGCCCAGGCCAGGGTTCTCTTTTCGGTAGCCCGCAGGAGCGCCCAGGTTGCCAGCAGGACGCCCACTGGCGTCCAGGCATACATGCGGTTGACCTGCCCGTAGTAGATCAGGAGGGGGAGTGCGGCGTTGCAGAGCGCGGCCGCGACAGCGACCCGCCGATCGGATGCCCAGGCCATCGTGGCGACATACGTCAGAGGGATGGTGAGCACTCCGGCCAGAACGGCCAGGTAGCGGACAGCGAAGGGGGTTACACCGACCAGCGACTGCCAGCCCTTATAGAGCAAATAAAACAGCGGAGGGTGCCACTCCAGCGCGGCAATTCGCACCACTTCGGGCCAGGGCAGGGTGCCGTGGGCAATGGTCCAGCCCTCATCCCAGCGCAGGGCCGGAGTGGCCAGTTGGTACATCCGGAGGACAAATGCGGCCAGGCAGGCTCCAGCGATGAATAGCCAGAGAAAGCGGCCAGCCAGGTGACGGCTCGGCGGTCGGTCTATGTCCGGCTGTGATCGGCAGAGGGTCCGCACCATCAGCGGGACTCCATCCGCATTTTCTCGGGTAGCATAATGTGGTCTCCCAGAGGCGCTCCTGCCGCGTTCCGCACCGCCACCCGCTGACCAGTGGTCGGGTCGTACCAACCTATCCGCAACTGGTATGTCCCCGACGGAGCGGCGGGGCTCACCGTCAGTTGGTACGCATCCCGGATGAACTCGCCGGGGAACCAACCGGTCGTCGGGCGGGTCCATCCCACAGGAACCGAATCCTGCTGGGCATAGATGCGGCCATCGGGCCCGACCAGGTGGGCAAAGACCACGTAGGAACGGTCTATCTGCGCGTCGGCCTGCCAGTAGAGGGTCAGAGTAAAGGTCTCACCCGGCCGCAGGACGGAGGGAAGCGGGCCGTATCCCACCAGGGTCGCCATCTCCCCCAGACGGACGTCCATCGGGTTGGGGACAACGGGCGGGACGAAATCCCGTACCGGGACCGTGACCCGAAGAGTCCCCAGGTCCACGCCTGGGGAGATGGGCCTGGAGTCTCCGCCGACCAGGTCCAGATGCAGGGTGTACGTCCCGGCGGACACCGGGGCCTTCGGGTCGGTGGGCAGGGCCACCGGCACCGAGAAAGACCAAACGTCGCGAACGATTTCCCCCCGCGTCCAGGAGGAGGTTGGATAATCCCCTGGGGGCTGCACCGCTTCCGCAATGAGGGTGCCATCGGCTCCCAGAAGGCGCAGGCGGGCGAGGTAGTCCCCGTCCGGCGGTTGTACGGCCTGCCAGAAAAGGGTCAAAAGGAAGGGCTGGCCCACCTCCACCTCCTCCGGCAGAGATCCGATACCCACCAGCCGCAGGTTCCCCCCTGTGTTGGCGTTCAGCCCCGTCCGAAGGGGGAGTTTTTCCACGGGAGGGAACCGGCGGGGCCGCACGATCTCCACCTGGGCCAGCGGGTAGGCCGTGGTTCCCAGAGGGTTCCCCGCCACGTCCCGCAGGTCCAGCCGACGCCCGCTCCGGTCGTAGACGACGACCAGAAGGGTATACCGGCCCGGCGGAGTCCCCTCCCAGGGGGTTAACCGGTGGATGTCTTTTGCGTACTGGTCGGGGCGCAGGCGGGAGGTGGGGTACGGATAAGCCGGGTGCATATTATCTTGCTGGCCGTAGAGGAAACCTCGTTCGTCCACCAGATGCAGGCCGACGCTGTAGTCGGTCTCCACTGGGGGGACGATGCGCCAGTAGAGGATGACCTCTACGGGCTCGTCGGCGCGGACAGTGGGGGTCGGCAGGTCGTACCCCATCAGGACCATCTGGTTGCCGAAGTTCACCTCCAGGGGAACCTCCACCCCCCGGACCTGCCGACCGTCAAAGAGGGTCCGGCAGAAGGGATTCTCACAGCGGTCCAGGTAGAAGGTTTTGACCAGGGTCAAAACGATGCCCAGGAGGGCAAAGGAAACCAGAGTTGGGGGCGAAAGGGTGCCGTCTTCCCAGCGGTTCTGCTGCTGCGAGGGATCTCCGGAGCGCCCGGGGCGTCGCAACCGGAGGAGAATCAGGATCAGGAAGATAAAACCGCTGGCGGCAGAGAGCCGCCATGCCCACTGGCGCAGAGGCGTATCTCCGAAGAAGACGGTCACCTCGTGCCGACCGGCAGGGATGTCGGCAGCGATCAGGCCGTGGGGGCCGTCGGGCCCCAGGGGGAGGGGTTGACCATCCAGCCGACCCTGCCAGCCGGGGAAAAAGTACCAGAAAAAGCGCACCCGGAAAGGTTCAGGGCTTTCCACGACGATGCGGGCCCGGGTCAGGC
>JANXAH010000221.1 GCA_025062415.1 Anaerolineae bacterium | reverse complement strand
AGTTCCAGGGCGCGGGTGAATTCTCCCCGGGCCTTCTCCAGCAGCGCGCTGTCGGGGAGGGCGAGGGGATTGGTGGGGATGGCCTGGGCCAGGTAGACCGCGCCCAACTGGTAGTGGGAGCGGGGATCTTCCGGGTCCTCTTTGATGGCGGCCTCCAGGTCGGAAGTCGCCCCCTCCAGGTCCCCCAACTGATAGGCGATAACACCCCGGTTGTGATAGGCGGCAGCCTTCTCGGAAAGGCGCGGGAGCGCTGCGTCCAGCGCCTGCCGGGCCTCCTCCAGTTGCCCCTGCTCTGCGTAGATTTGCCCCAGCCAGAAGTGGGCCAGCGCGTGGTCGGGGCGAATTTCCAGCGCACGCCGGAAAGACTGGATGGCCAATTCCGCCTGCCCGGTCTCGTAGTAGGCGCGGCCAAGCCAGTACTGGGCCTCCGGATCAGAGGGGGTGGTCTGAGCAACAGATTCCATCACCGAGAGGAGGCGCGTCGCAGCCTCCGCGTCCCCCGCTTCCTGATAGAGCCGCAGCAGCCAATACCGCCCGGCAGATCCGCCCCGTCCTGCGGCGACAGCCTCCTCCAGCGCGGTCCGGGCCTGCTCAGCGGCCGCTTCGTCCCCCAGGGCTCGCCGGGCGACGAAGAGCCAGTAGTAGGCCTCCACCAGAGCGGGATCGGCAGAAACAGCAGCCTCCAGTTCAGTGATAGCCTGAGCGTAGCGGTTCACGCCCTCACAGCGGCTGGCCTCTATGTGCTGCCGGGCCCTGCGGAGGGAATCGGCGGCCCCGCGCGGCGCCCCACAGGCGGCTAAAGAAAGCGCCACCAGAACCACTGCAAGCAGGCGAGACATCGGATGCCTCCTTTCTGCAAATCTGACAGTGAAAAGTATACTCATCCTGAGGCCGATGTCCAACGAGGATCCCGATGCGCACGCTTGACATTTCCCGCAAAAGGGCTATGATTATTTTTGGAACTTCCTGTACTCTCCACTCGTCAGGAGGTGTCGCACAGGCGAATGCGCTTCCGATTTCCCCACAGGTAGCCCTCTGTACGGTATCGTTCTACCTCAGCAAAGGAGGAGAACCATGTCCCGTAGAGCCTTCTGGTCCATGCTGAGCCTCGTCGTTGTCCTGGCACTGCTCCTGGCCTCCTGCAGGCCGACGCCCACCCCCACCCCCGCCAAGAAGCAACTGGAGATTTTCTCCTGGTGGACAACGGGTGGTGAGGCCGCTGGTCTCCTCAAACTCTTTGAACTCTACAACAAGAAGTTCCCGGACGTGGAGATCATCAACGCCACTGTCGCCGGCGGGGCTGGCTTTGAGGCCAAGCCCGCGCTCAAGGCCCGGATGCTGGGTGGTGACCCGCCGGACTCCTTCCAGGTCCATATGGGCCGCGAACTGATTGACACCTGGGTCACCACCGGCTATATGGAGCCTATAGACGACCTCTACAAGCAGGAGGGGTGGGAGGCCGTCTTCCCCAAGGGCGTGCTGGAACTTCTCTCCTACGACGGCCACTACTGGTCGGTCCCGGTGAACATCCACCGCGCCAACGTCCTCTGGTACAACAAGAAGGTCTTTGAGGCCAACGGCTGGAAGCCTCCGGAGACCTTTGACGAGTTCTTCGCCCTGGCGGAACAGATGAAGGCCAAGGGCATCACCCCGCTGGCCCTGGGCGACGTGGGCATCTGGGCCTCCACCCACCTCTTTGAGGTCATCCTGGCCGGGACGATGGGCCCGGAGAAGTACAAGGGGCTCTGGACCGGGCAGACCGACTGGAACGGCCCGGAGGTCCGCCAGGCCCTGGAGACGATGGCGAAGATGCTGGAATACGTTAACCCCGACCACTCCGCGCTCTCCTGGGACCAGGCCAACGACCTGGTGATCCAGGGCAAGGCCGGGATGACCATTATGGGCGACTGGGTGGACGCCGACAACCTGGCGAAGGGCTTCAAGGACTCCGGCTGGGCGCCGCCGCCGGGGACAAAGGGCATCTTCATCGCCCTCTCCGACACCTTTGGCCTGCCCAAGGGCGCGCCGCACCGGGAGCAGGCCATTGAGTGGCTGCGGCTCTGCGGCTCCAAGGAGGGCCAGGAGGCCTTCAACCCGCTCAAGGGCTCCATCTGCGCCCGCAACGACTGCAATCCTGAACTCTTCGGCCCCTACCTGAAGACCGCGATGCAGGACTGGCAGAAGGACGTCATCGTGCCCAGCCTGGCCCATGGTGCTGCCGCCTCCGAGGCGTGGGTGACGAAGATCAACGACGTGATGACCGTCTTCGTCACCGACCGGGATGTGGCGAAGGCCCAGGCTGGCCTGGCCCAGGCCTGCAAAGATGCCGGGGTCTGCAAGTAGCCCTGGCCCTTACTGCGGCGGGGGGGCGCCCCCGGGCGGCCCCCCCCCACAGAAAAACCCACCCCCACCCCCCCCCCCCCCCAAAACACCGACCCCC
>JANXAH010000200.1 GCA_025062415.1 Anaerolineae bacterium | reverse complement strand
CCCCCCCCCCCCCCCCCCGCGGGGGGGGGTGGGCCGGCCGGGGGGGTTTTTTTTTTTTCAGCCCCCCCCGCGGGCCCCCCCCCCCCCGGGGGGGGGGGGGCGGCGCCCCCCCCCCCCCGCCCCCCCCCCCCCCGCCTCGGTGGCGCGGCCACTACCCCAACCGCACAGGCCGGAAGTAGAGAATGTCGGTGATGCTCCCGCGCCGCTGGTCCTTCTCTTTGAACACCGCCTCCACACACATCCCGATGCAGACCTCCTCCGGCTCCACCTCCCCCAGATCGTGCACCAGACCCCCGTCTGTACCGTCTATCTGAACGAAGGCCAGAATCCGGGGTTTCGGCAGCAGGTTCCCATCCAGGTCCAGGTGGACGACCGTGAAGGTGTGGACCCGGCCCGTCGTCGGCACCTCCACCCAGTCCTCCAGATGGGCAAAGCAGCGCTCGCAGTAGAGCCGAGGTGGAAAATAGACCACGTCACAGCGGGGACAGCGGACAGCCCAAAAACGGCCATAGTCCTTTATTTCCCGGAAAAACCGTTCCCCTGCAATGCCGACGGTGTAGCGGCTGAAGATGGGGACCTCACCCTCCCAGGTGCGGACTTCGTGCATATGCTGCAACCGATACAACAGGCCCATGGTGCCCCCTTACTCTATCGGCTTAAAGTAACGGATGTCGGTGATAGCACCGACGCGCTCCTCCGCGGGCTTCCAGACTGCCCGCACCCGCATCCCGATCCGGACGTCCTCCGGTTTGACCTCCCCCAGCAGGTGGAGAATCCCCATTCCCGGCGATGCGCCGTCTATGGCGATGACGGCGGGAATTAAAGGATGCTCCAGCCGCACCATGTCCCAGCGGATATAGCAGATGGAGAAGGTGACGACAGTCCCGGTGTCCTGAAGGGGGACGAAACCATCTATGGGGACGAAGCAGTCCTGGCAGAACATCCGCGGGGGGACCAGAACGCGTCCGCAGTTGGGGCAGTGGACGCCGATCAGCCGTCCGTTCTTCAGTTCCCTCAAGTAGCGGCCGATGGCGATCCCGGCATCCCAAGCGTAACGAGCGACGGGCTTCCAGGTCTCAAAAAGCACCCGTCCCTGCGTAAAGTCCTCTTCGCTGAGAGAGACGCAGTTGTAGACGAACTCCTTCATTTTACACCCCCAGAACGACGACGGTTCCCACCTGCATCAGATCGCCCCAGGCCTGGGCGATCCCCCGCTTGGGCTGACCGGGGACCTGTCGGGCGCCGGCCTCGCCCCGCAGTTGCCAGAAAATCTCCGCCACTTTCATCAGGGCGGCAGCAGAGATGGGATTCCCCACTCCCAGCAACCCCCCGCTGGGACAGACGGGCAGGTCGCCATCCCGCTGAGTGATGCCCAGCGCGGTCGCCTCCGCCGCCTTGCCCTTGTCAAATAGCAACAGCCCCTCCAGGTGGTGAAGTTCCTTGTAGTCAAAGGGGTCGTAGGGCTCGGCGATGTGGATCTGCTTGCGGGGTTCGGTGATCCCGGCCATCTTGTAGGCCATTCGCGCCGCCTCCTCCACATAGGTGGGATAGGAGAGGTCCCGGTTGGTCCAGTAGGCGGTGTCCAGATTCCAGCCGATCCCCTCCACCCAGACGGGCTTGTTGGTGATGCGCCGGGCAACGTGCTCCGCTGCCATTACGATCGCTACCGCCCCGTCGGTCACCGGGGAGACATCCAGCCGCTGGACAGGCCAGGCCAGCACTTCGGAGTTCAGGACGTCCTCCACAGTGATGTTGGGGTCGCCCAGCATCGCTGCTGGATGATCGGCGGCATTGCGCTTGTTTTTCACCGAGACCAGCGCGATATCCCGCTTGGAGAGACCGTAGCGGGTCATGTAGGCGTTCATCTCCAGAGCGAAAATCCACAGAAGGTTGGGACCCAGAGCCCGCTCGGTGATGTTGTCAAAAATCGTGATAAAGGCGCCCTGAGGGTGAGGCTGACAGGCGGACATCTTCTCCTCCGCCACCACCAGGACGGTGTCAAAGATGCCGCTGGCGACGTGATACCATCCCTGGATGACGGAAAGGACGCCTGTCCCGCCGCCGACAAAGCCGCGGATGACTGGCTTGCCCCAGCCGCCGCAGCCGTCGGAGAGGTATTCGGTTTTCATGTGGACACCATCAAAGGCCTCCGGCGCGGAGCCGATGACCACAGCGTCTATATCGTCCAGGGTCAGTTCGCAGGACTCCAGCGCTTTGCTGGCGGCCTCCCAGGCCAGTTCTTTGGACGTCTCCTGGGCGCGGCGGACGAATTTGGTCATCCCCGCGCCGACAATGGCGACTCGGTTTCGGGCCATAGGTTCCCTCCTGTATTGCCATTTACCGTAATTCCCGCAGCGACCGGATGGGGGCGTAATAACCGGAGGCAATCATTTGCTGGAGCGCGGCATCAGCCGCAAGAACCGTCGTAACGGACATATGAGCCCCCATGCCGAATGCTGCCAGGTTGGTGACGAATTCCTCAGTTGCTCAGCACCACCGCTGCGCCACTGGTGGTGGGGACGCCCCGCCAGGAGAAGGCCAGGCCGATCTCGGCGCCCTCCAGTTGCCGAGGGCCCGCTTCGCCCCGCAGTTGCAGGACGACTTCCAGGACGCGGGCCAGCCCCGTGCAGTCCAGCAGGTGGCCCTCCCCCAGCGCGCCGCCAGAGGGGTTCACGGGAAACTCCCCGGTGAGCGCAGTTGCGCCCTCCAGGGTCCACCAGCCTGCCTCGCCGGGCCTGCAGAGCCCCAGGGCCTCCAGATGCTGGAGTTCCTTGTAGGCGAAGGTATCGTCTACTTCAGCGAAATCTATCTCGTTGCGCGGGCTTTTGATCCCGGCCATCCGATAGGCCATCTGGGAGGCCCAGTAGGCGTAGGAAGCCTCTCCCCACGGGCGGCTCTCCAGAGTGTGGGTGTCGTTGGCCCAGCCGATGCCCCGAATCCAGATGGGGCGATCCGTCAGGGCGCGAGCGGTAGCGCCGTCGGCTAAGACGAAGACAACCGCTCCATCGGCATGCTCAGCGCACTGGAGGCGGGTCAGCGGTTCGGCGATGGGCTCCGAGCCCAGCACATCCTCTACGGAGAGGTCAGCGGCGTGAGCCGCCAGGGGGTTCAACCGGGCGTTCCCCCGGTTTTTCACCACCACCTGCGCACAGGCCTCCAGAGGCGTCCCTGTCTCCGCCAGGTAGCGCCGCATCTCCATCCCGGCGATAGCGTAGGGGTGAAAGGCCAGCGGACGGTTGTAGACTGGGTCCATCGCGTAGGCCAGGATATGGGGATGGGTGAGGATGTTGGAAGCCTTGCTGTGAGCCTCCACGACGACGATGTTGAAGTGCCCGGTCAGAATCTGCATCACCGCCGCCGCCAGACCGTGGATCCCGTCGCCCGTGATGGTGTGATTGGGCCGCAGGGCGCCGCCTAACTGGTCGGGGGTGTACTCGTCAAAGATGCTGGTCCCCTCGTTGAAGTCCTCCGCCACCGTGACGAAACTGTCCACGTCCCGGCGAGGATCTATCCCCGCGTCCTCGTAGGCGCGCACGGCGGCTTCGTACATCATCTCCTTGTAGGAGAGGTCGGGAGTGATGGAGCGAAAGGGGCTCCACCCGACACCCACGATGGCGACTTCTCGGATCATAATGGCCTCCTTGGGGGTGGGTAAATTTTAGCACAGGCGCAGATTCGGGTCTGCGTCCAGGTCCCAGCCCGCGCGCACGCCGGCCCGGTAGCGGAAGTAACCGCAGGCCGCTACCATCGCTGCGTTGTCCGTGCAGAGGAAGAGGGGTGGGTAGTAGACAGGGACGCTGGCCCGTTGTCGGACAGCGGTCCGCAGAGCCTGGTTGGCGGAGACACCGCCGGAGAGCAGGATGGCTGTCGCACCATATTCGCGGGCCGCTGCAACGGTCTTGGTTGCCAGGACGTCCACCACCGCCTCTTGAAACGCGGCCGCGATGTCGGGGACGAAACGCAGGTCGGGGTCCTGTTCCTGGACCAGGCGCGCGACAGCGGTCTTCAGCCCGCTGAAACTGAAGTCGTAGGTCCCTTCCAGCCAGGCGCGAGGGAGACGAAACCGGGTCGGGTCTCCCGACTGGGCGGCCTTTTCTATGCTGGGCCCACCGGGATACGGGAGCCCCAGCAGGCGGCCCACCTTGTCAAAGGCCTCCCCAGCCGCGTCGTCCAGCGTGCTACCCAGGCAGAGGTAATCTCCATGGCCCCGCATCAGAACCAGTTCGGTGTGGCCTCCGGAGACGATGAGGACCAGCAGGGGAAAGGTGAGGTCGGAGGGCGCAGCGCCCTCCGTATCGGACTGAAGCCAGTTGGCGTAGAGGTGGGCCTCCAGGTGGTTGACGGGGACCAGGGGGAGCCCCCGGCCCAGGGCCAGCCCCTTGGCAAAGTTGATCCCCACCAGGAGGGAACCCACCAGCCCCGGCCCGACGGTCACAGCGACCGCGGCGAGGTCCCCCCATCCCACCCCGGCCTGGGTCATCGCTTCCTGGACCACAGGGACAATGGCCTCCACGTGGACGCGCGAAGCCAATTCCGGGAAAACCCCGCCATAGCGAGCGTGGAGGTCCACCTGGGAGGCCACAACGTTGGAGAGAATCCGGCGTCCATCGGCGACAATGGCCGCCGCTGTCTCGTCGCAGGAGGTCTCAATTCCCAGGATCAGTATCTGGCTCATCGTCAACCGCAAAATTCGCAGAGAACGCAAAGGTTCTTCCAACAAAATCTGGTATCCTCTGCGCTTTCTGCGATCAACGCTACCGGTATTCCACCCGCACGCCCCGCAGGCGGCTCAGCAGATACTCCAGCAAGGCGATCAGAAGCACGAAGGGTAGGTCTACCAGCAGGGTCAGCGTACAGATGACCGCCAGCCACCGGAGGGCAGCGGAGAGAGGCTGTGCCAGGGCAGGCCCCATTTCCAGCAGGAGGACGATTCCAGCGACCAGAGCGAAGAAAAGAAGTAGAACAGGCCAGGCCCGCATATCGGAGCGGCTGGGGAGCATCGTGTTGCTAACGGCGAAGGCCAGGTAGGCCCAGAGCCAGGCATCGCGAGTCCGCAAGACCTGGGCCAGCCCTTGCCCAGCAGCCTTCCAATCCCCCGCGGCCAGGGCGGTCCCTACCGGCCCCAGCCCCAGCCCCAGGTGTCCGATCAGCAGAAGGACCAGGCAACCGATCAGAAGGGGAGCCAGCCCGATGAGCGCCGTCTTCAGGGGCCCCGTCTGCTCCACGGGCACGAAGCCCAACTGGATTCGGTCCCCTTGCCGGACAGGGAAGATGGAGATGCGGCCCACCCGCGCGCCCAGGATCGTCGCAGCCAGTGCATGGCTGATTTCGTGCAGGGCGACGCCGGGAAGGAGAGGGAGCGCGTAGAGGAAAACCGAGACTTCCGTGTCCCCGGTTATCAACAACGCTACCCCCTGCAGGTGCCGGTGGGTCCAGCGCTCCACCGCCAGCAGCGCCACCAGCACCGTTGCAAACCAGACCAGGGCCTGAAGGTCCATACAAACAGGACGCAGATGGACGCTAATGAAATGGAGATTTTTATCCGCGCTCTAAATCAGAAACTACCCATTCGTACAGCCGCCGGATGCCCTCCTCCACGCCCACCTTCGGGGCCCAGTCCAGGTCCCGCCCAGCCTTGCGGATGTCGGAGATGTAGACTCGCTGGTCGCCAGGCCGCCAGTTGGCGTAGGAGACGGGGATGGGTCGCCCCAGCAGTCGCTCCAGCATCGGGCCGAATTCCGCCCAGATGGCGAGGGTGTTCTGCGGCCCGCCACCAATGTTGTAAATTTGTCCCGCTGCAATGTGGATCCGGGCGATGGCCGCGTCGTAGACATCCAGCAGGTCGTCTATGTAGAGCACGTCCCGGACCTGTCTGCCATCCCCGTAGATGGTGATGGGCTTCCCGGTGAGGGCAGCGATGATAAACCAGGCCACCCATCCCTGGTCCTCCATCCCCTGCTGGTGCGGACCATAGATGCAGGACTGGCGGAAGACGACGGTCGGGAGGCCGTAGATGCGGAAGTAATCCCGGACATACTGGTCGCCTGCGCCCTTACTGCACCCATAGGGCGAATGGAAGTCCAGGGGCCACGTTTCCGGCACCCCCAGCGGGAGGTCCCGATAGCGGTACCGGGTCGGTTCCTCCACGACGGCTGCGTCCTCCATCCCGCCGTAGACTTTGTTGGTGGAAGCATAGAGGACAATAGGGTTGTGTCCGGCCAGACGCGCGGCCTCCAGGACATTGAAAGTCCCCAGCGCATTGACCTCAAAATCGGTCCGGGGGTCCATTACCGAAGTCGTGACGGCGACCTGTGCGGCCAGGTGGACAACGACGTCAGATTCCTGAACGAACGGCCGCAGTTGCTCAAAGTTCCGCACGTCCCCGGTGACAAACCGGAAGGCACACTCCCCATGGGTGGCTCGGAGCCAGGCCAGGTTCTTCTCCACGCCGGGACGGGAGAGGTTGTCGTAAATCGTCACCTCCTCCCCCCGGCAGATGAGCCGATGGGCATAGTTGATACCGATGAATCCAGCACCGCCGGTGATGAGGTAGTGCATAGACGGGAGTAGGGAGTATGAAGTAGGGATTAGGAATTAGGGATTATGGGATAGGGTTTCGGCCGAGCGAGCGATGGAGCCCAGCGTCAGGCTTTCCTGGGCCAGACCGATCAGGCCCAGAACAGCAACCAGGATATACTGGAACGCGTGGATGGCGAAAGCGGCCGTCACTGCCTCCTCTGCTGGCACCCCAAAGGGTATCGTGAGCCCGTATCGGGCGATGGCATGGTAGACCCCCACAGCGCCGGGGGAGGAGGGGATCGCCATCCCCAGCCCCAGGACGCAGACCAGGAAGGGAGCCGCCAGGAACGGGGGTCGGGTGAGAAAGGCCCGCAGCAGGGTCCAGTAGAAGAGGACGACGCAGAGCCAGGCAACGACGGACCAGAACAAAATCCCCAGGCCCAGCCCTCCGGAGCGCAGAGGGGCCAGGCCCTCAAAGAGGCCGTCCAGTGCCCGTGCCCAGCGTTCGGTCCGGACCCGTACCCTTTCCTTTTTATCCTCTGGCGCCCAGCGCTCCAGCCAGCCCAAGCCCCAGCGGATGGCCCGCTGGCCCCACTCCGGATGGAAGGCCAGGAACACCAGCATAACCGTCGCAGCCACCGCGGCCGCGCCCGCCACGATCCCTGCGCTGATCGCCTCTCCCGCTCCAGCAACGAAGGGGGCGACGATGCCCAGAATTGCCACCACAATCAACATATCCAGCACCCGCTCCACGACGACGGTGGAGAGGGCCGCTGCGATGGAGACCTCACCGGTCCGCCCGATGACGACGGCACGGGCCGGGTCGCCCAGCCGGAAGGGGAGGACGTTGCTCACCAGATAGCCAATGTTGGTGACCCAGAAGGAGCGGGCCAGGGAGACCTGGGGGCCCAGGAGCAACCGCCAGCGGACCGCCCGCGCCAGAAGATAGACAACGGTCAGGACGGCGGAGGGGATGAGGTACCAATAGTCGGCGCGGGCCAGCGCAGCCACCACTTCCTTCAGGTCAATTCCGACCAGGGCCAGAACCAGCGCGATAACGCTGATCGCAAGTCCAACGATCGTCTGCCAGCGCTTTTTCATCGTTAGATCAAGGCGTCATCCTCTTTGCACCCACTCCGCCCGACGGGGGAGATGGGGGCACTCCTGGCAGCGGGCCAGCGCGTAGGCTTTCAGGTCGGGTGACTGGCGCTCCGCGTAGCCGGAAGGGCAGATGGAGCAAGGATGGTAGGCCATCCGGGCCGCCGCAGCGGGGTCCGCCCGCAGGACCTCCAGCGTGGAGAGCAGGTTCTGGGGGCTGGAGGTCCCGATACGGAAGAGGTCCGGCGACCGCAGTTCCGGTTCCCGCGCGCCAGCAAAGAGGAGCCGGACGGCGTCGGCGGCCTCCCGGATACCCCCCGCGGCCTTGACCCCCATCCCCGGCCCGACAGCCTCCCGCATTCGGCGGATGTGCTCCGGCGTGGCCCCGAAGGTCTCCATTCCAGTGGAGTTCTTCACGAAATGCGCGCCCGCTTCCTGCGCCAGCCGACAGGCCAGGTCTATCTCGTCGTCCCGGAGTTCCGAGGAACGGATGATGACCTTGACGACCTCCCCGTCGGCGGCCTCCACCACTGCAGCGACCTCCCGGCGGGTGTGATCCGGATCGTCCCGGAACCGCCCAACATTGATGACCATATCCAGTTCCACCCATCCCGGCCCTTCGCCCCGGAGAGCCCGGCTCTGCCGGACGATCTCCGCCGTCTGCTGGGCTTTCATTGCGATGGTGGACCGGCCAAGGGGAAAATCCACCACGTAGCACTCCTTTACTCCAGTCCCCGCCAATAAGCGCGGCAGCAGGTCCACCTCCGAGGGGTTCACGCAGACGGAGGCACAGCGATACCGGACAGCCATCTCTGCAAGGGTGCGGATTTTCTCCCTGCGCGTGTCGGCCCGCAGGTCGGTGGCGTCTATCAATGCGGCCAACCGCTGGGGCGTAAGCCAGCCAATGATTTCCTCCAGCCCTTCAGGCGGAAAGTCCACCAGGGGCAAACGGGGTTTGTCGTTCATTCCGGCTCACTCCACATTCAGGGAAGGGTACGAGTAGTGGGGAATCAGTCCCCAGTATTGAGGGGGCCAGTAGCAGAGCCAGGCCTTGCCGATGATATTCCTGCGAGGCAGTGGGCCCCAGGTGTGGGAGTCGCTGGAATTGGCCCGGTTATCGCCCAGGACGAAATACTCGTCGGGCCCCAAAACCCAGATCCCGCTGTACGGGGTGGGAGATTTCAGATATGGCTCCTCCAGGCGGTACCCGTTGATCCAGACCGCGCCGTCCCGAACCTCCACCCGTTCGCCAGGAAGGCCAATGATGCGCTTAATGTAGTCCTCTTTTCCGTTGTTCGGGGAGACAAAGACCACGATATCTCCCCGCTGGGGCTCTCCGAAGAGATAACTGATTTTGCTGACGAGCAGATACTGACCGTTGTGGAGGGAGGGCTCCATACTGGAGCCCCGAACATAGAAGCGACCTGTCAGTGTGTTGATGACCACGTAGATGAAGAGGGCCAGGACCAGGGTTTCCAGTATCTCCCGGAGCAGGTGCCGCCCGGCGGACGGGCGGGCCGGGATCGCTGTCGGTTCGGGTTGGATTTGGGAGCCCTCCTCGTAGACCAGGGACGGTTCCAAAGGCATCCTCCTGCAAAGGCTGTGCTTCATTATAGCCCAGAACCGATAACCTGCAAATAGGCCTCTCTGATAAACGTCATTCTCCCCAGGGATACTTGTCACTTGCTCCCGGAACGGTTGAGGATATTATGAAAGCGGGGGAGTAATAGAGTTTTCCCGCGATGGGGATTGGTTTTTCGCCACAGTGATAGAACCGCTGTGGCGAAAAACTGTTTTCATCTGCTTATCTATGGTGACCTGTCCCAGTAGAGTTTATGCCCAGGAGGAGACGCATGCCCAGGATTCTGGTCGTGGACGATGATCCGGATTTCCTGCTCATCTGCCGCCGAATACTGGAGGCAGAGGGCTATCACGTGATGGAGGCACGCAGCGGCGACCAGGCCCTCCAAATGATGCGCAAGACCCGCCCCGACCTGGTCCTGCTGGATGTGATGATGACCACCACGCTGGAGGGAGTAGACGTCAGTCGGGAAATGGAAGCGGATCCCCAACTGAAGGACATCCCC
>JANXAH010000032.1 GCA_025062415.1 Anaerolineae bacterium | reverse complement strand
ACGCCGGTTGAGGAATTTCTATCAGTTGGGGCACAGGGGTCAGCACCTGCTTCACTTCGGCTATGACCATACCATGCCCTGCGTCTCCTCTACAGGCCTGGTGGCCTGCGTTACGTGTAGCACAGGCTGTTAGCCTGTATTTGCAGGCCCGGTGGCCTGCGTTGCAGGTCCGGCGGCCTGCTTTACGATCGTTTTGCCCACGTCAATACCTCCTCTACCCTCCGGGTATTGAGGATATGGGCCGGGGTGGCCCAGCCCCGGCGGGCCATCGCAACGCCAAAGTGCAGAAGCCCGAAGTCCTCCGGGTCGTGGGCATCGGAACTGATGGCCAGAAGTACCCCCAATTCTATCGCCCGCCGAATCCCCACATCGTTCAGGTCCAGCCGCCAGGGATGAGCGTTGATCTCCACTGCCTTGCCGGTCTCCGCCGCGACCCGTAGGACCGCCTCCAGGTCTATATCCGCGCCCTCTCGCTGGCCCAGAAGCCGCCCGGTAGGGTGAGCCAGGATGTCCACATGGGGA
Source organism: Anaerolineae bacterium (assembly GCA_025062415.1). Classification (GTDB taxonomy): domain Bacteria; phylum Chloroflexota; class Anaerolineae; order B4-G1; family DUEL01; genus SpSt-77. The sequence goes on along the minus strand of JANXAH010000032.1, from coordinate 1,763 downwards.
TGACGAAGCGCAGCGATCGCCCGGGCCGTGAACTGCTCCCGGGGCTGCCTTAGGCCACTGTGGAGCGCCGCCACCACCAGGTCCAATTCCGCCAGCACCTCGTCGGGAAGGTCTAAGGAGCCGTCGGCACGGACCTCCACCTCCACGCCCGCCAGGACGCGGAACTCCCCACCCATTTTGCGGTTCACTTCCTCAATCTCCACACGCTGACGGCGCAATTCCTCCGGTCCGGCCCCGTGGGCCACTCCCAGCCCCCGGGAATGGTCGGAGACCAACGCGTACTTTAGCCCTGCAGCGCGCGCGGCCTGGGCCATCTCCCAGAGCGACGCCCGCCCATCGGAGAGCGTCGTGTGAAACTGAAAATCCCCCTGGAGGTCGGAGAGTTCCACCAGGTTGGGAAGATGGCCCGCCAGCGCTGCCTCTATTTCCCCCCGGTCCTCCCGTAACTCCGGCGGGATAAGGGGAAGCCCCAGCGCCGCGTACACTTCCTCCTCCGTCGCGCAGAGGATCTCCGTCCCGTCTTCCCGCTTTATGGCGTATTCGCTGAGAGAGAGACCCCGGTCCTGGGCCAATCCCCGCAGCCGGATGTTGTGGGCCTGGCTGCCGGTGAAGTATTGCAGCGCTGTCCCCCAGCGGGCTGGGGGAAGCACCCGCAGGTCAGCCTGATAGCCCTCGTGGGTCCGGATGGACGTCTTGGTGGGGCCACTGAGGAGGACCTCCGCCACCTGAGGGAGGGAACGGAAGCGGGCCATTACCGGCTCCGGGTCCTCCGCCGCCACCAGCAGGTCCAGATCACCCACCGTCTCCCGCATACGGCGGAGGCTCCCCGCCGGGGCCACCTGGACGACGCCGGGAAGTTCTCGCAGAGGCTCCAGGAGCGCAAGGGCCAGTTCCCAGGCCGTCCCCAGGGGGATGCGCCCGCTGCGGCGCTTGAGGGCCTCAATCCCCGCCAGGACCTTTTCCTCAGACCGGACCCCCATCCCCGGCAGGGTGCGCAGTTTGCCTGCCCTTGCCGCTTCCTCCAGTTCCGCAATGGACGTGATGCCCAGGTGTTTCCAGAAGAGGGCTGCCTTGCGGGGGCCGACGTCGGGGATCTGGAGCATCTCTACCACGCCCTCTGGGACCTGCACGCGCAGTTTCTCGTAGGCCTCCAAGCGGCCCGTCCGCATCAGTTCGTCTATCTTCTCTGCCAGGGTCTTGCCGATGCCGGGGATGGTCTCCAGTTCCCCAGCGCGCCAGATCTCCTCCACCGGGCGGCTTAGCGCAGCGATGTTCTCTGCCGCGCGCCGGTAGGCCATAATTCGGTGCGGGTTATCCCCCAGGATATCCAGAATGTCGGCCATGCGGGCGAAAATGGCGGCAACCTGGCTATTGTCCATTTTTACCTCCTGGCCTCTGAGAACCGCCAGAGCCCAGAGGACACCGCCTCCTGTGTCCGGATGGCACTTTCCGCCTACAAGGATGTCCACTGACTGGCATTCAAAACGGCCAGCCCGACGATCCGTCCTCTTCGGTACCGGACAATCACACTCTCATCGGTCAATTTTTGTATCATTGGCATAACTGGGCTTCTGAAAGTTCAGGTAAGGGACGTCCGCTTCTTCGTCGTAAGCCACCCAGATACGCCGGTTGAGGAATTTCTATCAGTTGGGGCACAGGGGTCAGCACCTGCTTCACTTCGGCTATGACCATACCATGCCCTGCGTCTCCTCTACAGGCCTGGTGGCCTGCGTTACGTGTAGCACAGGCTGTTAGCCTGTATT
>JANXAH010000025.1 GCA_025062415.1 Anaerolineae bacterium | reverse complement strand
CTTTTAGCCTGTATCTTGCAGGCCTGGCGGCCTGCGTTATCAGGCCTGATGGCCTGTGTTGCAGGCCTGGTGGCCTGCGTTACCAGGCCTGGTGGCCTGCGTTACCAGGCCTGGCGGCCTGCGTTGCCTGTAGCGCAGGCTCTTAGCCTGTAGAGCGGGCTTTTAGCCTGTATCTTGCAGGCCTGGCGGCCTGCGTTACCAGGCCTGGTGGCCTGCGTTGCCTGTAGCGCAGGCTGTTAGCCTGTAGCGCAGGCTTTTAGCCTGTACGGATGCAGGCCCGGCGGCCTGCGTTACAGGCCTGGCGGCCTGCGTTACAGGCCTGGCGGCCTGCGTTACGGCGGCACAGGCCCCGGAGAACCTGAATTTTTAGACAGGCCCTACACTGGAGGAAGCATGGGACTCACCCTCGCGGAAAAAATCATCTCCCATAGGCTGGGGGAGACCGTCCGTGCTGAGGACATTGTGGTGGTCCCGGTGGACCTGCTGCTGGCCCACGAGGGCACGGGCCCCCTGGCCCTGGACCAGTTCGGCCTGCTGGGGAAAGCCCGGCCGGCGACACAGACCCTCTTTTTCTCTGACCACGCTGCGCCAGCCCCCCGCCGGGAACTTGCCAACGTTCAGAAGAGACTCCGCGCCTTTGCGGAAGAGCGGGGAGCCCGCTTCTACCGGCCCGGAGAGGGTATCTGCCATCAGATTGTGGCTGAGGAATGGGCCCGACCGGGTCAGATCATCCTGGGGGCGGACTCCCACACCTGTACCGCCGGGGCCCTGGCCGCCTTCGCCACCGGTATGGGCTCCACCGACATCGCTGTAGCGATGGCCCTGGGGGAGACCTGGCTTCGGGTTCCCCCCACCATCCGGATAGAGGTGGAAGGGTCGCTCCCTCCGATGGTCACCGCGAAGGACGTGATTCTCCACATCATCGGCCACCTGGGCGCCGACGGGGCCAACTATCGGGCCCTGGAATTTGGCGGTTCCACCGTTGCCGCTATGAGCGTGGAGGAACGGATGACACTCTGCAATATGGCGGTGGAGGCGGGGGCCAAAACTGGCCTGTGCGCCGCCGATGAGCAGACCCGTCGGTTCCTGCGGGCCCACGGACGGGAAGAGGACTACCGCCCCCTGAACCCGGACCCCGACGCCGTGTACGAACATCGGGTGCATCTCCGCGCCGACCGCCTTTCGCCCCAGGTCGCTTTCCCCCACTTTGTGGATACCGTCCGGCCCGTGGAGGAGGTGGGAGATGTGCCGATAGACCAGGTCTTCATCGGAACCTGCACCAACGGGCGGCTTTCGGATCTCCGGGTCGCTGCGCAGATTCTGCGCGGGCGGAGAGTCCACCCCGGGACGCGCCTTCTGGTCTGCCCCGCCTCCCGCGCTGTCTACCTGGCCGCGATGCAGGAGGGGCTGCTCCAGATTTTTGTAGAGGCGGGGGGTCTCGTCCTTCCTCCGGGATGTGGGGTCTGCGTCGGGATCCACCAGGGGATTCCGGCGGACGGCGAGCGGTGCCTTTCCACCCAGAACCGGAACTTTCAGGGGCGTATGGGCAATCCCGAAGCGGAGATTTATCTGGCCTCACCGGCCACAGCAGCCGCCACCGCCGTGTGTGGTCGGATCGCGGATCCCAGGGAATTCCTGTAGAGGAGGTGGGCGGATGGAGCGAATCCTGCGCGGCAAAGTCTGGCGCTTCGGAGATAACATCAGCACCGACCACATCATCCCCGGCCGGTACTACCACCTGCGAGGTGACCTTCGGGCCCTGGCCGAGCATGCCCTGGAGGACGCTGACCCGGAGTTTGCCCGGCGCGCGCAGCCCGGAGATTTCGTCGTGGCCGGGAAGAACTTCGGCCAGGGCTCTTCCCGGGAGCACGCCGCGCTGGTCCTGAAAGAGCGAGGAGTCGCTGCGGTCATCGCCCCTTCCTTCGCCCGCATCTTCTTCCGCAACGCGGTGAACGTGGGCCTGATGCCGATCCTCTGCGAGACGGAGGGCTTTGAGACCGGAGACGAAATAGAGGTGGACGTGGTAGAGGGACGGGTGCGGAACCTCACCCGCAACCTGGAACGGACCTTTCGGCCTCTCCCTCCGGTGATGCGGGCCATCCTGGAAAGTGGCGGCCTGATCCCCCACGTGCTCCGGTACGGAGGGCTCCGATGGCAAGATACTCTGTAGTCCTTCTGCCCGGCGATGGTATCGGGCCGGAAATCGTGGAGGCCACCCAGATCGTCCTGGCTGCTGCGGGCGTGGAGATTGATTGGAAGCCCTTTGACGTGGGCGTCGCTGCCCTGGAAAGGACTGGCTCCCCCCTCCCCGACGAAGTGGTGGAGGAGATCCGCCGCTGCGGCGTCGCGCTGAAGGGTCCGATCGCCACGCCGATCGGAGGGGGATTCGCCAGCGTGAACGTCGCACTCCGGCAGCGCCTGAACCTCTATGCGAATCTGCGCCCGGTACGAAGTCTCCCTGGCGTCCCTGCCCGCTACTCCGGGGTAGACCTGGTCATCATTCGGGAGAACACCGAGGACCTCTACGCAGGGATTGAGCACTGGCTGGACGACGACACAGCGATCGCAGTGAAGCGCATCACCCGAACCGCAAGCCGTCAGATCGCCCGGTTCGCCTTTGACTACGCCTCCCGCCATCGTCGCCGACAGGTGACCGCCGTCCACAAGGCCAACATCCTGAAGATGAGCGACGGGCTCTTTCTTCAGTGTGCCCGGGAGATAGCCAGCCAGTACCCCCAGGTGCGGTACGTGGAGCGGCTCGTGGATGCCCTCTGCTTGGATCTGGTGCTGGATCCGGAGAGGCACGACGTACTTCTCTGCCCAAACCTCTACGGCGACATCGTTTCCGACCTGGCCGCAGGGCTGGTCGGGGGGCTGGGGCTGACTCCGGCTGCCAACATCGGAGACGAGGTGGCCGTCTTTGAGGCCGTTCATGGCTCTGCGCCGGACATCGCGGGAAAGGGCATCGCCAATCCTACCGCGCTGATCCTGGCCAGCGCGATGATGCTGGCGCATCTGGGCGACGACGAAGCTGCAGCCCGGGTGGAGCGGGCGGTTGTAGAAACCTATCGCCGGGGCCGGGCGCTCCCCCCGGATGTAGGGGGCACAGCCACCACCCGCGAGTTCACTCAAGCCGTTGTGGCCTGTATAGCGTAGCGGGAATTCCCGCAGAGCCGAAGGATTTTCGCTGCTGCGGTGCAGCCACTGCAGCGAAAATATTTTATTTTGACAAGGCTCCGACATCGGCGTCGGGGCTCAAGAAAGAGGAGAGGGACGCTAATGAACTTTAAAAATTTAACCCGGACATAGGCCGATATGTCCGGCTGCAAAACGTCGGGGCTCAGAGAGGGGCGCTATTGCAGCCTGCGGCTGGGCGGGATTTGAGAACGCGGGGGCTTCGTGGTATAATTCTATACACTCTGAGCAGGCTGCCGGGAATATCCGGTTCGTTTCAAAATGCTCCGCTCCAAAGACGACGTCCGTTTGAAGACCCTCGGTCTGCTCCCTCGGCGTGGAGAGGAGGATCCACGCCAACTCTGGAACTTCTGGCATACCTGTTTAGCCTCCTCACCCCACCCTCAGCGGCCTCGCCGCTACTCCCTCCTCTCCCCTGACCTCTGGTCAAGAGAGGGGCGCCGCCGCAGGCAGCCGGAGAGGGGTGAGGCGGAAGAGTCGCCTTCTGGCTACACCTCACTGAGGAGGTCCATCTATGCTCATCACCCTGACCATCAACGGCATCTCCCGACAACTCTCCGTTGCCCCCAACGAGACCCTGCTGCGCGTTCTCCGACGGGAAGGGCATTTCAGCGTAAAACATGGCTGTGAGGATGGCCGCTGTGGTGTCTGTACCGTCCTGGTGAACGGCGAGCCCCGCTGCAGTTGCATTACCCTGGCCGCACAGGTGGACGGCGCGGAGATCCTCACCGTGGAGGGGCTCAGCGGCCCCCAGAAGCGGGGCTGGAAAGGAAGTGCCCCTCTTCATCCTATCCAGCGGGCCTTCATAGAGACGGGCGCTTTCCAGAGCGGCTACGAGGCCCCTGCACTGATTCTTGCCGCCAAGGCCCTCCTGGACCGCAATCCTAACCCTACTGAGGAAGAAGTCCGGGATGCTCTCAGCGGCGTCCTCTCCCGCGAGACCGGATATGTCAAACCCGTCCAGGCCGTCCTGCGCGCGGCGGCGTATCTGCGGGGGGAGGAACCTCCGCCCCTGGCGATGCCCGAGGAGGCGGTCCCGATGCCTCCTGACCTTCTGACCCCGCCCCCGGAACTGCCCCCGGACTTCGTTGGCGGAGGCGGAACAGCCCCCCAGACCATCGTCCTGCCCCGGCTGATCGTTGCTCCGACGGCGGAGGAACTCCGGGTCGTGGGGAAACCGGAGCCGAAGGTGGACGCCCTGAAGCTGGCTCAGGGCAAGCCGGCCTTCGCCGCCGACGTCCATATGCCCGGAATGCTCTACGCCAGAGTCCTCCGCAGCCCCTATCCCCACGCCCGCATCAAACGGATAGACGTAAGCCGTGCCCGTGCCCTCCCCGGCGTCCACGCCGTCCTCACCTACCAGGACATCCCCCGCGTCGTCTTCTCCACCGCGGGCCAATCGGACCCCATCCCCGGCCCCAAAGATTTCGTCAGCCTGGATAACAAGGTCCGCTACGTGGGCGACCGGGTGGCCGCGGTGGCGGCGGAGAGTCCTGAAATTGCCGAGGAGGCCCTCCGGCTCATTGAGGTGGAGTACGAAGTCCTCCCTGCCGTCCTGGACCCGCGCGACGCGATGAAGCCGGGAGCGCCGGTTATCCACGACGAGCCCGACTACGTCCCCTTCGGCGATTGCGATCCCTCCCGCAATCTGGCCGCCCGCATCCGTATTGAACTGGGGGACGTGGACCGCGCAATGGCCGAGGCCGACTTCGTCTTTGAGGGGGAGTACGAGGTCCAGCGGGTCCAGGCCGCGCCTCTGGAACCCTGGACCTGCCTGACCTACTGGGACGAGGACGACCGGCTGGTCATCCGCTCCTCCACCCAGGTCCCCTTCCACGTCCGGCGCATCCTGGCGCCCGTGCTGGGCCTGCCGGAGAAGCGCATCCGGGTCATCAAACCCCGCATCGGTGGCGGATTCGGCAACAAGCAGGAAATTTATGAGGACATCTGTGCCCACCTCACCATCGTTACCGGACGCCCGGTCCTGCTGGAATATACCCGCGAAGAGCAGTTCGCCTGCAGTACCACCCGACACTCTATGATTTTCAAGATGCGGACCGGGGTGAGGAAGGACGGGACCATCGTCGCCAACGAGATGATCGTCCTTTCCGACACCGGCGCCTACGGCAACCACGCGCTGACCGTCACCGGCAACACGGGCCACAAGGCCCTCTCCCTCTACGACGTCCCCAACATCCGCTTCTGGGCCGATGTCGTCTACACCAACCGGGTCCCCTCCGGCGCGTACCGGGGCTACGGCGTCCCCCAGGGCCTGTTTGCCGTGGAGGTCCACATGGAGCGCATCTGCCGGGCGATGGGGTGGGACCCGCTGGAGTTCCGGTTGAAGAACGCAGTCAAGCCTGGCGCGGAGCACCCGATGAGCAAGGTCTGGAGCGAGGGGCGGGAGGCCCACGGCGAGGTCATCCACACCTGTGCGCTGGCAGAGGCGGCGGCGATGGGCGCCGCTGCTTTCGGCTGGCGCCGGGGCGACTACCGCACCGTCCCTGGCAAGCCGTACCTGCGCCGGGGGCACGGCGTCGCCTTCGTGATGCAGGGAACGGCCATCCCGTATCTGGATATGGGCTCCGCCGTCATCAAGATGAACGACGACGGCTCCTTCAACCTGATGGTGGGTGCAACGGACCTGGGGACCGGCGCGGATACGGTGCTTGCCCAGATGGCAGCGGAGGTCCTGGGCTGCGAGGTGGAAGACATCCTCGTCTACGCGTCCGACACAGACCTGACTCCCTTTGACAAGGGCGCGTACGCCTCCAGCACGACCTACATCAGCGGCGGCGCAGTGGTGAAGGCCGCGCAGCAGGCGGCGGAGCAGATTCGGCGGGTGGCGGGGCGGATGCTGGGCGTCCCGCCGGAGGAGATTCGGCTGCGGGACCGGGCCGCCTGGGCTCCCGATGGACGCTCCGTCTCCCTGCGGGAAGTGGCGCTGGAGAGCCTTCACCACCACGACCAGTTCCAGATTATGGGGATGGCGTCCTTCACAAGTCCCTATAGCCCCCCGCCCTTCGCGGCCCAGTTCGCCGAGGTCCTGGTGGATACCGAGACCGGCCAGGTGACGGTGGAGCGGCTGCTGATGGCCCTGGACTGCGGCAAGATTGTCAACCCCCTCACAGCCAGCGGGCAGGTGGAAGGTGGGATGACCCAGGCGCTGGGCTATGCGGTCTCTGAGGAACTGGTCTTTGACGAGCATGGTCGCATCGTCAATCCCCGTTTTGACGACTATCGCATTTTCCGGGCCGACGAGATGCCCGAACTGCGGGTGCTCTTCGTGGAGACCTGGGAGCCGACCCATCCCATGGGCGTCAAGGCAGTGGCGGAGATTCCGATGGACGGCGTCGCCCCGGCGGTGGTCAACGCCGTTTACGACGCGGTGGGGGTGCTCATCCCACGCATCCCGCTCACCCCGGAGCGGGTCTGGCGGGCGCTGCGCGGAGAGTGAAAGACGTGTCTGGCGCTTTTGTGGTCTTTGCGGTTTCGGATGGCACAGGCACGACGGCAGAGCGGGTCCTGCGCGCTGCCCTGACCCAGTTCCCCCAGGAGGTGGAGGTCCGCCGCATTGGAGAGGTGCGGACGGTGGAACGGATCCGGGAGGTGGTTCGGGAGGCAGCGCAGGCCCGCGCCCTCATCGTTCATACCCTGGTCAGCGCAGAACTGCGTCAGGCGATATTTGAGGAGGGACGGCGCCATCACGTCCATACCCTGGACTTGATGGGGCCGCTCCTGGAGCGCCTGACGGACCTTCTCGGTATACCCCCCCTGGCCCAGCCGGGCCTCTATCGGATGGAGGACTTCAATCGGCGGATAGAGGCGGTGGACTTCGCCCTGCGCCACGACGACGGCCAGAACGTGGAGGAGTTAGTTCACGCCGAGATCGTCCTGGTGGGGGTCTCCCGCACGGGCAAGACACCCCTGGGCATCTACCTGGCCTATCGGGGCTGGCTGGTGGGCAACGTCCCCATCGTCCTGGGGGTGAGGCCCCCCTCGGTGCTTTCTCGCCTTCCGCCGGAACGGGTGATCGGTCTAACGGTGGACCCTGTTCGGCTGGCCCAATTGCGGCAGGCCCGGGCCCGGCGTATCAGCGATCTGGTCAGCGAATATGCCGACCTGCGCTCCGTCCGGGCCGAGGTGGTCTACGCGCTGGACCTTTTTCATCAGCATGGCTGGCAGGTGGTGGATATGACTTCCAAGCCGGTGGAGGAGGCCGCTGCGGAGGTTGTCGCCCTGGTGACGGGCCGTCCGACGGAGCAGGGGGAAGGGTGAAGAGTATGGAGGTAGCAGGGGGGGGGGGGGGGGGGGGGGGGGGGGGGGGGGGCGCCCCCCCCCCCCCCCCCCCCCCCACGCCGACCAAAACACACAACAAAAAACACAAGTAAGGGGCGTG
>JANXAH010000021.1 GCA_025062415.1 Anaerolineae bacterium | reverse complement strand
AATCTCATACCCCCACAAACTCCCGCGCCGTGTTTGTGTGGGGGGGGGGTGGGTGGGGGGGGGGGGGCCCCCCCCCCCCCCCCCCCCCCCCCAAAACCCCCATCTCTCCCTGGGGAGCGCGCGATGCCTGAAATTCCTTGGCCTTCTCTGACCCTGGGATACCTCATCCCGGTGGGGTTCTTCCTGCTGGGGTGGGGTGGAGTGGAGCCCGAGCGGGCCCCGCGCGTGGCCGCGCGCGGCCTGCTGGCGCTGGCGCTGGCGACGGTGGCCTACTTCGCCTTCGGTTTCGCTTTCCACCTGGGCGGCGCCGCCGTCTTCGCCGACACCCCTGGCCTGGAAGGGTTGGGCCGTATCTGGTCGCCACTGGACCGGGTGCGCGGGCTGGGGTGGGGGGCCATCGGGCTCGCCGGCTTTTTCCTGACGGAGGGGGCCGATACCCCCCAGGCCCTGGTGCTCTTTCTGACCTATTTGCCGATGGCCGCCACAGCCGCGCTGCTGCCGGTACTGGCGCTTCCGGAGGAGGCCCGCGGCTGGCGGATGGCCCTGATGGGCTTCCTGGTTGGCGGGGTGCTCTTCCCTCTGGCGGCCTGCTGGGTCTGGGGTGGCGGCTGGCTGGCCAACCTGGGCCAGACGCTGGCGCGGGGGCATGGGACGGTGGACTTTGCCGGAAGCGGCGTCGTTTTCTTGGTGGGCGGGATGGCTGCACTGGGAGCCCTTGTCGCGCTGGGACACCGGTTGCCTGCAGAGCGGCCCGTGGAGATGCCCCCGGCCCATTTCCCCCTTCTGGCCGTGCTGGGGCTTCTGCTGGCGACGGTGGGCTGGCTGGGGTGGGCGTTGGGGTCCCCCTGGCACGTTCTGGATGCCCGGCTCAACCCTGGCCTGGTCGCCACCAACGGGCTGCTGGCCCTGGCCGGCGCCGCGCTGACCGCCTTCTTCTATTGCTGGCTGGTTCTGGGGGAGAGCGATCCCCTGATGGCGGTGCGCGGGGCGGCAGGGGGACTGGTGGCGATCTCGGCGGGCGCGCCCTTTCTCCCGCCCTGGTCCGCGTTGACTGTGGGGATGATCGCTGGCCTTCTGGTCCCGCTGGGAGTCTATCTGGTGGACCCTATCCTGCGCCTGCCCGACGCGGCCGCTTCCGCCGGGACGACGGTTCTCCCCGGCCTCTGGGGCCTGCTGGCGGTCGCCCTCTTTGCCGACGGCCGCTGGGGTCAGGGCTGGAATCAGGTTGGCCTTCAGGAGTACCGGACTGTCGTCGGGCAGGGAGTCAGTGGGTTCTTCGTGGCGCCGGGTTTCCTGGGGGATGGCCCCGGACAGTTGATCGCGCAGGTGACGGGCCTTGTCGCCTTTGCCCTGCTGGGGTTCCTGGGCGGATGGGCCCCTCTGGCCCTGGCGCGCGGTCTGCAATCTCTGAAGGTGGGACGCAGATGAACGCGGAGAAGTGCGGATTTTCGCTGGATAGGGATTGCGGACGCAGATAAATGCAGAGTTTCGCTGATTTTTGTACGCCTCACTCCCCGGAGGTGGGCCGATGGATATCTTGCATCTGGTGGACCGGATGGAGGAGATGGTCCGAAAAGGGCGCCGTGTTCCTTTCACCGCCCTGCGGGTGGTGGACGAACGGCGCCTTCTGACGCTGGTGGAGCAGATGCGCCTCTCTGTGCCGGAGGAGGTCCGGCGGGCCCAGCGGGTCAACCAGGAGCGGGAGCGTATCCTGGCCCAGGCGCGGGAGGAGGCAGAGAAACTGGTGCGGGAGGCGGAGCGGCGGGCGCAGGAACTGGTGGCCGAGCACACCGTTGCCCGCGCGGCGGAAGCGCGCGCGGCCGCCATCCGGGAGAAAGCGGAGCAGGAGGCCGCTGCCCTGCGCGCCGAGGCCGACGAGTATGTCTTCAACGTTCTTTCTCAGTTGGAAGAGGAACTGCGTCGGACGCTGCGGGTGGTGGAGAATGGCCTGCGCAAACTCCAGCGGGAGCGGGCCCTGGCGAAGGGGGAAACCGAGGGAATTGGACGCGGATAGACGCGGATGAACGCGGAGAAATTGTGGAGGGACGCATATTCTCGTATTGTATGTTTCGTGATTCGTGAAGAGACCGATGCGCGTCGTTACGGGTAAGGCAAAGGGACGAAAATTGAAGTCAGTCCCCGGCGGGGAGACCCGCCCCATCACCGACCGGGCCAAGTCGGCCCTTTTCAACATCTTGGGGGACGAAGTGGTGGGGGCGCGGTTTCTTGACCTCTTCGCCGGGACCGGGCAGGTGGGGATAGAGGCGCTCAGTCGGGGCGCGGCAGAGGCGGTCTTTGTGGAGCGCAGTCCTGCAGCGCTGCGGACGATTCGGGAGAACCTGGCCCTGACGGGTCTGGCGGGCTCGGCCCGCGTCGTTCGGGCCGACGTCTTTGCCTTCTTACGGGGAAGGCCGGAGCCCTTTGACTTCATCTACATCGCCCCGCCCCAGTACCAGGGTCTCTGGGAGGCTACCCTGCAGGTCATAGATGCCGCTCCAGGCTGGTTGGCGGAGGACGGCAAGGCCATTGTCCAGATTCACCCTCGGGAATACCGGGAACTCCTGTTGGGAAACCTGACGCTGGCCGACCAGCGCCGCTACGGAACGGTGCTACTTTGTTTTTACACGCGACTCTAATGATTTGTAGTCCGTCATCTGTTATATTTAGAGGGTGTCTCTATTCGGAGGCAGACATCAGAGAGAGGTGAAGGATGGTACAGGTCAATCTGGAAGAGGCGAAGGCTCGTCTGCGGGATTTAGTTGAAGCGGTATTCAAGGGGGAAGTGGTACTGATTGTCAAGAATGAGGAAACTCAACAGGCTGTTCAACTCGTTCCTGTGGGTGCTCCAGCGCGCCGCCAATTCGGAAGTGCGAAAGGGCTCATCGTAATGGCCGAGGATTTTCCAGACGATAGGTCTTTGGCTTTATCCCGTGCTGCGACTGGTACGAACCGCAGTTTCGGCCTTCAGAGTATGTCTGAAAAATGCTGAAGGTCGCGTAGCGCAGGCTTTTAGCCTGTAATGGGCGACGAATGTTTGCATAGTAGACCGAATGCCTAAGTACTATCTTCTAACCCTTGGCTGTGCCAAAAATACGGTAGACTCCCAGGGGATGGCAACGCTCCTGGAGCGCGCCGGCTATCGGGCGACAGATAACCCCCGGAGGGCCGATCTTTTGATCGTGAATACCTGTGGCTTCATCGCCCCGGCGCGGGAGGAGTCCCTGGAGGTCATCCGGGAACTGGCAAAGGCCCGCCGGAAAGGCCAGAAACTGCTGGTGGCTGGGTGCTGGGCCCAGCGGGACCCGCAAGCCATCCTGCAGGCGGTCCCGGAGGTGGACGGCCTTCTGGGGACCCGGCGCTGGATGGACATCCTGGAGGTGGTCCGAAGTCTGGAGCGCGCCAGCCGCCCTGATCCTCTCGTCCACGTCCTGGATGCTCCCCTTTCTGGCGACGGGGCCGATGTTCCTTATGTGGCGATTCAGGGAGCCAGTGCCTATCTGAAGATTGCCGATGGGTGCAGCCGGCCCTGCGCGTTCTGTGCCATTCCCCTCATCAAAGGCCCGGCGGTCAGTCGGCCGCTGGAGCGGGTTCTGGAGGACGCAGCGTTCGCGGCCGCACAGGGGGTCAAAGAACTCAACCTCATTGCCCAGGATACGACGGCCTATGGGCGGGACCTGGGGATGGAAGACGGCCTGGCGACGCTCCTGGAGCAGTTGGTGGAGCGGGTCCCGAAGGTGCCGTGGATTCGGGTCCTTTACGCCTTCCCCGGCGCCGTGACGCCGCGGCTGATAGACGTGATGGCCCGGTATCCCCAGGTGCTCCCGTATCTGGACCTTCCTCTTCAACACGCTCATCCCGCCGTCCTGCGGCGGATGCGCCGCCCCGCCGATGTGGGCTGGGTCCGGCGGACGGTGGCCCAGATGCGGGAGCGCATCCCGGACCTGGTCATCCGGACCACCTTCATCGTGGGATATCCGGGAGAGACGGAAGAGGAATTCGGGACGCTTCTGCGCTTTGTGGAGGAGATGGCCTTTGATCGGGTGGGTGTTTTTGTCTATTCTCACGAGGAGGGAACGGAGGCCGCGCGTCTTACGGACAACGTTCCCCCTGAGGTTAAGGAAGAGCGGCGAGGACGGCTGATGGAACTCCAGCAAGCCATCTCCCTGGCGAAGAACCGCGCGCTGGTGGGGAAGACCCTGGACGTGCTGGTGGAGGGATATGGGGATGGCATCAGCGTCGGGCGGAGTTACCGGGACGCACCCGAGATAGACGGGCTGGTGCTGGTGCAGGGGGAACTACCTGTGGGAGAGATTGTCCCGGTCCGAGTTACCGCTGCGCTGGAGTACGATCTCATTGGTGAGCCTGAAAAGAGGGCGGATGATTGAAGAGATCCGTGCAAAAATTTAGGCCGGGTTGTTTGAGTTCTCTAAACACGCCGTTGATCAGAGTATCCTTCGCGGGATAAGCGTACAGGAATTGCGGGAAGCGATTGCGACTGGTGAGACCATAGAAGACTATTCTGAAGACAAATACGGTCCAAGTTGTTTGGTGCTGGGTTTTACGCAGGCGGGTAGACCCTTGCACATCCAGTGTAGTTACCCCTCTCGTCCGCTGGTGAAGATGATTACCCTGTATGAACCAGACCCAAGTAGATGGAAGGATTTCAGGGTAAGGAGGGTGTGCGATGGTTCCGTATCAATGGGATGAGAGATTGGTAGAGCGACAGGTTACATACGTACTTGATCTGAACGGAGAACTCATCGTCGTGGAAAATGTACCTGCTCGGGTGAACTTGGAGACAGGCGAACAACTGTTTTCGCCCGAAACAGTGGAGCATCTTCAGAAGATCGTGTGGGAGCGGCGTACACCCAAGCGGGTGATCCAGGTTCCCGTCTACGAATACGCCGAAGTTTGACGCAGCACTCGCAATGGACAACGTTCTTGTCCTGCCCTCAATAGTTGGGTAGGAGGGCTACGGGATGTCTCGGGAGTTTAGACCAGCCTATTTGAATCTTCTGGAGAGCGGCGAACTGCGCCGCCGGGTCCAACTGGCCTACGAGCGGCTGCATGCCTGCGACTTCTGCGGGCGCAAATGCGGCGTGGACCGCTACCGGACCACCGGCGCGTGCCGCACGGGCGTCCGGGCCCTGGTCTCCAGTTACGGCCCCCACTTCGGGGAGGAGGACCCCTTGCGGGGCTACCGGGGCTCCGGGACCATCTTCTTCGCCTGGTGCAACCTGAATTGCCAGTACTGCCAGAACTACGATATCAGCCAGTTGGGACAGGGGGAGGAGGTGGAGCCGGAGGACATCGCCAAGATGATGCTGGCCCTTCAGGCGCGGGGGTGCCACAACATCAACTTTGTCTCTCCGACCCACGTCCTGGCCCCTATCCTGGAGGCGGTCCTTATCGCCGCGGAGGCTGGGCTGCGTCTTCCCCTGGTCTGGAACACCGGCGGCTACGATTCCCCGGAGGCGCTGGCTTTGCTGGACGGCGTTGTGGACATCTACATGCCCGATATGAAGTACGCTGATGAGGAGATCGCCTACCGGTACTCCCGTGTTCGCAATTACCCCGCCGTCAACCAGGCCGCGGTGAAGGAGATGCACCGACAGGTGGGAGATCTGGTTCTGGATGACCGGGGTATCGCCCTGCGGGGGCTCCTGGTCCGCCACCTGGTCCTTCCCGGTGGCCTGGCCGGAACGGCCCAGATCGCCCGCTTCCTGGCCCAGGAGGTCTCGCGGGATACGTACATCAACATTATGGACCAGTACCGGCCCTGCTACCGGGCCCACGAGTACCCGCCGCTGAACCGGCCTATCACGGCGCGGGAGTACGAGGAGGCACTGGAGGCGGCTCGTGCAGCGGGCCTGCACCGTTTTGACCGGCGTGAGCCGCGGTTTTTGCTCTGGTTCTAAACGGGACGCAGAAAACGCAGATTTGTTTTAGAGAATCTGCGTCCATCCGTGTTTATCTGTTTCCTACGTCCTACCTGAGGAGCAAGGCATGAACACGTCACCGTCAGCCGATCGGGCCCGACTCCACGCCATCGTTGAGGGTATTGTCCAGGGCGTCAATTTCCGCTATTACACTGTCCGGCGGGCGCGCTCCCTGGGCCTGACGGGGTGGGTGGCGAACCGCTGGGACGGGACCGTGGAGACGGTTGCGGAGGGGCCCCGCGCAGCCCTCCAGGAGTTCCTGGGCTGGCTCCATGAAGGACCGCCCGCGGCCCATGTTACCCGCGTCAATGCCCGCTGGGAGGAACCGACGGGCGAATTCACCGACTTCCGCATTGTCTACCTATGACCCAGAACCGGGAACGCCTGGCCTGGATTATCCTGCTGGTTTCCTTTGCGCTCTGTATTGCGATTGCCGTCGGGACTCCTCTGGGTATCCGGCAGTTCCTGCTCACTTCCACCCGGAGACAGGCGATCCTGCTTCAGCCCCAGAAAGGGACCCTGAGCCTGCAGCGGGGCGGTCAGGGGGATTTTCTGGCCCTTCGGGACCCTACGTGGGATGTCCCGGAGCGGAGTGTGGTGATGACCGACGGCGCCGCCCAGGCGCTTCTGACCTTCCAGGCGCCGGGGCGGAACTCCGAAACGGTCGCTACGGCCCAGTTGTACGGCGACACCCGGCTGGCGGTCTCGGCGGCCCGTTCCCCCCGCTTCGGAATGAGCCCTCTCCCCCATCGGGTCACCCTGCGAGTGGAGGCCGGGCGGGTCCGCATCACCGTGCTCCCGACCAACCGTCGGGAGTCGGAGGCCCTCCTGCGGACGCCCCATCTGACTGCCCTCCTGAAGGCTGGGAGTTACGAGGTTCGGGTCTATTCTGCGCTGACTGAGTTCATCGTCCGGGAGGGGCAGGCCCGGGTCACCGATATCGGGGGACATACCCTTTCTCTGAAGAGCGCCCAGCGCACCATCGCCCAGTTCGGGAATGTCGTTCCGCAGGTCCTTCCAGCGGCCCGCAACCTGCTGGTCAACGGCGACTTCCGACAACCCCTGTCGGTAGGCTGGGAGACCTACGTTGTGGAGGCCGGAACCGTTCAGACTTCTACCGTTGCAGGTCGTCCAGCGGCCTGGTTTTTCCGGGATGGCGTTGGGCATGCCGAAGTCGGCATTCGCCAGACCCTGAACTACGATGTCCGGGACTTCACCTCGCTGGTGCTCCACCTAAGTGTGATGATTCGGGGCCAGAGCCTTCCTGGCTGTGGGATGGCCGGCTCGGAGTGCCCCATCATTGTCAAGGTGGAGTATCAGGACATCTTCGGAGGTAACCGGACCTGGTATCACGGCTTTTACTCGGTTCCGAAAGCCGCAACAGATTACCTGTATGTGTGGAGCGACCAGATCCCCCTTTCTACCTGGGTCTCTTACGATTCCGAAAACTTGATGGAACTGGACCCGCCTCCTGCGCTGATTCAGTCAGTGACTATCTACGCATCGGGTCACTCCTTTGACGCACTGGTCACTGAGGTGGAACTTCTGGCACAAGAATGAGATATAAAGCAAACGACCATCATCCGCATTTATCCGCGGCCGTGCTCCAGGCGACAGCTGAGGCTGGTGCGAATATCGCGTTGACCAAATACTGGGGGAATGCGAACGATGACCTCCGCATCCCCGCTAACGAATCCATTTCCATCACGCTGGACCGGACCCGCACTGTCACGACGGTTGCCTTTCATCCCGACCTGACGGAGGACGAGGTGGTGGTGGACGAGGTTCGTCTCTCCGGTCCAGCGCGAGAGCGGGTGGTCCAGCACCTGAATCTCCTTCGGGAGCGCGCGGGGGTCTCCTGGCGCGCACGGGTGGTTTCACGGAACAACTTCCCTGCCAGCGCGGGGATCGCCTCCTCTGCGTCGGGCTTCGCCGCGCTGACCCTGGCCGGCGCGGCCGCCCTGGGGCTGGACCTCTCTCCGTGCGACTTAAGCCGTCTGGCCCGGCGGGGCTCCGGCTCTGCTGCCCGTTCCATCTTCGGGGGATTTGTCCTCCTGCACACGGGCGCGCGGGACGAGGAGGCCTTCGCGGAGCCCCTCCATCCGCCCGATTGGTGGGAAATCTGCGACCTGGTGGCCATCGTTTCTCGGACGGAAAAAGGGGTTTCTTCGGGGGAAGGCCATCGGCTGGCCCCGACCAGCGCGCTGCACCGGGCGCGGGTGGCCCGTGTTGCGGAACTGAACCAGCGGATTCTGGATGCGCTGGCCCGGCGGGACTTTGCTGCTCTGGGAGAAGCGGCTGAAGAGGACGCCTTGCTGATGCATGCAGTGATGATGACTTCCCGCCCGTCGCTCCTCTACTGGCTTCCGGAGACGGTGATGCTGATGCACCGGGTCCACGCCTGGAGGCGGGAGGGGGTTCCGGCCTACTTCACCATAGATGCTGGCCCCAACGTCCACATTCTGACCCTTCCAGAATACGCCGACCATCTCCGGACCGACCTGCTGGCTTTACCGGGTGTCCAGGAGGTTATCCTGTGTCGTCCCGGCCCGGAGGCCCGCGTGATCCCCAATCCGGAGTAACCTATGGCTGTGCGATTCCGTTTTTCTCCGCCCCTGATGGCTCTGGTGGTCTTCTCTCTGCTGGTCCTGACGGCCTGTACTGTGCCGTCCGACAGGGCTGCTGGATCCCGTTCAGCCTACACGCCGCCCATGCTGGCCCCGCTGGCAACCGCTACCCCGACGCAGCCGGTTCCTGCGGCAACGCCGACACTGGCCCCGCCAACCCCGACGGACACGCCCATCCCGTCCCCGACTCCGACGGCGACGCCTGTTCCAACGCCGACGCCTACGCCTACGCCGACCCCGCGCCCGAGGGCCGCCGCGGCTCCCCCGGCCACGGTGGTGATCCCCACTCCAGTCTACATCACGCCTCCTCCCTCGCCAGGCCTGTCGGTGATGAGTGTGAACCCGTTCTGCGCAGACGGGACGGGGCGGGTGGAAGTGGGTTCATACCCCAGCCGGATCACGGGCCAGAGCATGCCCTATCGGATTTATCTGCCTCCCGGTTACGATACCTCCTCTGCTGTCTACCCGGTGGTCTACCTGCTCCACGGGTATCCCTACAACGACACTCACTGGGACCGCCTGGGGGCAGACGAGGCAGCTTCGGCGGGCATCTGCTCCGGAACCTACCCGCCCTTTCTGATCGTTATGCCCTTCTGTGGTTCCTCACCGGATAGCATCTTCGTCCGTACCAGCGGCGGAGATTATTCCGTGGAGGGTCTCATTGTGAACGAACTGATCCCCCACATAGAGCGGACCTACCGAACCTGGGGGACCCGAGAGGGACGGGCTATTGGTGGGATTTCCCGCGGCGGGGTCTGGGCGCTGGAGATCGCTTTCCGTCGTCCGGACCTCTTTGCGGCGGTAGGGGCCCATAGCCCAGCCCTTTCGGTCAACTACCCTTTGCCGTCCTACGACCCCTACCGGCTGGCACGGGAGCCGGCCGTGGCCACGCTCCGCATCTGGCTGGACGCAGGGGATAGGGACTGGGCCTGGGCCGGGGCCAACCGGCTGCACCAGATTCTGGCGGAACAGGGAGTTCCCCACGACTTTGTCGTGGCCCCCGGAGAACACGCGGATGCCTACTGGGCCCAGATGATGCCAGTGTATCTGGATTTCTACACTGCAGATTGGCGCCCATAGGTTTTGAGGGTGCGCCGGCGCTTCCAGAGCCTTCGGCATGCTACACAGATCGCAGGGCAGTCCAAGCGCGTATCTGAAAAATGCTGAAGGTCACGTAGCGCAGGCTGTTGGCCTGCGACGGCGGCCCGTGCCACAGCGCTGCAGGTCACCGGAGAACCTGAATTTTCACCTGCTCTGAATGGAGAGACGATGATTACGGAAGTACGGATCAGGGGATATAAGTCGCTGGTGGATGTCCGGATTCCCCTTAAACCGCTGACGGTGATCATGGGGCCCAACGGGGCTGGCAAAAGCAACCTGTTTGATGCTCTCGGACTGCTGAGCCGAATGGTCACCCAGCCAACTCTGAACGAGGCTTTCAAGGGGCACAGGGGAGCACCGCTGGAAGCCTTCTACTACGGAGAAGGGGGATTGGAGGGGCTCCTTTCCCGCCCCACGGCCGAATTCACGATTGAAGTAGATGTCCGACTTTCCCCTCAGGTGATTGAGGCGGTAGAACGCCGCATTCGGGAAATGCGAGAAGGGCTTCCGGGTGAGCGAAGTGAGGCCGGACGGCGGCGGGTGACAGAACCCTATCTGCGATACAGCCTGACCGTTCAGATTAAAACAGATTCAGGTGATCTGCGAGTTGTTCGCGAGCGTCTGGTTGCGCTTACTCAAAGCGGAGAAGAGAAAGCCTCCAGAGCGGCCTTTATTGAGCCAGTGGGGAATCGCCTGCGCCTGCGTCTGGAAGGGCAGGCCCGGCCCACGGAACATGAAATCGGCCTGGATCACACCCTGGTCTCTTCGCCTCTTTATCCTCCGCACTATCCCCACATCACGGCCTTTCGCGAAGAACTGGCCCGGTGGCGGTTTTATTACTTTGACCCCGAAACGATGCGGGCAGAAGTTCCTCTGAGGGAAGTCAAGAGCCTGGGCCCCTTTGGGGCCGACCTGGCTGCGTTCTACAACACGCTGGAGTCTCAAAACCCCCGCCAGTTTGAGGCGTTGAATCGGGCCCTTCGCTCCCTTCTACCTCAGGTTCAAAAGTTAGAGGTAGTGCGGACCCCGGAAGGGTTCCTGCGCCTCCAAGTGTGGGAAGATGGCAGACCCTTCTCCGCACGGGTGATTTCCGAGGGAACATTGAGGGTCCTCGGTCTGATGGCGATCACTCATCCCCTGACTCCTACCGTAGTGGTGGGATACGAGGAGCCAGAAAACGGCGTCCATCCGCGCCGACTTAGACTGATTGCGGAACTCCTGCAGGGAGCGACGGACGAAAACAAGCAGATTTTGATCAACACGCATTCGCTAAAATTCCCGGAATACTTTCCGCCCTCTTCGCTCCTTGTCTGTCAGAAAACGGCTAAAGGAACTGTCTTTCAAGCACTTCGTGGATGACCTTTATGAGGCATTGCGACCGCTGTGGTCTGAAGGGTGAGGATGGAAAGGGAAGGCGCTTTTGTAGAAGAATCCGAACTTTTGAAATACGGGAACGCGGGAGGTTTCGCCAGGGATCTGGCCTGCGCGCAGGCCGGAGACCTGGCCCTGCTGGTCGGGCCGGACCGCCGCTGGCAGATTCTCCGGCTGGAGCCCGGCCAGACGGCCCAGACTCATCGGGGGGTCCTGGCCCACGATGACCTGATCGGGCGGCCCTGGGGGAGCACCGTCCTCTCCCATATGGGCCAGCCCTTTCTGCTCCTGCGCCCCTCCCTTCACGACCTGATCCTGCGTCTGCGCCGCACCACCCAGATCGTCTACCCCAAAGAGGCGGGGTATATCCTGCTCAAGATGAACATCGGGCCCGGCTGCCGGGTGGTGGAGGCGGGAACGGGGAGCGGCGCGCTGACCGCTGTGCTGGCCCACGCCGTCCGTCCCAATGGTCGGGTCTACTCCTACGAAATCCGCCCGGAGATGCAGCACCTGGCCCGCCGGAACCTGGAGCGGCTGGGCCTGGCCGACGTGGTGGAATTCAAGGAGCGGGATATCGCCCAGGGCTTTGACGAGACTGGGGTGGATGCAGTCTTTTTGGACCTGCCCAATCCGTGGGACTATTTGGAACAGGCCTACGCGGCCCTCGTAAACGGCGGGTACCTGGGCTCCCTCCTGCCCACCGCCAATCAGGTGACTCGCCTTCTGGCCGCCCTGGAGTCGCCGAAGTGGGGGCTGGTGGAGGTGGAGGAGATCCTCCTGCGGCCCTATAAGGCTGTCTCTGCCCGGTTTCGCCCGGAGGACCGGATGGTCGCCCACACGGGGTTTCTCATTTTTGCCCGCGCGCTGGTAGAGTGAAGGCGGGGGTCCCCGAACTCCGCTGCGATCTTCCCCGAGGAGGTAGCCCGATGGAGGACTTTTCTCTGCATGGCAAAGTTGCGCTGATCACAGGCGCTTCGCGCGGCATCGGGCGCGCGATCGCCCTGCGCCTGGCCCGCGCAGGGGCGAAAGTGGTGGTCTGTAGCCGAAAGATGGAAAACGTTGCGCCGGTGGCGGAGGAAATCCGCGCTGGGGGCGGTGAAGCGCTGGCCGTGGAGGCCCACGTTGGGCAGCGGGAGCAGGTGGAGACTATGGTGGCCCGTGCCCTGGAAACCTTCGGCCGCATAGACATCGCCGTCAACAACGCGGCCACCAATCCCCATTTTGGCCCTATCCTCACCGCCGATGAGGGACAGTGGGATAAAATCCTGGATACCAACGTGAAGGGTGCCTTCCGGGTGGCGAAGGCCGTCGTGCCCCATATGCAGGCCCAGGGTGGCGGCAAAATTATCAACATCGCCTCGGTGGCCGGCCTGCGGCCCTCCCCCGCGATGGGCGTTTATTCCGTCTCCAAAGCGGCCCTCATTATGCTTACCCAGGTCCTGGCTGTGGAACTGGCGCCTGCCAACATTCAGGTTAACGCCATCGCGCCCGGTGTCATCAAGACCCGTTTCAGCCAGGTCCTCTGGCAGACGCCGGCCCTGGCCGAACAGATCCTCAAGGGCACACCTGCGGGCCGTTTCGGGGAGCCGGAGGACGTCGCCGGGCTGGCGCTCTTCCTGGCATCCCCCGCGTCCGACTACGTCACCGGCGCTGTCTTTGTTGTGGATGGTGGAATGAATGTTGCCTCGGTGCTGTAGTTTGTCCGTTTGTGAGGAGGCGTAGATGGACGACGAACTGATCCGGGCCCGAAAACGGTGGGAGGAGGAGACGCTCCGCCCGACGCTGGAGCGCGCGCCGGAGCGTCAGGAGCGCTTTGAGACTCTCTCCGGCATCCCGCTGGACCGGCTGTACACCCCCGCGGACGTGGAGGTAGACTACCTGCGGGACCTGGGCTTTCCCGGCGAGTATCCCTTCACCCGTGGCGTCCAGCCGACGATGTACCGGGGGCGGTTCTGGACGATGCGCCAGTATGCCGGATACGCCACCGCGGAGGAGTCCAACGCCCGCTACAAGTACCTGCTGGCCCACGGTCAGACGGGCCTCTCCGTCGCCTTTGACCTCCCCACTCAGTTGGGCTACGACGCCGATGACCCTCTGGCCTCCGGAGAGGTTGGGAAGGTGGGAGTCTCCATCAGCAGTCTGGACGATATGCGGGTCCTCTTTGACGGCATCCCGCTGGACAAAGTGAGCACCTCTATGACCATTAACGCGCCCGCGGCCATCCTGCTGGCGATGTACATCGCTGTTGCCAAAGAGCAGGGAGTGGACCCGAAGCGGCTGGAGGGGACCGTCCAGAACGATATCCTGAAGGAGTACATCGCTCGTGGCACCTACATTTTCCCGCCCCGTCCCTCTATGCGGCTGGTGACCGACCTCTTCCGGTACTGCGCGGCCGAAGTCCCCCGCTGGAACACCATCAGCATCAGCGGCTACCACATCCGAGAGGCCGGAGCGACCGCCGTCCAGGAGGTGGCCTTCACCCTCGCCAACGGCATCGCCTACGTCCAGGCGGCCATTGATGCTGGGCTGGACGTGGATACCTTTGGCCCGCGCCTTTCCTTTTTCTTCAATGCCCACAACGACTTTCTGGAAGAGATCGCCAAATTCCGCGCCGCGCGTCGGCTCTGGGCCCGGATTATGCGGGAGCGGTTCGGCGCCAAAAACCCGCGCTCCTGGATGCTCCGCTTCCACACTCAGACCGCTGGGTCCACCCTCACCGCGCAACAGCCGGAAATCAACGTTGTCCGGGTGACGATTCAGGCCCTGGCCGCGGTTCTGGGCGGGACGCAATCCCTGCACACCAACTCGCGCGACGAGGCCCTCTGGCTTCCCACCGAGGAGTCGGTCCGCATTGCCCTGCGGACCCAGCAGATTATCGCCTACGAGTCGGGCGTCGCCAACACGGTGGACCCCCTGGCGGGCTCCTACGTCGTGGAGTACCTGACCGATGAGATTGAGCGTCGGGCCCAGGAGTACATAGATAAAATAGACGCAATGGGGGGCGCGCTGGTCGCCATTGAGAAGGGGTACATCCAGCAGGAGATCGCCGACGCCGCCTACCGCTACCAGCAGGCGGTGGATCGGGGAGAGCGCATTGTCGTCGGGGTCAACGCGTTCCAGATTGAAGAAGAAGCCCGGACGCTGAAGCGGCTGGTGGTGGACCCGGCGGTAGAGGCCCGGCAGCGGGAGCGGCTGGCTGCGCTGCGGGCCCGCCGGGATAGCGAACGGGTCTCGGCGATGCTTTCCCGGATTGAGGCCGCGGCCCGTCGGCCCGATGAGCCCCTGATGCCCCTCTTTCTGGCCGCCGTGGAGGCCGACTGCACCCTGGGGGAAATCTGCGCTGTCCTTCGGCGGGTCTGGGGGGAGTATCGGCCCCCGACGATGATCTGAGGGGCTTTTGGGGGGGGGGGGCCCCCCCCCCCCCCCCCCCCCCAACCCCCCCACAAAAAGACGGGGGCCCGCAAAAACCCCCCACCCCCCCCCCCCCCCCCCCAAAAAAACCCCCCGGGGCACGGCCCCCCCCCCGCGCCCCCAAAGAGGGCC
>JANXAH010000257.1 GCA_025062415.1 Anaerolineae bacterium | reverse complement strand
ATGACCGACCGGACGGTCACCTACGAGGACGTCCCCGAGAAGTACCGCTATCTGGGTGGGCGTGGCCTTACTTCGGCCATCGTCTACGACGAGGTGGATCCCCTCTGCCACCCCCTGGGCCCCAACAACAAACTGGTCTTCGCCCCGGGCATCATCACTGGCACCAACGCGCCGACCTCCGGCCGTGTCTCCGTGGGCGGGAAATCGCCCCTGACCGGCGGTATCAAGGAATCCAACGCCGGTTCCGGCTGGCCCCAGTCGGTGGCCAAACTGGGGATCAAGGCCATCATCGTGGAGGGCTACCCCAAGGACGGCGGCTGGTGGGGGCTGCACATCACCAAAGACGGCGCCACCTTCTTCCCCGCCGATGAGTATGCCGGCCGAAGCCTCTACGAGGTCTACCCGCTCCTCTTTGAGCGCTTCGGCAAGAAGGCGGATATCTGCTCTATCGGCGTTGCCGGGGAGATGAAGATGGCCATGGCCGGGGTCTGCTTCAACGATGCCCACGGGCGGCCCAGCCGTTACTCCGGGCGCGGGGGCCTCGGCGCGGTGATGGGCTCCAAAGGGCTCAAGTTCATCGTCGTGGACGCCACCGGTGGGCCCGGGGTGGAGATCGCCAACCCCGACCTCTTTGAGCAGGGCCGCAAGAAGATGCTGGAGGCGCTGCGCCAGCACGATATCACCAAGCCCAAGGGCGGCCTGAACACCTACGGCACCGCCATCCTGGTCAACATCCTCAACGAGGCGGGCGCTTACCCCACCCGCAACTTCCGGGAGGGCCGCTTTGAGGGCGCTGCAGCGACCTCCGGCGAGGCCATCTTTGAGAACAACAAGAAGCGGCTGGGCAAGGAACTCTACAACCACGCCTGCCACCCCGGCTGCGTCATCCAGTGCTCCAACACCTACTACGACGAGCAGGGGAACGAGATCGTCTCCTGCATTGAGTACGAGTCCACCTGGGCGCTGGGGGCCAACTGCGGCATTGATAACCTGGATGCCATCGGCAAACTCATCTGGCTCTGCAACGACCTGGGCATTGACACCATTGAGACCGGTGGCATGCTGGGGGTGGCGATGGACGCGGGGCTCCTGCCCTTCGGCGACTGGCAGGGGGCCATCCGGCTGCTGGACGAAGACATCCGCAAGGGCACCCCGCTGGGCCGCATCCTGGGCAACGGCGCCGCCTTCACGGGCCGGGCCTTCGGCTGGCACCGGATCCCCGGCTGCAAGGGCCAGAACATGCCCGCCTACGAGCCGCGCGCCATCAAGGGCATCGGCGTCACCTATGCCACCTCCACTATGGGCGCCGACCACACGGCGGGCTACACCATCGCGCCGGAGATCCTCAGCGTCGGCGGCAAGGCCGACCCGCGCGACATCAAGAAGGCGGACCTCTCCCGCAACTTCCAGGTCACGACCGCCTTCATTGACTCCACCGGCCACTGCCTCTTCATCGCCTTCGCCATCCTGGATATCCCCAGCGGCTTTGAGGGCATGGTGGAGGAGTGCGCGGGCGTCCTGGGCGTGGAGTGGACAGCGGACGACGTGGCCCGCATCGGCCGCGAGATTATGGAGAAGGAACTGGCCTTCAACCGCGCGGCCGGCTTCACCAAGGCCCACGACCGCATGCCCGAGTTCATGAAGTACGAGCCACTGCCGCCGCACAACGTCGTCTGGGACGTCCCCGACGAGGAACTGGACGCGGTGTGGTGGTAGGGCCAAACCGCAGCCTCCCGCGGGCCCTCCGGCCCGCGGGAGTGTTTATCCGGAGGGGTTCACGCTGTGGCGGCGAGGCCGCCACAGCGTGAACTTATCCCGCAATGAACCGTCGTCCCGCTGAGTGGCTGGCTTTCCTGCTCTTTGCCGGGCTCTGCGTGCTGGGGGCCCTCGGGCTGACGCTGGCCTATGAGGCCTGGTGCGCCGACCGCATCTACCCCGGCGTCCACGTCTGGGGTGTGTCGGTGGGCGGACTGCGGCCCCAGGAGGCGGCCCGGCGGCTGGAGGCCGCGCTGCCCCTTCCTACTGTGACCTTCGTCGGGCCAGGGCAGTCATGGACCCCACCCCCAGCGGACATCGGCCTTCGGCTGGAGGCCCAGGCCACCGCACAGGCCGCTTTTCGCGTCGGCCGAGGGCCGGGGGATGGGCCCCTGACCCATCTCCTCCTCCTCGTTCGCGGCCACTCCATCTCCCCCATCCTGACGTGGGACGAGGGGACCGCCCGCCTCTACCTCCAGACCCTGGCGAAACTCACCGATATCCCTCCCATAGAGGCCTCCCTGACCCTGGAGGGGACCCAGGTTCGGACAACGACCGCCCGCCCTGGCCGGGCCCTGGACGTGGAGAGCGCCCTCCAGGCCCTCCGACGGGCCGTTCAATCGCCCACAGGTGGCACGGTGAACCTCCTCGTCCGGGACGTCTATCCGCAGATACTGGACGCCGAAGCGGCCCGAATCCAGGCGGAAGCCCTACTCTCTCGGCCGTTCCTGCTCCTGCTTCCGAACCCGCGCGAGGGCGACCCCGGCCCCTGGTCCCTCTCACCGGAGGAACTGGCGGCGATGGTCGTCGCCGTTCCCCAGGGGAACCGATTGGCCATCTCCCTGGATCGGGAGAAACTTCGGGCCCACCTGGAGACATTGGCTCCCTCCCTGGCGATAGAGCCGGTGAACGCCCGGTTTCACTTTGACGAACAGACGGGAAACCTGGTCCCCATCGCTCCATCCACACCGGGCCGCGCGCTGGACGTGGAAGCCAGCATCCAGAACATTCTGGCCGCCGTCCAGGCCGGATACTCCAGCGCACCGCTGGTCCTGCGCGCCGTCCCACCCCGGTACACCGAGTCCTCCACCGCTGCCGAACTGGGCATCCGGGACCTGGTCGCAGTGGGGGAATCCTATTTCATTGGCTCCCCTTCCGGCCGGGACCACAACATCCGGCTGGCGGCTCGCAAGTTTGACGGCCTGGTCATCGGGCCGGGGGAAGTCTTCTCCTTTAACGCCCATCTGGGGGAGGTCAGCAAGGAGGCCGGGTACGACGAGGCCTACGTCACCCTGGGGGAACAACTGGCCATAGAGGTCGGCGGGGGAATCTGCCAGGTCTCCACGACGGTCTTCCGGGCCGCCCTGAAGGGGGGCTACCCTATCCTGGAGCGCTGGGCCCACTACCACCGGGTGGGCTACTACGAACTCCGGGGCCACGGCCCCGGCCTGGACGCGACCGTCTACGCTCCCCTGGTGGATTTCAAGTTCCGCAACGACCGGCCCACCGCGTTACTGATGGAAACGGAGATAGAAGAGACCACCCACCGCCTGATTTTCCGCTTCTACTCCACCGACGACGGGCGGCGGGTGGTCCTCCAGGGCCCCACAGTCACGGACATCACCGAACCGGGGCCGCCCATCTACCAGTTGGACCCGAAACTTCCGCCAGGGACGGTGATGGAGTGGCAGACGGCCCAGAAGGGGCTGACGGCGACGGTGGAGCGGTGGGTCTACGACGCGGCTGGGAACCTGCTCTACCACGACCGCTTTGTGAGCAAATATGCGCCCCGCCGGGCCGCCTACCGCTACGGCCCTGGCTACGAGCCTCCAACCCCCTGAGGGGGGCCTATACTCTGATTCGCTCCCACCGCCCGCTGCGGAAGCGCAGCCCCAGCATTAGCGCCCGGACGCTCATATCCAGAATCATCGCTGCCCAGACGCCCATCAGCCCCCAGCCCAGGGTCACGCCGAAGAGGTGGGCCAGAGGGAGCCGGATCAGCCAGATGGGAAGCACCTGGGCCAGGAGCACATAACCGGTATCGCCCGCGCCCCGAAGGCCGCCAGAGAGGACAAAGTACCAGGCCAGCGCGGGCTCTATCAGCGCACATCCCCAGACCGCGCGCACTCCCTGGGGAATCACCTCCGGGTCGGAGGTAAAGAAACGGACCAGTGGCTCGGCGAAGAGGTAGGCCAGGATGCCGCCCGTGCACATCACCGCCAGTGCCAGCCACACCGCGGCCAGAACCGACTCCCGCGCTCGCTGGGGGGACCTCCGCCCCAGTTCCTGGCCCGTCATCGTCGTTGCCGCGACGGAGAAAGCGAAGCCGGGGGTGAAAGCCACGGAGAGCAGTTGAATCCCCAACTGGTGCCCGGCGTAGGCCGCGGTCCCCAACTGGGTCACGACGCCTGCCATCATCAGTTGGGCCAGCCGCAGGAGTCCCTGCTCCGCCCCGCTGGGGAGCCCGATGCGCAGGAGCCGCCGGACGGTGGTCGGGTGGAGCCGCAGGGAGGGGAGCCGAACCCGCAGCCCGCCACGGTTTTCTTCCAGAAGCAGGGCCCGGAGGGCCAGCGCCCCGCCGACAGCGGAACTGGCCGCCGACCCGATTCCGGCCCCCAGTACCCCCAGGGCTGGCAGCGGCCCAACCCCGTAGATGAGCGCCCAGGCGACGGCTGCGTTCACCAGATTGACGGCGCCCATAATCCCCATCGGGGTTCGGGTATCCCCCGCTCCCCGCATCGCCGCGTTTCCCACAAAGAGGAGCGCGGTCAGCGGCATTGTCGTCCCCACAGCGAACAGATACGAGGCCCCCGCCGCAGCGACCTGCGGCTCCCCGCCCAGGGCCCGCAGGATCTCCTCACCCCAGAGGAAACAGGGAAGAGCGACCAGGACCCCCATCCCCAGTGCCAGAAGCAGGGATTGTCCGGCGATCTCCTCCGCCTCGCGGGTCTCCCCGGCACCGACGTGCCGGGCAATAAGCGCCGTGCTTCCCACACCGACCGCGCTGAAGACCGCGGTCAGCAGCGTAACCACCTGGGAGCCCAGGCCGACCGCAGCCAGGGCCGCACCCCCCAGGTGGCCCACCAGATACGTCCCCAGCAGCCCGACCGCCGTCCCCAGCATCTGCTCCACGACCACCGGCCAGGCCAGGTTGAGGACACGGATCGTTGTCTGTCGGTTAGCGAGAAAGAAGACCCTCGTGGTGGCCATCTCCGCTCCCGAAAGAAATCTAAACTTTGCGCCCTTTGCGTCCTTTGCGGTTTTATAACTGCAGGCGGATCACCCGCAGCCGGACGTTCTCCACGGCGATCCCCCCCTTCGTCAGCCACTCCCGGAGGTTGAACTTGGGGCCGAACTCCAGTTCGGCCCGGAACCCCTCCGGGCCCGGCGCCAGCCAGCCCCCAAAGAGCACCCGCTTTTTCGCCCCTTTCGGTGGGACCTCCAGCCAGTACCGGTCGTCCTCCCGCCGCAGGGAGAAGGGAACGTAGGCCTCCCGCAGGTATCGCTCCAGCGCCGTGCGGCCCTCGGCGAAGGCCAGCGGCAGCGCAACCTCCAGCCGGGCCGCGGTAAAGACACCGGGGGTAAATCCCTCCGCTGGTCCCAGGACCTCCACCCCTTCCCCCAGGTCGGAGAGCCCGGCCAGGGTTTCCCGGAGTTTCTCCGCATCCCAGGCCCGCAGTGCGAAGACCGTTTCCCCGCCCAGAGTTGGAAACTGCCGATGGTTAGGAGAGACGGTGAAGAGGCTCTCCCGGACGGAGAGCAGATTCTCCACCAGGCCCGGCGCCGCCGCCAGCAGCCGTCGGAAGACGAGGGCGTTCAGGAATTCCGGGAACGCGCTGGAGAGTGTGCCGTCGGTCCGAATACGGTAGTAGAGGGGGCGCAGGGCCCGTTTTCGGGAGACGAGGGCCCGCAGTTGGCCCAGGTACGGCTCCAATTCCGGCACAGAAATCCGGTGGTGGAGGAGGGCCTGCCGATGTTCCTCATCCGGGCACGCGCCGCAGCCCAGACATCGCCCCACCCTTTCCGCACTCCCCAGACAGTAGCCCCGGTCCAACCCCGCGCGGGCCTCCTGATATTGCCGATACAGAAACTCCGGCGGGACATCCGTCCGGACGAACTCCAGGGGGAAGGGATAATCCGGGCCCTTCTCCCCCAGGAAGGCATCGTTCCAGTATCCCCGCTCTTCCATCCACGTCCGCAGGGTCTCCCAATACTCCTGTGGGAGACGCTCCGGACGGTAGGGGCCCTGCTGGGCCAGCGAAATCAGCACCTCGTGGAGCCAGTACCCGCCCAGCGCGAGGACCTGGTCCACAAAATATGAAGACCAAACTGTCGCCATCCGGAACTCAAAACCGGCCAGGTCGCAGGCCGACTTGACCGCCCCCGCCAGGGGCCGCCAGTGGCGCTCGTCCAGAAAAAGCCGGTCGTATCGCAGCGGCGTGAAGGGCATCCGGACCAGTGGCCCGAAACTGAAGATGACCCGCGGCCGGGAAGGGGACGCGTTCCAGACCTCCCGCAGCCAGCGGACAAAGGCCCGAAACTCTGCCAGGTCCGCCTCCGTCTCGTGCCCGGTCAGGATGTAGAAGAGTTTGACCCGGCGGATGGGCTCCTGAAGCAGCCGCTCCAGGAGCGCGGCGATGTCGTCTGGGGAGAGGCTCTTGTGCAGGAAGGCCCGCTGTCGCTGGCTGATGCCCTCAATCCCCAGGGTGAACTCCCGCTTCTCCGCGGCCAGTTCTGCCTCTATCAGCCCCGGCGTCCGCAGCAGGAGGTCGGCCCGCTGGCTCTTGAGCCCCACCCGGTCAAAGAGCCGATGGAGTTCCAGCAGGAGGTGGAAAATCTCCCGGTGGGTGTTGAAGTTGAAACTGTAGAGGCTGACCTCCTCCGCGCCCTGCGCGGCCTTGAGCCTTCTGGCGACGGACAGGAGATCGGAGACGGGGAGTTCCCGATAGGGCTTGCGGTCGTACCCCTCAAAGCAAAAGGAACAGAAGGCCGGACAGCCCCAGGTAATCTGCAGGTACGCGGTATGGGCCTCCGGGGTGTTCAGGAGCGGGTAGTCGGTCGGAAGGGCGGAAGCGATCGGTCGGCAAACGGCCTTGACCGTGGGATGAAAGGAGCCTGCGACCCAGAGGCCGGGCCCCGTCGCCGCGGCGGCCCTCAGCCGCTCCTGTTTCCCGCCGGACGCACGGGCCAGCGCAGCGACGATTTCTCCGACCCGTCCTTCCCCCTCGCCGAAGAAGATACCGTCCACCAGCGCGTCTGCGTCGGGGCGGACGACGGCCTGGGCGGCCATTGCGTTGGAGCCGCCCAGCAGGAGAACCGGGCCCCCCGCTCGCTCCCCAGCGAAAAGGGGCAGACCGGACCGAAGCAGGATGTAGGGGAGATTCACCAGTTCCAGCGTGTAGGCATTGGAGAGGAGGACCAGGTCAAAATCGGCCAGGGGACGGCCGGAATCCAGTCCCTGGAGAGGTTCGGGAGAAGAGGGAGAAAAGAAGGCCAGGTCCACAAAGGCCTCCGGGAGGGCCCGTCGGACCTCGGAGAAGAGCAGGAAATGGGTAAAGGAACGGTCCACGTCCCGCAGCGGCGAAAGCCGCGCGATGAGGACCCGGAAAGGGGCGTTCTCAAAGGGTGGGTTGTGAAAAGACGAGCCGAACAGAGCGAGCACGGGTTATTGGAAAGCGGGGCGCAGATAAACGCAGGTGTTAATGCAGATAAATATGGGGTGTTGGAGATAAAGACCTGGCCTACCTGCGTTCATCGGCGTCCGCGTCCGGGTTCTCGTAGAGTTCCAGCAGGACGCCGTGGGCGGATTTGGGATGGATGAAGACGTAGCGGGTGCCGTCGGCGCCCACGCGGGGCTCATCGGAGAGGAGCGTTGCGCCGGCCGCGCGGAGCCGCTCCATTGCGGCCGTGATATTGTCCACCCGCAGGCAGATGTGGTGGAGCCCCTCGCCCCGTTTCTCCAGGAAGCGGGCTACGGACGTCTCCGGGCCCAGGGGCCGCAGGAGTTCTATTTCTCCCTCTCCGGTGGGGAGGAAGGCGATCTCCACCCCTTCTTCGGGGACTTCCCGCCGCTGGGTCACCTCCAGGCCCAGGGCGTCCCGGTAGAAGGCCAGTGCGGCTTCCAGGTCATAGACAGCGATAGCGATATGGTGAATGGAAAGAGACATAGGCCCTCCGCCTAAATGGAACGGCAGTCTGGTGGATATTCTACAACCGACCGCCTAAACGCGGAAGCGCGCTTAAGCGCTCCACTTGACGAAAAACCATTTCGGGAGTAATATTTCTATGCTTGTCTCACACTCCCTTCAAGGAGGTTCGTTGCCGGAAGATAGACAAGTCCTCTCAACCACCAAAACTCAAAAGTTCATCCCAATCTTCTACAGGAGGAATGCGATGCGTAAATGGATCCTGCCTCTGACTACCCTCTTCTTACTGCTCACTCTGGTGGCCGCCTGCGGCCCCCGGCCGACGCCGGAAAAGAAGTTCCGCGTCGGGATGGTCACCGATGTCGGCGGGATTGACGATAAGTCCTTCAACGCCACGTCGTGGCAGGGGATGGAACTGGCGAAGCAGGAACTGGGCGTGGAGATCGCCTACCTGGAGTCCCAGCAGCAGGCGGACTATGCCTCCAATATTACCCAGTTCATTGACCAGGGCTACGATATGATCGTCACCGTCGGCTTCCTGCTGGGCGACGACACCAAGAAGTTCGCCGAGCAGAATCCGAATGTGAAGTTCGCCATTGTGGACTTCGCCTATGACCCGCCCATCCCCAACGTCCTGGGACTGACCTTTGCCACCGACGAAGCGGCCTTTCTGGCTGGGTATCTTGCCGCCGGGATGACCAAGACGGGCAAGGTGGGCACCTTCGGCGGCATCAAGATCCCCCCGGTCACCATCTTCATGGTCGGCTTTGAGGCCGGCGTAAAGTACTACAACCAGAAACATGGGACCAACGTCCAGGTGCTGGGCTGGGATACTGCCAAAGACGAAGGCCTCTTCGTGGGCAACTTTGAGTCCACCGACGACGGCCGCCGCGCGGGCGAGGACCTCATCGCTGAGGGCGCGGACATCATTATGCCCGTTGCCGGTCCGGTCGGCCTGGGCACCGCCGCTGCGGTCAAGGATCATCCTGGGACGATGCTCATCGGCGTGGACACCGACTGGTGCATCAGCGCCGCCGAGTACTGCCCGGTGATCCTGACCAGCGTGATGAAGAACATGCACATCGCCGTGCGGGATGCCATCAAGATGGCCGTGGAAGGCAAGTTCCAGGGCGGCACCTATGTGGGCACGCTGAAGAACGGCGGCGTGGGCATCGCTCCGTTCCACGAGTTTGACGACGACGTGCCTGCCAGCCTGAAGGCCGAACTGGAAGAGGTCAAGAAGGGCATCATTGATGGCACCATCAGCACGGGCTGGAAGAAATAACCGGTCCCGGCCAGATGCCCACGTTACCAAATAAAGAGGGGCGCGGCCAATGCCGCGCCCCTCTATTTTTCCCCGCCGTTGTCTTATTCCTCTCGCTTTTCCTTCAGCCGGGCAGCCTTCCCCTTCAAGCCGCGCATGTAATACAGGCGTCCCCGGCGAACCTTGCCGTGGCGGGTAACTTCCACCTTCTCAATCAGGGGGGAGTAGAGGGGGAAAGTCCGCTCCACCCCGATACCATGGGCCGCAATGCGGCGAACCGTGAAGGTCGCTCCCGCACCGCTCCCGCGCACCCGAATCACCAGCCCCTGGAAAACCTGAATCCGTTCCCGACCACCCTCCACAATCCGCGCGTGAACCCGCACGGTATCTCCCGGCCGCAGTTCGGGGATGTTCGGATTTCGTTCCAACTGTCGGTGCAGCGATTGAATCAGGTCCATCTCTCACCTCTTTGCCGTTCTCAACGGGGGGCTATTGTACCACAAACCCAAAAACCAGCAAGCCGATGATGAAAAGGTTCCAAGAGGCTATTCCTCGTCCTCCAGGGCCTCTTCCTCTGCCCGTTTGTACCGATAGACAATACGCCCACGGGTGAGATCGTATGGGGAGAGTTCTACGCGCACCCGGTCTCCCAGCAGGATGCGGATGTAGTACTTCCGCATCCGGCCCGACAGGTAGGCCATCACTTCGTGGCCGGTATCCAGGCGAACCCGGAACTGGGTACCCGGAAGCGTCTCAATGACGGTGCCCTCTATCTCTATTTTCTCTTCCTTCTTCCCCATCCGCCTCCCCTCCAGATGAGCGTACCCGATCACGCAGCAGGGGTTTCAGCGACTTTCCGGGTTTCTATTCCCCTCGCCGCCTTTTCTGCGGCCCACCGCTCCCATTCTTCTCGCCGAACCCGACGGGCACTCAGACGGATACGACGTCGGGATGGGCTGATATCCAGGATTTTCAGCAGAATGGTCTCGCCCGGTTTGAGCACATCCTGAGGCTTCACGTCCGGGGCCCCGACCAGTTCGCTGGAGTGGAGCAATCCCTCTACCCCCGGCTCCAGTTCCACAATCGCCCCGATGTCGGTCACCCGAAGGATTCGCCCTTCCACCAGTTGATTCTCCCGATACCGGTCTTTCACCGTCTTCCAGGGATCCTCCTGGGTCTGTTTAATGCTCAACCCGACTCGCCCTTTGGAGCGATTGACCTCCAGGACAACGACCTCTACCTCATCCCCAACCTTGACCACCTCGCGGGGGTTCTCCACATGGCGCCAGGATAATTCGGAGACGTGGACCAATCCCTCCACGCCTCCCAGGTCCACGAAAGCACCGAAGTCCGTCACGCTGGAGACCCGGCCCTTCCGCCGCTGGCCGATCTCCAGGCTCTCCAGCAACCGCTTTCGGAGAATGCGCTGCCAGGCCCGATAGGCCCGCCGCTGGGAGAGAATGAGCCGCCGTTTGACTCGGTCCACATCCACAACCCGCAGCCCCACGGTCTGGCCCACCATCGCAGCCAGCCGCTTCCGGCGCTCCTCTTCCTTCAGCCCCCGCGGGATGCCCACAATCTGGGAGAGAGGGATAAACCCACGGATACGGCCAAAGGGGACCGTGAGCCCTCCCCGATTGTATGCGGAAATCTTGCCCTCGTAGATGGCGCCGCTTCGGAGCATCTCCTCAGCCCGGATCCAATCTTCCTCCAGGCGGGCCTGGTAGATGGAAGCCTTGATGTATCCTTCGCCCTCGCTCTCCAGGATTTTGACCAGGACCTCATCCCCCTCGCGTACTTCGCCCATCTGCCGGCGCCGCATCTGCTGGAGATCACTGGTGGGCACAAAACATTCCCGCTTCAGGCCAATATCCACCAGAACGCCCGCTTCAGAAACCTGGAGAACCCGGCCCTTGCGGAGGTCTCCCGGTCGGACGATATATCCCTCCTGGTTCCGAAGCAGGGTCGCCATATCCACATCGCCCATCTCTGGCTGGGAGGATGTCTGCTCTACCCATTCTTCCACCATCTCTCTTTCCTCTCCTCAACGGATGCCCGGCCTGCGGGACAAGGGTGGTGCTATCGGTGGCTGAAACGTCCACAAAAAACCCGGCCTCGCCGACGCTGGGCCACCGCGTGGGCGGTGCCGGGTCCTGATAACGACCATATCCGCCCGTAGCCCTACCGACAACCCTCCGCAGAATGGGGCATCCGGAATCTTTGCTAATTTTAACACGTCGTCGGAGAAAGTCAAACGCGGGCCAATGATAGGAGGCACCCCGGCCGCCCCCTCTCCGCTCCCTGTCCACTCAGCGCGTCTGGTACCGGTACACACTGATTCGCATAAAATGCGCTTCATCGGTCCGAATATAGTGGGCCTCCAGCCAGGCCTGGACCAGGTTTCGCTCATCCCACATCTCCGCTTCGGAAGCGATCAGCCAGACCGCCTGGGCTGCACCGATCCGCTGGGCCATCCACAAATCTACTATCTCCGGAGGGAGGATATATGAACCGTCGGGGTTCCGATGGTTCGTATATAGGCCATCCACCCACAGGTAATCTGTGGGACCGAAGTAATAGTCAAAAGTGTAGCGGATATGAGGAATCTGGAACACGAGAAGGTCACCAGGTTGATAATGAGCCTCCACGTGGCGGGCCGCGGTCCGCACGTCGGATTTAATGGGAAGGGCCGCTTGAGTCCAGAGGTTCGCTCCAAATACCCCAAGCACTACAACCCCCCATGCGGCTGCCAGAGCCGGCTCGGACATCAAAAACGAAAATCGTGTCGTGGCTTTTTTCTGGACCAGGGTATCCAGCCCGGTGCCCACCAGCAGATACATGGCAGGCGCACACCAGATCAGATACCGGTCTGTGAATAAGGGTTGGCGGAGAGAGACGACCCAAATGATCAGGAGCGGGAGGATCAACCAGGCCAGAAGCAGGAGTATGGAGCGTCGCCCTGCCCTGCAAAGCCCGGAGGCAAGCCCCAGAACTGCGGCACCACCAATCACCAGCGCACCCCAGGGCCAGCCCCGCCCAACGATTCCCGTGCTCCAACCGTTGAGGAGGATCAGGGACATCTCACTCAGGGTATGATGCGGGAACCCGGTCTCCCGGCGAACCCAGACGGCAGGAATCTGCCAGAGGGCCAGGGGGAGATAGGGCAGTGTCAGCAGCGCCATCGCCGCCAGCGCGCCCCGCCAGTGCCGCCGCCACCGGGGCCACGTCAGGACCAGCCAGAGCCCCTCCAGGGGAATCAGCAGGGCTCCCCAGATATGGGTGTACAGGAGGAGCGAGGTTGCTACCACCTGGAGGGCCCACCATTTCCCTCCGTGCTCCACCGCTCGCAGGAACCCATACAGGGCAAGGAGAGCCAGAGCCGGTACCAGGGTGTACATCTTGACTTCCTGACTGTACCAGACCAGGTAGGGGGAGCAAGCCAGAAGGGCCGCTGCTACTGCGCCGGTCCTCCGATCCCGAAGGCGTGCGCCAAGAGCAAAGAGCAGGGGCACGCAGAGCACCCCCAACAGAAGGGAGAAATACCGCGCGGCGTACTCGGTCAGACCGGTGAGCGCGATCCAGCCGCGGAGCAGAAAATAGTAGAGGGGCCCGTTCTGCCGGATTATCGCTCCCAGCAGGCTCCGCATCTGTTCACCCAGCGGGCCTTCCGGCTCCCAGGAGAAGGGGGGAGGTGGACAGGCAAAGGGAGGGGCCTGCATTTGTCTTGGAGAGAAAAGGGCCCACAGCATCTGAGGAAATTCGTGGGCATAGCAGAGTGCGTCCACTTCGTCCCGCCAGAAAGACTGCGCAGTGAGGGAGGCTGCCCGAATCCCGAAAGCCAGGAGGCTCAGGAAACAGATCAACGGCAGGATCCGGTACGCTGAACGCAGGGCTTTCCGTTGTCCGGCACCTTGCATATGCGCCTTACCGCTCAAGCCTTAGAGTATGTCCGAAAAATGCTGAAGATTGCGCAGCGCAGGCTGTTAGCCTGTGATAGCGGTCTGAAGCATCTTTTTGAAGATAGTCACAGGCCTGGTCGCCCGCGCTAATGAACTTTAAAAATCTAACCCGGGCATAGGCCGATGTTGCAACTTAAAACATTGCCCGGCAATCCGCCGTTCTTCGCCCTCACCCCACCCCCTGCCCCCTCCCCTCTCCCGCTCGCCTGGGGCGGCGGGCGGAAACCTCACCCCTCCCCCGATCCCTCCCCGCTCCCGCCAGCGGGCGCGGGGGAGGGAAATTGGTGGGGGTTTGGGGGGGGGGGGGCACGGGCCCCCCCCCCAACCCCCCCCCCCCCCCCCAACCGGGGCGGGGGGGGGGGATCCCGTACCCCCGCGACCCCCCCCCCGGGGGGGCGGGGGGGGTGGGGGGGGGGGGGGGGGCCCCCCCCCACAGGCGCAG
>JANXAH010000239.1 GCA_025062415.1 Anaerolineae bacterium | reverse complement strand
CCCTGGGGCCCCCATCCTGTGCTGCGTGGCTGGGCGGTGGTGGCCGCGCTCCGGCCGCCCGGGGCGGCCGCGGCGGCTGCCGCCGGCCTCTCCCCGCCCCTCCGCGCGCCCGGGGCGCGCCGCCGCCGCCTCCGGTGGGGCTGGTTCCTGGTCGCCCCCGCCCCCCCCCCCCCCCCCCCCCCCCCAAAACCCCCGTCAGCCCGGAGAGGCGATCCAGCACATACGGCGTAACTACCACGACAAAGGGTCCCAACGCACGCTGGGAGACAAAGCCCATATACGCAAAGCCCAGGACGGCCAGGAGTTCGGCAGGACTCGGCGAAGGCCGAACGCTGGCCGAAGGCCCAGGAGGGCCGATTTCCATCGGCGCCACCGCCAGCCCGACGATGTACAGAAACAACAACCAGAGGACCGGGTGCATAGAAATCTGGTGGAAATCTGGCGAACGCCACTCCTGAATATCCAGGGAGACCCGGACCGTCTGGAAAGGGAGCATCCATACGGCAAGCCCGTTTGGGTTGAGCAGGACTGCGAGAGCGGAAGCCAGCGTTATCCCTCCGAGGGTCCGCAGTTCTTCCCAGGAGGGGGCTTCTGCCCACTTCAGCAGCCGTTCCATCAGGCCCCCAATTCCCCACGCCAGCAGAAGCAGGAACCCCCAAATGAACCCGCCGTGAATGTTGCCCCAGAGCAGGAAGAGCAGGGGAATGCGCCAGACCTTTCCTCCGCGCTGCCGAAGCCAGCGGTGGAGAACAGCCAGCAACAGGTACGAGGCCAGTTGAGGACGGAGGGCCCAGAAGGGCGCAGCAGCCGCGGTCGCCACTACGACCAGAAAAGAGCGCAGGAAAGGGGCCCTCGGTTTCTCTCCCCATAGAAGGCCAAATATAACCGCTCCGATCAGCGGAGGAATCAGGGCCAGAACGAAGGGCCCGCCCAGGCAGTAGAGCCCGTAGAGGAGCAGGTCTGGAAGCCAGAAGACATTGACCCACCGCTCTCCGAACCGAGTGTAGGAAAAGACGTCGCGCGTGAGAATTTCACCCCGCCGAACCATCTCTTTCCCGTTCCGGAGGTGCCACCATAGGTCCGGGTCGGCGGGAGGGAAGGTCAGCATCAGCGCGGCCAGGAGGGCCGTGACGACTCCCAGCAGAGTTTTTGTCCCCATCCGGCCAAAGACTCGTATCCTCTGCGTTTATCCACGTCCTTCCCGCCGCAATCGCTGGAGAGCCCATCCCAGGAACCAGAGGTTCAGCCCCAGTCCGGCGAGGCTGGTCACCAGGCCATCGGGTCGGACGAGGGGGGGCAAAATTCCTGCCCGAATCATCAGAACGATCAGGGCGTCTCCCAACATCGCGAAGGGACTTAGCAGGAGCAAAGAGACAAAGGCGCCCGGCGGCGCATCTCGGCGGGCGATCAGGAAGGTCAGAACCGGCAAAAGAAGAAGCATCTGGTGCAAGTGAGAGTGCCAGGCGATTACGCCGGTCGCAGCGAGGGTGCCCAGCAAGGCCACCGTGAACTCCTGGGTTGAAGGGGCGACGGGCCGTCGCCAGAGCCAGAGGGCTGCCAGAGCGGTCAGGGTCAATCCCGTCCCCGCGATCCCCCATGCCCACGCCGGAGGCAGAAACTCTCCCAGGCGCAGGCCCAGCATGCGCCAGTTGACCATATTTTCGGGAATGTTGGTCGGGATTCCCTCTGCGAAGGCCAACCAGAGGGAGAGGAGGCGGAGCATTGCCTGGGGGCCTGCGATCAGAAGAGATAAGCCCAGCAGCAGGAGCGACATCGCCCCGAAGCCGAGCAGAGCCCATCCCTGGCGCTGGAGCAGAAGGGCGGGCACTATCAGGAGGAATGTCTGGGGCTTCAGCCAGAGGCCACCCAGCCACAACCCGGCCCGGAGCGGTTTTCCGCTCCGCATGGCCCGCAAAAACTCCCCGACGAAAATCGCCAGCAGCGCATTGACCTGTCCCCAAAAAAGCGTTGTGAAGACGGGGAAAGAGGCCATCAGGAGGGCGGCCGTGCGTCCCGCAGGAGCCTCGGGGTTGGCCTCCCATACCCAGCAGCGCAGGTAGAAAAATAACCCCAGGCCGTTCAGGAGAGTCCAGATAGCCAGACTGACCGGAGGAGAGAGAAGGGAGAGAATCTCAAAGGGCAGGAGGAAGACGGGAAGGACGGCTGCCGGGAGGGGAACGAACACCCATGAGGGGTCTGGTGGAGGGGGGATATACGGGGCCTGAACCCTTCGGAGTTGGGTTAAGTCATAGGCGTTCTCAAACCCCGCCGTCCGGGCGATGAACCCGGCTCCCCAGAAGGCCAGATGGTCGGCTCCCAGGGAGGCGAACGTATTGCCTTTCACAATCTCGTAGAGGATCAATGCGCCATAAAATCCACAGAGTGCCACCAGGAGCAGGTTCTGCCAGGCTCTGGAATCCAATCTCTGAAAGGGGCGTTTCAACGAAACCTCCCCGCAGCGTTCACATCTGAACCGAGGGTTCATAGATGGGCAAAGTGAAGGTGAATGTGCTCCCAACGCCTGGTTGACTCTCTACCCAGATTTGCCCGCCCTGAAGTTCTACCAGGCTCTTGGTGATGGCGAGGCCCAGTCCCGTGCCCGGAACGCTTCGTACCACCGGGTCCTGAGACCGGAAGAATTTGGTGAATAGCCGCTCCTGATCCTCCGGGGTGATGCCAATGCCGGTATCGGAAACGGAGAAGCGGACACACCCGTTCGCCGGTTCTGCTGAAACCCGGATGCGTCCTCCCTCCGGCGTATACTTATAGGCGTTGCTCAGCAGATTGGTGAGAATCTGAACCAGGCGAGTTCGGTCTGCCGCCACAGGGGGCAGTCCATCGGCGATCGTTATCTCCAGCGACTGCTTTTTCGCTTCTATCTCCTGCCGCAGTGTGCGAACGGCTTCCTCCACCGCCTCCTGAACGGACACCCGGCCAATTTCCAACCGCAGCCGTCCCGATTCAATCCGGGAGATGTCCAGCAGTTCCTGGACCATCGTGTCCATTCGGTTCACATTGGAGCGAATGACCTCCAGGAAGGAGCGTTGCATCTCCGTGAGGTCGCCAGCCAGACCTTTCGCCAGCAGGTCTGTGTAGCCCTTGATGGCCGTCATCGGTTGCTTCAATTCGTGAGAGACAAAGGAGATAAACTCCGTCTTGGCCTGATTGGCCGCGTCTACTGCCGCAAAGAGTCGTGCGTTCTCTATTGCGATGGCTGCGTGGTCCGCCAGCCGGACGACGAAGTCCAGAGTTTCCTGAGTAAACCGGTCTGGCCTGGAGGTCTCCAGCGCGATGATGCCCACAATGCGGTCCTCCCGCCGGATGGGAACGGTGATCTGGGCGATCGTATCCTCCACGACCGCGACATAATCGGGGTCTTGCCGGACATCGGTGACCAGTTCCGGCTGTCCGGTCCGGGCGACTCGTCCGATAATACCCTGATGGATGGGCCAGAAAGACCGCTGGTATTGCTGGATGATCTCCTCCGGATAGCCTCGGCCGACCAGGAGGCGGAGCCCTTGTTTTCCCTCCTCTTCTTCCAGAACACCGATGAGCCCGACTTCAGCCCCGGTTCGCCGCATTGCCCAGTCCAGGGTGACCTCCAGGGTCTGCCGGTAGTCCAGCGTGGCGTTGAGTTCCCGGTCAATCTGTTGCATCATTGCCAGTTCTTCCACCCGGGCGGCCAGGGCCTGGTCGGTCAGCGCAAAGAGGCGGGCATTCTCTATCGCACTGGCTGCGTGAGCAGCGAGGGCGCAGAGCAGCCTTTCATCCTCTTCGTCAAAGGGCCGTCTGTCCCTTCGGTTCAGGACTTCCAGGACGCCGATGACCTTCCCGCGCGTACTTAGAGGGACGCCGAGCAACGATCGGGTAATAAAGGAATGGCGACGGTCTGTCCCCGGATACCAGCGGGGGTCCTGTCGGACATCCTCCACCCGGACTGGACGGCCCTCCTGAGCGACCCATCCGGCGAGCCCCGTCCCCATAGGGAGCCGAGCGCCTTCCAGTCCTTCTACGCCGATGGCGACCCGGAAGACCAGGTCCCCCGTAGTTTCATCTACCAGGAGAAGGGAGGCAGCCTCTGCGTTGAGCAGATCAGCGGCCCGCTGGACCGTAAGGTGGAGAACTGTATCCAGGTCCAGGGTAGACGTCAGGAGGCTGCTGACCTCGTTCAGTCCTTCCAGGCGCTGGGCCCACTTTTCAGTTTCCAGGATTCGCTGAACCCGTTCCAGAGCGACGATGATCTGAGGGGTGAGAGCCTCCAGGAACCAGATATCCCGGGCGCGGAATCGCTCCAGCCGGGTTGGACCGACGACCAGCCATCCCCACTCATTCAGAGGGGCGAACAGAGCGGGGCCCAGAGCCTCCAAGCGCGCTTCCTCTTCCTCCAGTTCAGCGGGAAGGTTGTCGTCTACGGCCAGATAGAGGGCCCGTCTCTCTTTCAGCAGGTGATGGGCCAGAGGGCTATCCGGGGGAAAGGCAGGCAGCGACATGGAGGGCCCGAGCAAAGGATAAGGGACGAACGTGCCCCCGCGCGCCTCCCGCAGGTACAGCACTGCGCAGGAAGGAGCGAGAGCCCGCTGAATCACGTCCGCCAGGTGCCGGATGATGTCCTGGAGAGTATGGGCCGTGGCAGCTCTATCGGCAAACTCCCGCAGAGCGCGCTCAGGAGGGACTTTCCTTCCCAGCAGGAGGAAGTCTATCGCATACTGGATAAGGGCGCGGATAGGTGGCACACCCAGTGCCGCCAGAAATGCCAGCAGGGCCAGCAGAAGAGGGGAGAGGGGCCCCAGAGTCGGCAGGAGCCACTGTTCCAGCAGGAGAAAAGCCAGGAAGAAGACGCCAACCACCAGTACAGTCAGGAGCAGGTAGGCCGCTGCGCTGCGGATGGCCCAGTCCACATTTAGGGCGCGAGGGTAGTAAAGGGCAAGGGCGATCGCGACCGGAAAGATCAGGAACGGTGGAAGGTAGAGGGCCGGTCGGAACGGGAAGCCTGGCCGGAAGCCCAGGGGAATCCAAACCAGGAAAGGAAGGAAAGAAAGGAGTGCTCCGATCAGGATGATGTTGGCCTGCGCCCGGACGATAGGAGACCGGGCCGATACCCGGTGATAGACCATCGTCCCGATGAAGACCAGGGCTCCGATACCGACCCATCCCCGTCCCCCCATCCAAGGACCGAAATACATGGTGGGGTGGGCCAAATCCATTGTGGTGATCAACCCAGCGGCAGCCAGGGCAAGGGCGGGGAGGTAGAAGAGGGCCCGCAGCCACGGGTACCGGCTTACCGCGGGTGCAGGGTGGGGAAAGACAAAAGCCAGGTGCAGAAGCACACTTCCCACCAGGGGGATCGCAGGGACCCATAGGGCGAAGAGGCGATGGGTTGTGTGGAGGTCAAAGAAGAGGCCCAGGGTCAGCGCAACGGCGATGCAGAGAAGGGCCAGAACCTGCCCGGCTTCCTCTAACCCATGCCGGATGAGCAGCCATCCGCCGACAACCCAGTACAGGAGGCCCACTCCGTAGGGGACCAGGAAGAAGTTCAGAAAGACTCCTGCGGGGAACGGGATCAGCGGAATCTGGACCTGACGAACTTCCCCCGTCTCCGGGTTACGAACCCGGAGTCGGACGGTTTCCCCTGGGCGGTAGGAACGGAGGGCCTCTACGAGCGCACCGGGGCGGTTCAGAAGGGTCCCGTCTACGGCGAGAATCTGGTCCGGCTGGTGGAGCCCGGCGACATGGCCGCTCCAGGAAGGGCTGCCGATGTTGGTGACGACGAGGGTCGGTTCTGTGAAGAAGCCGGGGAAGGGCGCAGAAGCCGTTCGGGCGGCCAGGAGGGCCGCAAGGGCCAGCGCGAGGGCCGCAAGGCCCAAAATTACCAATAGGATCTTCCGCGTTGTCCGCAGCGTTGGGCGAGGAAGAATCCAGACGTCCAGATCGCTGCGCATCTTCTCTCCTGCGTAGATGGATAGAAACTGATCTTTCGCAACCAGGCGCGACTGCAGTAGGCTTGGGGAAATTTTAGCACATTCTGCAGGGTTCGCCAAATGGG
>JANXAH010000213.1 GCA_025062415.1 Anaerolineae bacterium | reverse complement strand
GAATACCTCCGGGCGGCGGCCCGGGAATGGGCGACGCTGGAGGCCGGGGACACCACAGTTCCCCTCACCGACGTCTTCGTCCTGCTGGAGGCGCTGGAGCGGCCGAGGCCCCGGCCCCTGGAGTGCGCCCCGGACCTGGCGACCCTATCGGAGCGGGTGGAGCATACGGGAGTGGAGCCCTCACTCCCTCCCCCGCCGCCTTCGGCGAGGCCAGGGGGTGAGGGTCCGGGGCCCCCCCCCCCCCCCCCCGGCCCCCCCCCCCGCCCGGGGCGTGGGGGCGGTTGGGGGGGGGGGGGGCCCCTTGGGGGGGGGGGGGGGGGCAGGACCC
This sequence comes from Anaerolineae bacterium, assembly GCA_025062415.1. Classification (GTDB taxonomy): domain Bacteria; phylum Chloroflexota; class Anaerolineae; order B4-G1; family DUEL01; genus SpSt-77. The sequence continues at coordinate 4,333 of JANXAH010000213.1, read as the reverse complement.
TCACCCCCTGGCCTCGCCGAAGGCGGCGGGGGAGAGGGTGAGGGCTCCGCCTCCACGTGCTCCATCCGCTCCGGAAATTCCGCCAGGTCCGGAGCGCACTCCAGGGGCCGGGGCCTCGGCCGCTCCAGGGCCTCCAGCAGGACGAAGACGCTGGTGAGGGGGATTCTCGTATCCCCGGCCTCCAGCGTCGCCCATTCCCGGGCCGCCGCCCGGAGGTATTCCTGGGTCAGGGCTTCCGGGTTCTTCGGAGAAACCACGGATTCCACGGATTTCACGGATTATTTCGCAGATTCAGGAAAACTTCGCGCCTTCGTGTCTTTGTGGTAAATTCTTCGGGGTGAATCCAGCAGAACGGATGCCCGAAGGGCCCGGACTTCCGCCGGGGTGAGGGGCCGCCACTTGCCCGGCGGGAGGTCGCCCAGGCGGACGGGGCCGATGCGCACCCGGATGAGCCGCACGACGGGGTGGCCCAGGCGCGCGGCCACCCGCCGAATCTGGCGCTTGCGCCCCTCCCGCAATACCACCCGTAGCCAGGTCCGTTCTCCCTCTGTCCGCAAAATCTCCACCTGCGCCGGAGCCGTGGTCTCCCCGTCCAGTTCCACTCCCTCTCGCCACCGCTGGAGTGTCTCCTCGCTGGGGCGGCCCTCCACCAGGACGTGGTACTCCTTCTCGTGGCCGAAGCGGGGGTGGGTGAGCCGGAAGGCCAGGTTGCCGTCGTCCGTCAGCAACACCAGCCCCTCGCTGCGCAGGTCCAGCCGCCCCACCGGGAAAAGCCGCGCCGGGTGTTGGACCAGGTCCAGGACGGTGGGACGGCGGCCCGTGCCGTCCCCCTCGTCGGAGAGAACCCCTGGGGGCTTGTGCAGGGCGATGTAGGTGAAGGCGCGCGGGAGCCGGATGGGTCGGCCGTCCACCTCAATCCGGTCCCGATCGGGGTCGGCCTTCTGCCCCAGTTGGGCCACCTGTCCGTTGACGGTCACCCGGCCCTGTCGGATGAGGTCCTCACAGGCTCGCCGGGCGCCGTATCCGGCGCGGGCCAGGATTTTCTGGAGTCGCTCTACGGGCATGGCGCAAGGTTGCAAGACACAGGGCGCAGTCGCAGGGCCCGGGGTCACAGAGGGGCCCTCTTATGTCTCCCGCTTCGTCTCCTCACAGGCAGGCCCCATGTCCCACCGTCGTCGCTCCTCCCAGGTGGCCAGGTCCAGCCAGAGGTCGCCCAGACGGATCGCGTCCACTCCCTCCAGGGAACGGGCCGGGGTGAGCAGGGAGAGGGTCCGGCGGATAGCATCCATCTCCAGGACCACTCCCAGCGCAAGGGCGAAGCCCCGCGCGTCCTCCAGCGCGACCAGCCGCCCTGGGCTGAAGACGGGGGCCGGGAAGACGGCCAACCGACCCCAGGGGACCTCCAGGGGGGCCGCGTCGGCGAAGTACTGGCGGAAGGCCGCGGCCCGGTGGGCTCGCCGCATCGTTGGGTCCCGGGGCCGTACGGCGGGCGTGGCGGCCAGGTCTATCACGCGTGTCCGGGCGGAACGGCGCAGCGGGACCAGGATGTGTTCCAGTTCGCACCCCCGCTGAATGGCGAAAATGGCCGTCGGCTCCAGGAGGTCCACTTTGGCGTGCTTGAGGGTGTGGCCGCCCTGCTCTGCCGAAACCAGCCCGGTGGTGTCTACTACCGTCGCTGTCGCGCCCAGTTCACAAGCCCGACGGACCAGTTTGTAGAGGCCGATGACCGTCGGGAGCATGTGGCCGCGCGGGGAGTTGGAGCCCACGAAGACCCGGAAGCGGGTACCGCCGGGTGGGAACTCCGTCTCCCCGCATTGCCGGACGACCAGCGTCATCGTCGTCGGGGGGCCCAGGCTGGCTTGGCCCACGTCGCCATCCACGAAAGCGACCCGTTCGTGGCTTGCGCAGAGGCGGGTGTAGAGGTAGCGGGCGAAGGTGGACTTGCCCGTGTCGGGCGCGCCGATGACCATCAGGACTCCGGAGAAGTTCTCCAGCGGCAACCGTTCCCACGCGGGCGGAATTTCTATCTGGTTTGTCATACAAACCTGCGTAAATCTGCGTCCTGTTTCCCACTACGCCTGGACCAGCGACCGGAGCACCGCCAGGTTCTCCCGATCCTCGTGCAGGTCCTCGCTCTTGGGGGTCTCCAGGAGGCCCGGCAGGTCGGCGAAGCGGGGGTCGTTGACAAAAAGCCGGAAGGGTTCCAGGCCCAGTTGTCCTTTCCCGATATGCTCGTGGCGATCTATCCGTCCCCCCAATGGGCCTTTACAGTCGTTGAAGTGGACCACGCACAATCGGTCCAGGCCGATGATGCGGTCAAAGGCTGCCAGTGTTTCCTCATAGGTTTCGGGCGTACGGAGGTCGTACCCCGCGGCGAAGAGGTGGCATGTATCCAGACAGACACCCAGCCGGTCGCCCTCTGGGGTGTTCTCTATCAGCCAGGCCAGTTGCTCAAAGCGGTAGCCCAGGTTGGTCCCCTGTCCCGCCGTCGTCTCCAGGAGGATGCGGACCCGGAAGCCGCGGGTGGCAGCGTGGGCCTCTCCCAGCGCGCGGGCCACCCGGCGCAGCCCCTCCTCGTCGCCTGCGCCCATATGGGAGCCGGGGTGGAGGACCAGGTAGGGGATCCCCAGGGCCTCGCACCGCTCCAGTTCCACGATCAGCGTATCCCGGGATTTGCGCCAGAGGTTCTCATCGGGTGCGGCGGGGTTGAGGAGGTAGGACGCGTGGCCGACGGCGGGATGGATGCCGGTCGCCGCGGCCCGTTCCTGAAAGAGGCGGATCTCCTCCTCCGTGAGGGGCTTGACAGCCCAGGCCCGGCTGGACTTGACGAAGAGTTGGACGGCGTCGCAGCCCACCGACTGGGCCCGGTCAAAGGCCAGATGGAGCCCGCCGCTGATGGATTCATGCGCCCCCAGTCTCATCCTTTGCCTCCTCGGCCTCACGGGTCACTCGGGCCAGTTCCTCCTCCAGGTCCTCCAGTTCCTGAAGCATGGAGGGAGGAGGGGTGTGTTTGGGCAGTCGGGCCCGCAGATCGGCGATGCGCTGTTTCAGTTCCTGAATGCGTGCGTCCCGGTTCATTCCTCAATGCGGTAGGAAGTGGTGATGGTCGCCGTCTTCCCCAGCATCGCGGAGACGGAGCAGTACTTGCTCTGGGAAAGTTCTATGGCTCGCTCCACAGCCTGAGGGTCCACTCCCTTCCCCTTGACGATGTACTCCAGATGAATCTGGGTGTAGACCTTGGGGTGGTCGGCGGCCCGCTCGGCGGTGGCCCGCACCTGCAGGCCGGTGAAGGGCTGGCGCTTCTTCTGGAGGATGGCGATGACGTCCATCGCCGTGCAGCCGCAGAGGCCGATCAGGACGACCTTCATCGGGGTGGGACCCGTCTCTGGGCGGTCTTCCCCTTCCAGGGTGTGGTCCAAAACGATGGCAGGGCCGCCGGCCTCGCCGACCAATCGCAGGCCGGGCCCAACCCAGGTGACCTGTGCATGGGTAGTCATGGGTAACCTCCTTCGGTTCAGTTTGGGGATATTTTACGCTAAACCTGGGGTTTGACAACTATGCGGCTCCGGATGGGATGCAGGGGGTGATGCGGGCGTTCTTGGGGTATCACGGGTGTGAGGTGGGACGGGGGTTGGTGACGAGGCCGGAGACGGGATAGGGGCGGGAGAAGGGGCTGCGGGGCCTCTGGGATGCGGGTACGGATTCATCCGTCGTGCGCTGCTGGATTGCCCGCTTTACGAGGCGACGAGAGGTGAGGGCTGATTGAGCATTGCCATCACTGCTCTGGCCGCATAGTCGGATGCTCTCCTGACGTTTTGCATCATCCGTCGGAACTGGAGAAGGGTTTGAGGGCGGCGGAGAACCGTTCGCAGTATCTCCCCAATGCGGGGGTTGGCGTCTTCATCCAGGACAGCCTCCAGATCAAAGGGGAGGGGGGCCTGAGGCCCATCACTGATGGAGCGAACGGACACGAGCGGGATTCCTCTTTCGGCAGCCACCTGCGCAATACCGGCCGTCTCCATTTCCAGGATCGGATGGGGCATCCCCTCCACCAGGTGCGGGGAGACTTGAGACCCGCGCGTGGTGATGGCGGTCCCAGCAACTATCTGCGCACCATTCAACTGCAGGGCCTGAAGGGCTGCAGCCCAGGCCTCCTCTGACGGAGAGGAAAGGGGCCAGGCCTCGCTCAACTGGCCCATATTCAACAGCCAGCACTTCTCAGCGACAACGACATCTCCGATATGCAGGTCATCTCTGACGGCCCCTGCGATGCCGAAAGAGATCAGCAGGTGCGGACGTGTCGCTGCCAGTAGGGCCCGGGTGCCTTCCATAG
>JANXAH010000210.1 GCA_025062415.1 Anaerolineae bacterium | reverse complement strand
TTACCACAGCCCGTATTACCTGATGCCCTACCGGCCAGGTGTACCGACCGTCCTGACCGTATACGACGTGATCCCCCTGAAGTTTCCGGCGCAGAGCACGTTCCAGGCCCGGATGCTATTCCGCTGGACAATGGGGATGGCGCTGCACGCTGCCCGGCTTGTGGTGGCGATTTCCGAGGCGACCGCTCGGGATTTGGCCCATCACTTTCCCGTTGCCCCGGGGCGGATGACGGTTATCTCCCTGGCCGCCGACCCGATTTTCTCCCCCCGCCCCCTCGCCGAGGTGGATGCCCTCCGCCGCCGGTATGGCCTGCCGGAGTCCTTCGTCCTCTACGTCGGCTCCAACAAGCCCCACAAAAACCTGGCCCGCCTGGTGGAAGCCTGGGCCCAGACTACGGACTCCGGAATATGCAGTACCCTGGTGATCGCCGGCCCGTGGGACCCCCGCTATCCCGAACCCCGCCGTCGGGCGGAACAACTGGGGCTGGAGAATATCCGCTGGCTGGGACCAATACCCGAGGCTGACCTTCCCGCCCTCTACAGCGCGGCCACCCTCTTCGTCTTCCCCAGCCTCTACGAGGGCTTCGGCCTGCCCGTGCTGGAGGCGATGGCCTGCGGGGTGCCGGTGGTCTGCTCCAATACATCCAGCCTGCCAGAGGTGGCGGGGGATGCGGCGCTGCTGGTGGACCCCACGGACGCCCGGGCTTTGGCAGGGGCCATAGAGCGTGTCCTGACCGATGAGGCCCTGCGGGCCTCTCTGCGGGCCCGAGGGCTGGAGCGAGCCCGGCAGTTCGCCTGGGAAGAGGCAGCACAGAGGACACTGGAGATATACCGGCAGGTATTAGCAAGCCTTTGACTTTTTGGGGCTTGACGGTATCATTACACTACAAAATGTAATGACAACGCTGTCCGAAGGGATGGGAAAATGATCCGGACTCAAATCCGGTTAGAAGAGGCCCAGTATCGCGCCCTGAAGGAACTGGCCGCGCACCAGCGGGTATCGGTGGCCGAACTGATCCGTCGGGCAGTGAAAACCTGGCTGGAAACCTCCGCCGAAGTCCCCGAAAGAGAGCGCCGTCAGCGGGCTATCGCCGCCGCAGGCCGGTTCCGAAGCGGGCTGGGAGACCTGGCCGCAAAACACGACGAGTATCTGGCTCAGATATCCTGCGAAGAGATGCACTCACAATGAGGATCTGTGTGGACACTTCGGCTCTTTTGGCTGTGATGGACCAGGACGATCGCTTTTGCGCTGCGGCCTTCCAGTTCTGGGAACAGCAGTTATCCGGGCCGACGGTCTTCCTGACCAGCAATTATGTTGTTCTGGAGACTGCAGCCCTGATCCAGAACCGGCTGGGGACAGCTGCTGTCTCGTTGCTCTACGAGGAGATCTTGCCCGTTATCCGTCAGGAGTGGATTGACCCTGTGCTTCATCAGAGGGCAGTAGCAGCACTTCTGGCTGCCCGCCGCCGAAACATCAGCCTGGTGGACTACACCAGTTTTGAACGGATGCGTCAGTTGGGCATTCGCGCTGCCTTTGCCTTTGACCGCCATTTTGCGGAGCAGAGATTTGAGGTCGTACCACCGGGAATCCTCTGCACATCCGGCGACTCGTTCTGAAGCGATGCCCCGTTCATTGTCTTCTCCCTGCTCTCGCCTTTCCAGAAGCGCCCCCCTTTTCTGGACCCTGGTCTTCCTGGCCCTGGGACTCCTTTACAGCCTTATCGTTCCGGTCTTTGAGGGGAACGACGAGTCCTGGCATTACGCCTACGTCCGATACATCGCAGAGAGGAAGGCGCTGCCCCGCCAGCCTCCGGACCAGTACCCCCACCAGGCCCGGCAGGAGGCCAGCCAGCCGCCCCTCTACTACCTGCTGGCGGCGACCCTGACTCGCTGGGTGCCCCAGGATGACCTCCCCGTCCTCTACGCGCGGGAGAATCCCTTTCCCACTGTCCTTCCTATCGGGTATCGGGATAACCAGAACCACTACGTCCACACCGATGCGGAGCGCTTTCCGTTCTGCGGGGCAACCCTGGGCATCCGCCTGGCCCGCCTGCTCTCTCTCCTATTTGGCGCCGGGACGGTCTGGGGAACATATTGCCTCGCCCAGAGGCTGTTCCCTCAGGAAAAGTGGGTGGCGGCGGGGGCAGCGATGGTCATCGCGCTGACCCCTGGCTTTCTTTTCACCTCCGGCCTGGTCAACAACGATGCGCTGGCGGCCTGCATTGCCACTTGGGCGCTGGTAGTGCTGGCGCCTCACCCATCCCCCAGCCTCTTCCCCTCTCCTGACCGAAGGTCAGGAGAGGGAAGTGGGGGGTGGCAAAGCCGCCGGGGGTGGGGTGTAGCCGGCCTGCTTCTGGGATTGGCCGCGCTGACCAAACTCAGTGGCCTCCTCCTCTGGCCCTTCGCCGCCCTGGCGCTGATTTTTTATCACCCGGACACGAAGATACGAAATACAAAGTTTTTTCCCTTTGTGTCTTCGCGTCTTCGTGGTGTAGTGATAACCTTCGGGGTTGCGCTGGTGGTCTGCGGGTGGTGGTATTTGCGGAACTGGCGCCTCTATGGCGACCCCACCGGCCTTTCGGCGATGCTCCCGCTGGTGGGCCATCGGGAGGCTGGCTTCGGCCTACAGGAATGGCTTCGGAGCGAGGCTGGGCTGGTCTGGAAATCCTATTGGGCCGTCTTCGGCTGGTTTAACCTGGCTGCGCCGGGATGGGTCTACGGGATATACGGCCTGCTGATGGCTCTGGGAATTCTGGGATTGGCGCTCCTTGGGGCGCGCTCGGCGCGTCGGAGGGATTGGGAAGTGCTGGGCCGGGTAGGATACCTGGCCCTGTGGGCGCTGATCGTGGCCGTGGGGCTACTCCGCTGGACGCTGACCACAGGTGGCTCCCAGGGGCGGCTCCTCTATCCGGCCGTCGGGGCCTGTTCGGTCCTTCTGGTCCTGGGATGGGGACAACTGATCCCTACGCGGGCTCGCCGATGGCTTTTAGGGGCCCTGGGGGCTCTCCTGCTGGCCCTGGCCCTCTGGCTTCCCTTCGGTGTCATCCGGCTCGCCTATGCCCGACCTCCGCTGCTGACCCTGACGGATGTGGAAAAACAGATCGCCACCTGGACCGACGTCCGCTTTGGCGAGAGCATCCGCCTGCTGGGCTATCGGCTGGAGGCGGAAACGGTGCATCCCGGTGAGACCTTCTGGGTCACCCTCTGCTGGCAGGGAGAGGGACCGACCCCGACGGACTACTTCGTCTCCCTCTCCTTGCTGAACGCCGATGGGCTGAACGCAGGGCAGAAGGTCACCCACCCCGGCCTGGGGACCTTCCCGACCTCTCTCTGGCCTCCCGGCGCGGCGTTCTGCGACCGGTATCCTCTGACCGTGCGGGACACCGTCCCGGCAACAACGCCCAGCATGCTGGCCGTGGGCCTGACGACTTTTACAGAACGGCTTCCGGTGTATAATAGTAGGAACAGACGACTGGGAGATACTTTCTTTCTTCCGGGCCCAACAATCGTTGTGCCGGATTCCGGGCCCGCCTTGGCCTATCGCTGGAGCGACGAAGTGGCGCTGGCCGGTTACCGCCTGGAGCGGGCGGTCCTGGTACCGGGGGGGGAACTGGACCTGACCCTGTACTGGCGAGCGCTGAGGCCGTTCCGGGGCCTGCGTTCCGCAACGGTGCAGGTTCTGCGGGGCGACTTCAAGATTGCCCAGACCGACTTCCCGTTGAGCCTGAGGCCGGGGGAGGTCTGGGCAGACCACCGGCGAATGACTCTGGCGGTGGACGCTCCGCCGGGGGTGTATGAGATTCGGGTGGCGGTCTATGACCCCAGTGAAGGCGGTACCCTTCCGGTTTACCAGGGGGATTTCCTGCTTCCCGTAGGTGGCCTGCTCCCGCTGTGGGAGGTGAAGGTGGTCGGCGATAGATAAAACCGAATTCCGGACACAAATGTCCGGACGGTTGTGAGTTTTAACAAATTAGCCCGGATATGCTGTATCGCCTCACTTGCATTTTATTCTTATTTTGAGCACGGGCTTTCGGCTAATCCGCTTGTGGGAGAGGGGAAGGGCCGGGGATGGGGTGAGAGAGTTGTGCCACCGAAGGCGAAAGGGAAAGGGTTCAGAATCAAGTCGCAACGTAACCTTTCAAACTATGCTCGTCCGGTTCTGAAGCGATGCTCTGACCGTTTCGGATATCGGGCACGACTGGGGTTGAGAGGATGGTGGAAGAACTGACTCCCCGACAGCAGATGATTTTAGAACTGGTGGTGCGGGAATTCGTGCAGACGGGCGTGCCCGTTGCCTCCAAAACGCTGGTGGAGAAGTACGGGCTGGATATTAGCCCAGCAACGGTGCGCAACGAGATGGCGCGCCTGGAGGAGTTGGGGTATTTGACTCATCCCCATACTTCTGCAGGGCGTCAGCCGACCAATGAGGGATACCGTTACTTTGTGGAAAGGCTTCTGCGGGAAACGGAGTTGCCGCCCGAAGAACGACGCACCATAGCCCATCAGTTCCAGCAGGTGCAGACGGACGTGGAGGAGTGGATGCCGCTGGCGGCGTCGGTGCTGGCCCGAACGACGCGGGGCGCGGCGCTGGTCACCGCGCCGCAGGCTGCTCAGCCCCGCTATCGCCATCTGCAACTCATCTCCGTCCAGGGGCGGTTGGTTCTGCTGGTCCTGGTCCTGCAGGGCGGCGTGGTCCGGCAGCAGATGTTGACCTTCCCGGAGCCGCTCCCGCAGGCCGTGCTCAGTGAAGCGGCGGACCGGCTCAATCAACTCTGCGCGGGCCTGACAGCCGACGAGATAGAACCCCGCATCGGGAGTCTTCCACTCTTGGAGGCCGATGTCGCTCGGCTGGTGGTGGAGATGATGCGCCGGGCCGCCGGGACTCCAGAGGAGATCTACCACAACGGGCTTGCGGAACTCCTCCAGGAGCCAGAGTTTCAGGAGGCTCCCCATGCTCAGGGCGTCCTGCGGGTGATTGAAGAACGAAGTTACCTGGAGGCCATCCTGGCCTATGCCCTGGGCACCTCGGTGGGCAGCGTGCGGGTGATCATCGGTGGGGAAGGCCGGTTTGACGAACTCCGGGCCTGCAGTTTGGTGCTCAGCCGGTACGGCGTCGCCGGGCTGGCGACGGGCGCGCTGGGCGTCCTGGGGCCCACCCGGATGGGTTACGGCCGGGCTATATCGGCGGTCCGGTTCGTCTCCGGCATCCTTTCCAAATTGGTTTACGACGTCTTTGTAGCCGAAGCTGAGCCCTTCCTTTCGGGAGGAGTCCGTGGACTCCCTCTCCTGCCTGAACGAGAGAGCCTACCGAGCCAGGACGCTCAAGACCCATCACCCAACTAACAGGGGGCAGGAAGCGTGCAGTTCACCTACCGTTTCGGTATGAGGACTTAGATTCTCCGGCTCTCGCCTTCTTGTACTCTCGCTTTCTCACACTCTCGCAATCTTGCCTTCTCGCATTTGGAGGTCCCGATGGCAGAGGAGGGAACTGTTCAGGAGACTCTGCAGGAAACATCTCTCGGAACGTCCGAGGTGGAGCGCTTGCAGAAGGAACTGGAGGCGGCGCGGGCTCAGGCCGCCGAGTACCAGGAGAAGTGGCAACGGACCCTTGCAGAGTTTTCCAATTACCGTAAGCGGCAGGAGGCGGAGTTTCTGGAGCGGGTCCGCTTAAGCAACGCCGCCCTCATCGCCAAACTGCTCCCTGTTCTGGACGACCTGGAGCGGGCTATTCAGACTGTCCCCCAGGGCCTTCAGATGCTCACCTGGGTGGACGGCATCTACCTGATCAAGCGCAAACTGGAGGTTATTCTGGAATCCGAAGGGTTGCGGCCCATAGAGACACAGGGGAAGTCCTTTGATCCCCTCTATCACGAGGCGGCCCTGTACGAAGAGGTGGATGGCTACGAAGAGGGGGCTATCCTCGGCGAAATCCAGCGGGGCTACATGCTGGGCGAGCGGGTAATTCGCCCCGCGCTGGTCCGCGTTGCCCGCGCAAAGAAGAAATAGCGGGACATTCAGGGGCTTTGGGGGGGGCCCCCGGGCCCCGCCCCACCCCCCCCGGGTTGTTGTAGACAATGGCAAGTTTTTTGTTTGTCCACATTTATTTTCCTAAATATTCCCCGTTTTTTACACCAACTTGGGGGGGTTGGGGGGGGGCCTGGGGGCCCCCCCAAAGCCCCTGAATGT
>JANXAH010000185.1 GCA_025062415.1 Anaerolineae bacterium | reverse complement strand
GGCGACGCGGGCGATGTTGGCAGCATCCGAGGGCTGACCGATGTTGGCGAGGATGACTTCATCCAGAATGCCGGGGTCTATCCCGGTCCGTTCCAGCACGGCCTTGAAGACGATACAGGCGAGGTCCTGGGCCCGGAGGCTACGGAGCGCACCGCCGTGGGCCCCCACTGGCGTGCGCACGGGGCTGACAATGACCACATCTTTCACGGCACACCTCCTTGAGAATGGTGCATGTTAAGTATCGCGTGGCTCGTTCACGGAAACAAAACTTTTAAAAATTATTAAAAGAGCAGAGGCCGACCACGACGCAGGAATCCATAAATAAGCAATGGTTCTTTAGACGAGCCGGCGTTCAAGCCGGGGCCCGCAGGCCCCGGATGAAGGCCTCCAGCGCGGTCTGATAGAGCGTCTCGGTGCTGACGCCAATCATATCCCGCCGCAGGGGGTGATTCATCAGTTCCAGCACTCCGTTGAAGAGGGCCCAGAGAATGGCTGCCGCCTGGCGCGGGTCCCGGCAGTGGAAGACTCCTTCCTGGACTCCCTGTTCTATGGCCCGGATCACCAGGTTCAGGCCTTCCATGCTGGCCTGCAGGACCTCCTGGTACATTTCAGGGGTGACGGCGTCCCGGAACCGTTCGCCGTTGGCGGCCATCAGGAAACGAAAATAGTGGGGCTCGTCCTGAAAGAAGCGGAGATAGGCCCAGCCGATGCGCCGCAGACGCTCTTCGGCGGTCAGGGGACGATCCGGAGCGAAGGCTTCTTCCAGATAGGAGAAGAGGGCATCCAGACCCTCTAAGAGCAGGTGGGCCAGGAGGGTTTCCTTGCTCTCAAAGTAGAGGTAGAGGGTGCCTTTGCTGACCTCGGCGCGCTCGGCGACATCGTCCATTGTGGCGCGGAAGAAGCCCTTCTCCAGAAAGACCTCCCGCGCGGCCTGGAGGATGGAATGGCGTCGCTCTTCTTTCTCGCGCTCCCGCCGGGCACGGGTCGTCAAGGCCGAGGCCCCCCACTAACTCCTGGTCAGATACTGACCGTAAGTCATTATACACCGAAAGCGGTGGCTTGTCAATAGGTGGACAAAAATTTTAAGGTTTCCAGGGAGAAAACAGAGAGCCCGACGCCAGAAGGCGTCGGGCTCTCTTCGGTGCCCCGGAGAGGACTCGAACCTCCACGCCCTTTCGGGCACAGGCCCTCAACCTGCTGCGTATGCCTATTCCGCCACCGGGGCAGGCTTCTATAATTATACCGCTCTCCCACGGCTTGTCAAATCTGCGTACTCAGGGGGTATCCCTCCTTATCGGACGTCGGTCGGCCGCCGCTAAGTGCTGGATTCCTCACCCTTCCCTCCCGGCCCCTCCCCCCGACTTTGGCCTTTCGGCCCATGGCATCTCCACACGGCCTCCGACCCTTTTTGCGGCAAAAAGAAGGCTGTTTTTCTCTGCGGCGACTTCGCTGCCACAGTCGTCCTTTTGTGGCCGACGGAGACAGTTTTCGGATATTTTCCTCTCCCCTCCCCGAAAAAGGCCGAACTTCAGGCAACGGCCGGGGAGAGGGCGAAGGCCCATTCCCTTGCGGCCTGCTGGAAGCGGTTCTCAGATGCTTTCAGGCTGTCCCCTGAAAAAGGCCGAACTTCAGGGGGAAGAGGGGAAGTCGGGGGCGATCTACGACGCCCCCGCTGCTTCCCGGCCCAGGCGGAAGGCCGCCCGGTTGACCTCGGCAAACTTTGGGGGGACGCGGCGAACGATGGCCTCCTCCCAGACCTCCGGGGGAGTGTCCAGGACGGCGGAGAGGGCCCCCAGGACAGCGCTGTTGACGGCGCGGACGTTCCCCGCCCGCTCGGCCAGAGCCAGGCCGTCCACGACGACGACGCGCCCGGCCCGGCGGCGCAACGCCTCCAGCAGTTCCGCCTCCGATGGGTACGTCGCCTTCCCGACGGTCACCGACATCGGGGCGATCTTCTGGCGGTTGACGACAACGGTCCCGCCGGGGCGGAGCCACTCAATCCAGCGGACCGCCTCCAGCAACTCAAAGGCCACCAGGACGTCCACGGTTCCCTGTTCGGCCGTGGGGGGCCCCACCCGGTCGCCCCAACGGACATGGCTCTCCACGACGCCACCCCGCTGAGCGAAGCCGTGGATCTCCGACTTCTTCGCCTCCATCCCCAGGTCCAGCCCGACCTGGGCGGCGATGTCCGAGGCGGTCAGGATCCCCTGCCCGCCGACGCCGACAAAGAGAAAGTTGAGCGGTCGCATCAGCGTCACCTCCTATTTCCCATATTGAGCCGCCAGGTAGGCAATGAGGGCCCGCTTTTCCTCCTCCGTCAGCCGGGCTCCCCGCCGGACCATCCGGCTTACGGTCTGGTCCCACTCCTCCGCCGTCTTCCGGGACCCCTCTACCCGGTCCAGGGTGTGGCAAGCCGTACAGCGCTCCCGCAGCAGCGCCGCGGCGTCTATAGCGGGAGGCGGGGAAGGCGTCGGGCGCTCCGCAGGGGGCGTGAGGGTCGCACGGGGCATCGGAGAGGGCACGACCTCTTCCGAAGGGGTCGGGAGCGGTGAAACCGGGGAGAGCGGTGACTGCGGGGCCGGGGGTGAAACTGTCGGCTCCATCCGGCCAGCGCACCCAGCCAGTAGTGCGACCAGAAGAAGGATACCTATTCGGAGCCAACGCGCTGTTTTCATCTGGCGCCTCCGATCGGGAAAAATTTCGTTTGGCTATTTTTTCAGCATTTCAGCCGTCAGGGCGAAGGCCGCGCCCAGGAGCGCAGCCACGCCGGGCCAGAAGCCCTCCGAGAGGGCCTCCCATCCCGCCAGGCGGAGCAGAAGCACCAGCAGGTATCCGGAAAGCCCACCGATGAACCCCCAGAGCCCGGCCCGGACGGAATGAGGGAACGGGGCTCGGCGGCGCCAGGAACCGACATATCCCACCACAGCGCCCGCAAGGGAACCCAAAAGGCCCTGGAGGAACATCCCTGCCCGCGAAGTGCTTGTCTCCCGCGCGCGGGGCACCGGGGCGGCGGGCGTGGGCTCCAGCGTGGGCACGGGGGTGGGCTCCGGCGTGGGCGTGGGAACAGGGCTGGGCGTCGGTGTGATAGGGACGATGACGGCAGGCTCCCCCTGCCGGATTTCCATCTCCAGCCGGACCGCCCGCGGCGCCGGCTCGGCCCGCACCGAGATCTGCAACTGGCCGATGCGGTCCAGCGTGATGGCCGTCTCCGCAATGCCGCCGCGCGTGGTCGTCGGGATGGTCCGCTCCAGGCCCTCCTGGGGATAGGTCAGGATAAACTCCACCAGCGTCCCATCCGGGACAGGATGGCCGTTGCGGTCCACAATCACGCTGGTCCGCAGGTGGAGGGTGTCCCCCTGATAGATTTCCAGCGGCTGGGGAGTCCCCATCTCGCTACCCTGGGCTTCGGCAATGAACAACTGGATCGTCTGCTGAGGGTCGGGCTGGGTCTGGGTCAGGATGAAATAATTGATGCCCGGCACGCTGACCGGAGGATCGCCCGTGAGGGGGAACTCGGTGAAGAGCGCGCGGACAGCGGCCTCTACAAACGGGGGCGTTGGGCTGTAGAGGCCAAAGTAGGCGGAAAGTTTGGCGATCTCCGTCGTATCCAGGTAGTAGGGAGCGCCGAAGGCAAAGACGACGGCCTTTTTATTGCGCAGGAGGTCGGCCCGTTCCGCCAGGAACCGGCGGACAGCCCCGGAGGGCGAGGCTCGGTCGCCCGCATCCAGCATCGCAAAGAGAATCCAGTCGGCGTTCTGGAGCGCCAGCGCGACCCGGCTCACCGGGCCAGGCGTCCCCCCAGAGGAAGGCAGGGCTTGGGAGGTGTTCAGGTAGGCCGTCAGGTCGCTGAAGGTGAAACTCTGGATGGACGAGGGGAGCACCTGACCGGTCCCCTGGGGGCCGTAGAGGCGCACCAGGGTCTCAGCAACCAGCGTCGGGGGGATCAGGTAGGTCGGCGCGCACTCCGCACAGGGAGCAACCTGGCGGTCGTCCGTGAAGATGACGATGGTTTCGTCGGGCGCCGGAGGATCGGGGAGCAGGTCCGGAGTCGGCGGGGAGAGCAGGCTCACCGCGCTCCGGCTGATGGGAGGAATCTCCTCGGCCCGCCGCGCCACCCGGTCGGCGGCCCGCTGGGGGTCTACCTGGACGGCGGTCAGGGTGAAGGGGTACCCATAGAGGCGCAACTTCAGCCGCAGAATCCGGAGGGCTGCCTCGTCCACCCGCGCCTGAAAGGCCGGATCGGTCGCATATTTGTCCCGGAAGAAGGCCAGGGTCTGGCGGATGTTGGCGAAGTGAGATGCCCAATCGTCGGTGGAGGCAAAGCGGGAAAGGATCAGCAGGTCGTTCCCCGCCAGGAAGGCCTCCAGGGCGACCCGCAGGTGGGGGAACTTCTGCTCGGAGGGGTCGTAGAACCGGCGGATGGCCCGGACGCCCAGTTCGTCGGCGACCATCAGCCCGCCACTTTCCCGCCAGGGGGCCACTTCTGGGAGCGCCAGCAGTTGCTGGAGGGCCTGGGGGTCAAAGGTTATCGGTTTGGTGGAGGCGTAGATGTTGCCCTGAAAGCCCCGATACCGGATGGGCACCACGAGGAGGCCGTCGGGCCGGTCGGTGGGGCTCACCGCCCCCGTGACGGCCAGAAAAGGGGCCAGTTCTATCTGCCGGAGCTGCTCCACGGATTTCTGGACGGTGGAGACCTCCTCGGAGAGGGGCCGGTCGGCCGCCCCCAGGCCGGGGAAGTGGTCGGGGACGACGGCGACCTGTCCGCCGCTGCCAGTGTGGATGCCCCGGATGTAGGCCTTCCCCATCTGCCCCACCCAGAAGGGGTCGCCACCGAAGGAGGCGATGCCCAGGTCGGTGGGGGCACCGGGCCGGGGAGTGTCCACCACGTCCAGCGGGGGGCCCAGGAACATATTGATGCCCAGGGCCCGCAGTTCCTCCCCCAGAATCTGCCCCACGGTCTCAGCATAGGCCGGATTCCACGTCGCACCCAGGGCCATCGGGGAGGGAAGGGGAAGCGTCCCACTGATGGGGAGCGTCCGCCCGTATTCCCGCTCCCCGTGCCGAATGGCGATGAAAAGGGGAACAAAGGGGACCGTCGTCGTCTCCACTTCGCTCAGGGACAGGGGGGTCCGGGCAGCCTCCCAGGCCAGTTTCTGGAGACCGCTGGTCAGCGCGGCGACCTGGGCGGGGGTATTGCCCTCGTTCACGATATTCCCGTTCTCCGGGGCCAGCAGAACGCCGCCGATGCGCTCTTCAACGACCAGGCGATAGATTTCCGAGTTCTCAGAGAGGTCGGTACCCGGAAAGGTGACCAGGAAGAGTTGCCCGATGCGCGCGGCAGGGGGCATCTGTCGCAGCAGCACCAGGGCGGGGTCTATGGGTTGCTGGGCGGAAAGCACAGGAACGTTTCCCAGCAGCGAAAGGGCTACCAGCAAAACGGAGAGCCAGCGTCTGGTCATCGTGTTTGTTCTCTTTTCCGCCCCCGCGAAGGAGAGGTACGGCTTCCGTCTCCCAGCATCCCCACGAGGTGGGGAGGGACCCGTGCGACGATGCGCATCCCGCGCGCAGTGGGCATCTCCTGCTCTACGAAACCCTGCTCCCGAACCATTCGTACCAGGTCCCAGCGGCTGTAGGGGATGACTGTCTCCACCGGCACCAGTCCCTGGCTCAGGAGGTCCTCCACCCGCTGCAGGAGCAGGTCCAGGCCCTCTCCCCGGAGGGCGGAGATGAAGACGGGGTTGGGGAGTTCCGCGGCTAACCTCTGGGCCTCCGCCCGGTCGGTCAACCGGTCCACCTTGTTCAGCGCGGTGACCATAGGCTTACCGGCCGCGCCGATGGTCTCCAGCGTCTCCAGGACTGCCTCGGCCTGGCGCCGGGCCTGGGGGTGGGTGACGTCCAGGACATGCAGCAGAAGGTCGGATTCCGTCACCTCCTCCAGGGTTGCCCGGAAGGCCGCGACCAGGTGGGTGGGGAGTTTCTGGATGAACCCGACGGTGTCGGTAAAGAGCACGATCCGACCGCTGGGGAGGCGCACCCGACGGGTGGTTGGGTCCAGGGTGGCAAAGAGTTTATCTTCTACCAGGACGCCCGCATCGGTGAGAGCGTTGAGGAGGGTGGATTTCCCCGCGTTGGTGTAGCCGACAATGGAGACGACGGGGATGCCCTCCCGTCGGCGACGAGCGCGGTAGCGGCTCCGGTGGGCCCGGACCTCCTCCAGTTCCCTGCGCAACTGGGCGATCCGGCGCCGGATGACGCGCCGGTCGGTCTCCAACTGGGTCTCACCGGGGCCCCGGACACCGACGCCGCCGGTGGCTCCGCCCGCGCGGCCTCCCGCCTGACGCGCCAGGTGCGTCCAGGCGCGGGT
The DNA here is from genome assembly GCA_025062415.1 of Anaerolineae bacterium. Lineage (GTDB taxonomy): Bacteria > Chloroflexota > Anaerolineae > B4-G1 > DUEL01 > SpSt-77. The sequence continues at coordinate 1,120 of JANXAH010000185.1, read as the reverse complement.
CAGACGGGGGAGCCGATATTCGTACTGGGCCAGTTCCACCTGGAGGGCTCCTTCCCGCGTCTGCGCGTGCTGGGCGAAGATATCCAGGATCAGCGCGGTGCGGTCCAGGACTTTGACCCCATCCCCCAGGGCCTTCTCCAGTTCCCGCTGGTGGCGGGGGGAAAGTTCATCGTCAAAGATGACGACGTTGGCTGCCGTCTCGGCGACCCGCTCCTTCAGTTCCTCCACTTTGCCGGGGCCGATGAAGGTAGCGGGGTTGGGGCGCTCCAGCCGCTGGGTGACCTGGCCCACGACCTCCAGACCGGCGGTGTGGGCCAGTTGGGCCAGTTCCTCCAGCGAGGCCTCCAGGGGCCACTGGCCGTCGTCGGGGGCGGGCCGCTTCCACTCCACGCCGACCAGCACCGCGCGCTCCGGAATCGGCGCAGTCGGCTCTGTTGGTCGGAAAATCTCCCACCTCCTGAAAGTTGGGCAGCAACCCAAAAGGGCACAGAATCGCAGTCGTGCAGTCCGATGTCGCCGGGAACGGACGAAAGCCAGCCTTCCCGGCAGGCCATCTTTATTTTACCACAGGTCTCAAGAATCGGTTAGGGCCCTTCGGGGGGAAGGGGTGGACTCACCCCCCAGCATCCTCTCAACCCTGGCCCTTTGGCCCGCGCCTTAGCCGCTATCCTCTCCCTCACCCCCCGGCCCTACAGGCCACCCCTTCCGCTCAACTCTGGCCTTTCGGCCCGTGGCGTCTCTGCATATGTCTCTGACCATTCCCGCGGCCCAGAGAGGCCAAACTTCAGGGGATGGGAGAGCAGAGCCCCTCTCAACCTTGGCCTCTTTGCCCGCAGCGTCTCTATATGGGCCTGGGGCCGTTTCTACGGCCCAAGCGGTGGCCTATCCGGTTGGTGAGCGCGCGTCACTACCCCTTGCAGCGACCAGAGGGTCGGGGATGGATTCCTCCCCCTCTACCAACCCGTCCCGCAGGTAAATGATCCGCCCCGTGTGCCGGGCGATCGTCGGGTCGTGCGTCACAACCACGACGGTGATTCCGTGTTCCCAGTTCAGCCGCTGCAGAATCGCCATCACCTCCCGCCCCGACTTCGTGTCCAGATTCCCCGTCGGCTCATCCGCC
>JANXAH010000169.1 GCA_025062415.1 Anaerolineae bacterium | reverse complement strand
ATGACAACGCTCCTTTCCCACCTGGAATGCTCTCTCTGTGGCCGGACATACGACCCGGACCGCCTCTGGCAAACCTGCTCCGGCTGTGGCCGACCGCTCCTGGCCCGCTACGACCTGGAGGCGGCCCGGCGGTTGGGCCGGGAACAGATCATCGGCCCTGAATGTTCCCTCTGGCGCTACCGGGCCCTTCTCCCTATCCGGGACAAAGCCCACATCGTCACGCTGGGGGAAGGCTTTACCCCCCTTCTGCACGCCCGGCGGCTGGGGGCAGAACTGGGAATGCCCCACCTGTACATCAAGGAAGAGAGCCTTAACCCGACGGGCTCCTTCAAGGCGCGCGGGCTGGCGGTAGCAATCTCCCGAGCTCTGGAACTGGGGGTTCGGGGGATGGTCATTCCGTCGGCGGGGAACGCAGCCGGAGCCGCCGCGGCCTACGCTGCTCGCGCAGGCATTCCTCTCCACGTCTTTATGCCCCGCGACGTCCCGGCCCCCTTCCTGGCCGAGTGCCGTGCCCTGGGCGCGGAGGTGACGCTGGTGGACGGCCTGATCACCGACTGCGGACGGGAGGCCCGGAGGCTGGCAGCAGAGCGGGGTTGGTTGGACCTCTCCACCCTGCGGGAGCCCTACCGGTTGGAGGGGAAAAAGACGATGGGATACGAACTGGCCCAGCAGATGGGCTGGGCCCTGCCCGACGTCATCATCTACCCCACAGGGGGAGGAACGGGGTTAGTGGGGATGTGGAAGGCCTTTGAGGAGATGGTCCAACTGGGCTGGATTGAGGACCGCCGCCCGAGAATGGTGACAGTCCAGAGCACTGGCTGTGCGCCCATTGTCCGGGCCTTCCACGCCGGAGAGGAATTCGCAACCCCCTGGGAAAACGCGCAGACCATTGCGGCGGGACTGCGGGTTCCAGCGGCTGTGGGGGATTTCCTCATCCTGCGGGCACTCCGGGAAAGCGGCGGGACGGCCGTTGCCGTCTCCGACGAGGCCCTGCTGGAGGGTCAACGTCTTCTGGGCCGGACGGAGGGAATTTTCGCTTGCCCGGAGGGTGGTGCGACGGTGGCCGCGCTGAAGGCCCTGCTGGAATCGGGCTGGATAGACCCCAGCGAGAGGGTTGTTCTCTTCAATACGGGCAGCGGGTTGAAGTACCTGTGAGGAAACAGGCTTATCCCCAGCGGCGGAGGGAAAGCCCCGCCACCCCGTAGCATCCCGCAGCCAGCAGCAGCGTCGCCATCAGCCCCCAGTGGATGGCGATAGCCACCGCCAGCGCGGAACCCAGCACCGACATTACCCCATTGATTCCCCAGAGCCAGGGCACTACACCGGGCCGCAGGTCGCCCGCCTGCCGCACGCCCGACGGAAACGGCATCCCCATCAAGAAGCCCAGCGGGGCAATCTGAACCACCGTCAGCGCCAGACGCGCCCAGAGCGGCCAGCCCACCGTCCTGTCCATTGCCACCGGGCTCAAAAAGGCCTGCAGCAGGATCAGCCCCACCAGCGTTGGGAAGAGCCACCTGGGAGCCCCGGCCCGCCGCCCAACCCAGAAACTCCCCAGCCCGCTGAAGAGCAGCAGGGAGAAAAGAACCACCGCCAGCGAGTAGACCGGTCGCCCCAGATAGACTGTCAGCCGCTGGATGAGGGGAATTTCCACCAGCATAAAGCCCACTCCCAGGGCCCCGAAGTAGAGGAGCATCCGGGCCGGCGGGCGAGCCAGCCCCCGCCGTCGCACCCCCAGGTAGAGGGGCAGCAGGATAAAAAGCCCCCCTGCTCCCGCAGTGATCCCCAGCACGGCCAGGAGAATCACCGCGGCTTCCACACTGGTCTGGTAGACGCCGCTGCCCACCAGGCGGGGCGAGAAGAGATCCCCGAACCGGACGATGTTGAAGAAGAAGGGCCGGTCGTCCGTTGCAGGAGTAATGTCCAGCGGGTAATGGGCGATAAAGGCTTTCCGGTCCGCTGCCGTAATGAACTGCCCCACCTCTTCCGTAACGGGAAGACCAGGGGCATAGAGGACCTGGTAGCCCAGTTCCGCTGCATAGCGCTGAATCGCGGCGACCTCTTCGGGCGTGAAGGGCGTCCGCTTGAAGAGAACGTTTGCCAGGCCCTCGCGGGGACTGGAGGTGACAAAGTGAGCGATTACAGCCACATGCTGAGCGGGATCGGCGACACCCGCGCGGGCCCAGCCCGCCATTCCCGTGGAGAGAAGCCGCAGCGTCTCCGCAGGCCGGCCCGGCAGATACCATCGGGAGATGGTCAGAATGCCCCGGTCGGTGAGGTGCTCGTAGTACTCCTGAAACGCCTCCACCGTGTAGAGGCTGTTCTCAGAGAGGGCGAAGGCCCCCGACCCACCCGCAGCCCAGGTATCTATCAGTGCGGCCTGGATGATGTCGTACCGCTGGGGACTGCGCGCGATATACCCGCGGGCGTCCTCCACCACCACTGTCACATCGGGACGGTCATAGAGATGGCCAGAGAACTCGGCAAAGGGTCCCCGGACCGCCTCCACGACGGCGGGATTGACCTCCACTGCAGTCACGTGGGGCGCGCCGGAGGCCAGTGCGGCCAGTACATCCCGCCCGCCGCCGGGACCGATGACCAGCGTCTGAGGCCGGTCCACCAGATGGTAAGCGAAGGAAACGACGTCGTAACGCAGGAAGGCAGCCTGCTCCAGGTCCCCGCGGAACTCCTGGATGGGGGTCCCAGCGACGGCGTCAATGAGCAGGAGCATATGGTAGAGAAACCCCCGCTGATACCCCTCCTCCAGCGTCCGTCGCCATCCGATTTCGCTGACGGACCAGAAGAAGGGATTCCGATTGACCTCGTAGACGGTGACCCGGGAGTGGGCATTCCATTTTTCATAGACGCGAGGGGCCTCCGGCCCTCCTCCTTTGCGAGAGGTCACCGTGATCCATCCGAAGCGGGCGTTGCCCACAACCAGCCCCAGCAGGAGCAGCGCCGCGATGGCCGCTCCGACACGCTCGCGTCGGTCTCCCCAGGCCAGGGCCAGGCCGGCCAGCCCAGCGACCGTCGCCGCCGCCAGCACGGCCCCTGCACCCCCCAGGGCCTCCAGCGCCAGGACGCTCCCCATACACCCCACGGATGCTCCCATCAGGTCCGCCCAGTAGAGCCTTCCTGCCTGCTGGGACCAGGTGGATAGAGCCATAGAGAGGACCAACCCCGACAGGAAGAAGGGAATCGTCAGGTCCAGATAAATCAGGAGCAGCCAGAAAATCTGGTCGGGCGGGAGCATAGTCCGGTTGATTTCCACGCGGAAGGGAATCTGGAGATAGAGAACGAACGTGAGGGGAATAGAGAGGGCAAGGGCCAGCGAAGCCCAGCCGAGCCAGCGCTCCGCCTGGCGGGGCTGAGTTGCCTGGGGGAAGAAGTAGAGCACAACCCCGGCAACAGCGCTCCCCAGGAGCGCCATAGAGACCGCCAGGAAGGCAAAGTGATACCACATCGTAACCGAGAAAATGCGGGTCAGGACAATCTCCAGCGTCAGTGTGCTGGCGCTGACGAGAAAGATGCCCCAAATTTGTCGTCGCTCCAACACAAGGCGTCCTCCGAGGAGATGTAGTGGCGTATTATACCTGTTTTTCCGAAATTTGCTACGGGCCTGCAACGACGTGGCTATAATATTGATTTTTGTCAATTTATCAAGCGGACCTAAGGGCTGAGGGTTGACAGGGATGGGGAGGCATAGTAGAATGCAAAAGACGGAAGTCCCGAGCGGGAGGGACTATAGTGGAACGGAGCCGGGACAGATGGATCAGGCGATAGGAGACCTGGAGCACGCCCGCTGCGACCGGGAACGGGGGTTCTATGACCAGGTTGGTTGCTCGGCCCAGCAGCCGCCCAGAAAATGGGCGCTACAGCATAAGGACACCCTGTCGCCGATCTTTTGCAGGAGTTGGAGAAACGGGTTCCGGTCCTTCATACGCTGACAGAAAGGAGCACCGGAACTGGACAAGACGTATATCCTGACCCGCTATCCGAACGCTCCCCCCTCAGGCTCTTCCCGGTCCGGCTACATAGAGTGAGAGGCGTCCTGGCTCATTGGATATGCGGAGGAGATCGCTGGGTTCTGTGTGGGTTTTCTATCAGAATATTTATTCGGAAGAGAAGTATCGCCAATTGGAAAATCGGATTGTGCGGATGACGGAGGGAGGCATTGTCCTGTTTCCGCAATAGTTGCAGGCGGTGGACGCTGGTGTGGCCGCTCCTGGTGGCGCTGCTTTTCCTCACCGGCTGCTCCCCCTTTGTGGACCAGGACCAGACCGCCGTCGTTCCCGAAATGGCGGTCGTGCTGGAACCGGGGCATCCCGTCGGGCAGACTTTCGTCGCCCGACACGGCGGGCTGAACGGCATAGAGTTCTGGCTGGAGCCGGAACCGGGAACGACGGGCCGTCTTCTGCTCCGCCTGCGCTCTGAGCCCCAATCCCCCACAGACCTGGCTGTAGCCGCTCTCCCGCTGGAGAACGTAACCACGCCGGGTTTCTACCGGTTCTCTTTCCCGCCGGATCATCACTCCCACAGTGTTTACCGCTACGCCTTCCTGGAACTGGAGGGTACGGGCGCGGTACGCGTGGGCGCCGCCTCCGGGGAGGCCTACCTGGATGGCGCGGCCTATCGGGACCATGAGCCCCTGGACGCACAATTGGCCTTCCGGCTGACGTACAATCTCTGGGGGATGACACTGGAACTGGGGCTGGCTGCGCTGGAGGGACTGGGCCTGCTGGCTGTGGCGGCGCTCCTGTATTTGGTGCCGGGGTATGCGATGCTGGCGTGGGTGTTTGACCCCTCCCCTACCTCCTGCCCCCTTTCCCTCTCCTATCCGGGGAGGGGAAGGGGGGTGGGGGGATGGGGAGGGGTCCCATGGCCTGCCCGGATGGGCCTGGCGGCTGGCCTGAGCCTCGCCCTCTACCCTTTGCTTTTCCTCTGGACCGACTTGGTGGGACTCCGCCTGGGGCCCTTCTATGCCTGGGGGCCTGTCGTCCTGGGTCTGGCCGCGCTGGCCTGGCGGTATCGCCGCTGGCGGCCTCGGCAGGGCTGGGAAGCGCTCCGGCAATGGGCTCGCTCCGACGCCCTCTGGCCCGACCTGGCTTTCGTCTTCGTCCTGGTTCTGGTTTTCGGCGTCCGGCTTCTGGTCGTGCGCACGCTGGACGCCCCAATGTGGGGCGAT
>JANXAH010000128.1 GCA_025062415.1 Anaerolineae bacterium | reverse complement strand
CGCCAACTGGTCGTCGTCCAGTTTCCCCACCTCCTGCCCGTCCAGCCAGTAGGTCCCCGACGTGGGCTGGTCCAGGCAACCGATGATGTTCATCAGGGTGGACTTGCCGGAGCCGGAGGGACCCATAATGGCGACCATCTCACCGCGCCGCACCGCCAGGGAGACGCCCCGCAGCGCGTGCACCTCCACCGTCCCCATACGATAGATTTTGACAATGCTCTCCAGACGAATAACGGTCCTGTCCATAGTTCTGCTCCTACGGCTGCTGGGGTTGCTGCCCCTGCTGCGACGGTCGGAACGGGCGCTCTCCAGGCGGTGGCCCACCGACTCCGCCAAAGATGAACCGCATTGCGCCGGGCTCAAACGTGCTGGAGGAACCGCTCTGGTTCGGGACCACCAGGATATCTCCCTCTGAGAGGCCCGAAAGGACCTGGGCGTAGCCTGAATGCCGGACGCCCAATTGAACGTTCACCGGCTCCACACCGCTGGCTGTCCGGCGGAGGACGTAGGGACGGTTCGTGATGGGGTTTGTCAGGATGGCCCAGGTGGGGATGAGCAACTGGTCGGTCAACTCCTGAACCCGAATGGTGACGCTGGCGGACATCCCGGCCCGCAGCGGTGCGTCGGTCGGGTCCAGCGCGATGACGACAGGGTAGTAGACGGCGCCGCTGGTGGAGGAGGCCGCCACGCCAATGCGTTCCACCTTACCGGTCAGCGCCACGTCGGGCATGGCATCCACCGTCACCACCGCAGGCATCCCGACCGCCAGTTGGCTCACGTCCATCTCGTCCACCTGAACGGTGATGCGGAAACGGGAGAGGTCCATCAGCGTGATAGCAGGCGAGACCGCCGGTTCGCCCACGACCAGATTCATCGCCGCGATAACGCCGTCAAAGGGAGCCTTCAGGACAGCGGCTTCCAGGTTACGGCGAGCGGTTTCCACAGCGATCTGCGCCTGCTCCAGCGTGGCCTCGGCGGAGGCCAGGTCTTCCTCCGTGGGACCGTTTCGGAGGCTCTCCAGTTTCGCCTTTGCGCTCTCCACGTTCCGCCACGCAGCGGCCAGTTCTTCCTTTGAAGGCCCCTTCGCAGCCGCCTCGTAGTTGGCCAGGGCAACCTGGTAGTCCAGGGTCGCGTCCTGCAGGGCCTGGGATTCGGGCCGGGCGCTGATGTCGGGCCGCCAGGAGACCCGGTCGTAGGCGGCCTGGGCCCGCTCCAGCGCGACCTTCGCCTTCTCCAGTTGTGCTTTCAGCGATGCCAGGCTCTCCGGTGAGGGGCTGTTCTTCAACTCCTGGTACTGAGCCAGCGCACTGTAGTAGGCCGCCTCGGCGGCCTTGATCTCCTCCTCGGTCGCCGGGGTCCGGGCTTTCGCCAGTTGAGCCTGAGCGGATTTCAGTTGGGCCTCCGCCTGCCGGAGACTCAATTCCAGGCTCGTCGTGTCCAGACGGGCCAGCATCTGGCCGGCCTTCACCGTGTCCCCGATGTCCACCTGCACCTCGGCGACCTTTCCGGAGACGTCAAAACTGAGGTCCACCTGTCGGACCGGCTCCAGGGAGCCACTGGCGCTCACAGTGACCTGGAGTGTGCCCTTGCGCACCGGGACGGCACGCATAGCGGTAGTGGCAGTAGCGGCGCGAGTTTGCCGCCAGAGGAGGAATCCTCCCACTCCCGCCACCACAACGACGACAGCAACGACAATCCATATCCAGCGACGTTTGAGCATGTCTCCTCCTTGTAGTGCTTTGACTACTTGTATTTTGGTGTTACCGCCTTCGCCCAGCGGTAAACCGCCGGGCTCAGTTGTGAAGCCCCCTTCGGGGGCTCAAAACCGTCGCCCAGCGACGTGTCCCGCCCTTTCCAGAGCGGAAAAAGCCCGAAGGGCTTCGCCTTTGAGCCCGGACGTGAACGTCCGGGCTTAAAGCGATACCCAAAATCAAAAGTGGACAATGCAGTAGTTTTTGGTTGTAACTACCTACTAAAAGCCCCTGGCTCAGGTGCGAAGCCCCCTCCGAGGCCTTTGGGATAGCCCGTCAGGGCTTTGCAATCTGGCCGCTTCAGCACGGCAGGCGAAATGGGCTTTTGGTTTGTTTAATCTCCGCACCGGTATAGTACGGTGCCCCGGTCGGCAGGTCCTCCCTGGCCTTCACCGCCTGCGGGGCTAAACTCAGGGACGACCGTACAAGAAGATTGCACCCAGGCCGCGATGTCCTGCCGACCGTCCATCCCGCCGTACAGGATGTATCGTAGCCGGCCGCTGGCGACCATCTCCTGCAAATCCTCCGCCATCACCACCCGGTCCTGCCCGCTGAAACCGCCCATAGAGAGCACTGGACGGCCCGTCGCCAGCAGTAGCGGCGCGCCGGTCTGGGCGGATGGGGCAGCGACCAGATACTCCACATCCTGCGTGTTCGCTCGCAGGTGGGCGACCAGTTCCGCCTGGACTTCGCTCGTTCTCTCTGGCTCGGCGATGCCCACGCGAACCCCGGGCCCTGGCCGGAACTGCCAGGCTCCCGAAATCCGCATCCTCTTCACTTTGCAGTTCGTAGGACACTGCTCACAGTTGTCCTACTGCACCGTGTATATCGTACCGGTCTTCGTTGAAGAAAATGTGAAGGGCCTCTGCAAAAAGTATGAACAGAAAAGAGTTCTCCGAAATCCGGATGCGCGCTTTGCCGCGAATTTGAAACGTTTTGGTCTCCACCAGAATATGGTATTTCCTGAACTTTCGTGATAGAATATGAAAGCGACTGCTCTGACGATCGTATTGGGCCCAAACAGTTATCCGGTCGTTGTGTACGATTATTCTCCGTGATTCACGGTGGATTCATTCGCCCGGAGGGCTCCCATGCCCATCTTGGAAGAGTTGCTGAATCTGATCCTCACGCCACCCGGCGACCTTTATTACCACCTGACGCTTCTTTTCATCCTGCAGGTCCTTCTTGCAGTGGGTTGGGGACACTGGAAACGGACAGGAGAACGCCGGATATTGAGCGCGGCTGCAGGAATGCTGGCGACCCGGGTGGTCCTGATTGTCGCCGGAGCGGTGACAGGGAGTGGGCTGATCATCCCCGCTGCGCTGCTCCCGCCCCTGGAACGGTATATGGACCTGCTCCTCATCGCGTTGGCCGCGTGGTGGGCTTCCCCTGTTTCACGGCGATCCCCGCGGCTTGCTCTGGGCATGCTGCTGGCAGTGGGAGTGGGAATGGGTGCCCTCTATGCCGTCCTGGCGGCCTACTGGCCTCCGGCTGCTATGGCAGGAAGCACATACAACAGCACACGCCAGGCCATCGGATGGGCCGCCTCCAGTGCGTTGTTGGCCTTTGCCGCTTTCCTGACCCTGGTTTTCTGGCCCCAACCCGGTTCGGCCCTTGCCGTGGCCGCGTTTCTGCTCTGGATGGGTGGTCATACAGCCCAGATTTTCCTGATGCCCCTTCATCCGCACCTGCCTGGAGCGGTTCGTCTGGCGAACCTGGCGGCACTACCGCTGCTGGTCGCAGGGGCCTTCAGTGAGGCTCTCGGTTCCCGTTCCCTTTCTCTAACTCAGGTCCCCTCCAACCTTCAACTATGGGAATGGGTCCGTCGGCTGGATCAGGCCCGGGATTTGGAGGCTGCCCTGGCCTCCCTTCTGCCCAATATTCTCCAGTTCCTGAACGGTACATGGGGCGCTCTGGGGCTTCCCGCAGCGGGCCCTTCGCCCGGCATACGGGTGCTCGCCGTCCATCCCCAGAGAATCGGGAACCTCCCGGTTACCCTCCCGCTGGACCGCTATCCGGTCCTTATGGAGACGCTTCGGTCGGGTCAGCCCCGGAAACTGCCGGACGAAGAGGCGCAAATTCTGCTCCGCCACCTGAACCTGCGTGAAGCGTTTCCTTTGACGGCTATTCCTCTGGTCAACGAACGGAGCGTTGGCCTGCTGCTGGTCGGAGGCTCCGATGCCCCCCTCTCCCAAATGCAGATGGTCGGAATAGCACTGGGGATTTCGCTCTCCGGGATCGGACGAAAGCGGCTCGCCGAACAGCGCGCCGAACACCTGGCGGCCCAACTTCGGGAGCAAGAAACCGATCGGGCCGAGCGCATGGTCACGTTACAGAAAGAACTGGAACAAGCCCGTCGGGAGGCTCAGGCCTTCGCCCGGGAGGTGACTGCGCTGAAGGAGGAGGTCGTCCGCCAACGCAAACGGGCCGAAGAGTTGGCGGAACTTCTGCGTCTGCGGGAAGAGGAAGTCCAGCGCGCAGGGACCACGGCCGCACAAATCGCAATCTACGAGGAGGAACTTCGGGCCCTTGCGGAAGAGCGGGATGCCCTGCGCGCGGAGAGAGAACAACTCCAGCAGCAGTTGGTGGAACTGGAGGCAAACCTTTCCAGCCTCCAGAAGGAACTCCAGAGGGCGCAGGAAAAACAAGAAGAGGCACTCCCCTCTCAGGTACAGATTCGGGGAGGCGTCCTGATTGCGGATGAGCGGGGCAACGTCGTCCTGGCGGATAGAGTGGCCTGCCAGATTCTGGGGCGCACCGGTGAGGAACTTCTGGGGCTCCCGCTGCATGCCCTGTTCTCGGACCCTCTCTGGGCCCGGACGGTTCACGAATGGGCCACCCAGCCAACTCCGGAACGTCCGGTGGCCGTGACCCTGGAATACAGCGGGAAACTTTTGCGCGCTGAACTGACCCGAACCGACGGGGCCTCCATCGTTGTACTCTACCCCGATACCTCGGCGGAAGACGAACGTCGGGAAATCCTGGCCGCTCTGGTGAACGAACTCCGAACCCCGATGACCTCCATCGTCGGATACACGGACCTGCTCCTGGGAGAATCGGTGGGTATCCTGGGGGAGATGCAGCGCAAATTCCTCCAGCGGGTGAAGGCCAACATTGAACGAATGCACGGCCTGCTCAACGACCTGCTGGAAGTCACTGCCCTGGATATGGGGCGGGTGGAACTGACGCCCGTGCCGGTAGACCTGATTCACGTCATTGAGGAGGCCATCATGGGCCTCTCAGCCCGCTTCCGGGAGCGAGACCTGACGGTACGGCTGGATATGGCGCTGGAACTTCCCCCGATTCGGGCAGACCGGGACGCGCTCTATCAGATCGTCCTTCACCTGCTCTCCAACGCCTGTGAGTGCTCTCAACCGGGCAGCGAGATTGTGGTCACCGGACACCTGGAACAGGCGGAGGGAAGCCTGCCACCCTACCTGCACGTCTCGGTCCGGGATACCGGCGGAGGCATCGCTCCGGAGGATTATCCCCGGGTCTTCCAGCGCTTCTATCGGGCAGACCGTCCGCTGATTCCGGGTCTGGGAGAGACGGGGGTCGGATTAGCCATTGCGAAAACCCTGGTGGAAGCCCACGGCGGGCGTATCTGGGTGGAGAGCGAACTGGGCGTGGGGAGCACATTCCACTTTATTTTACCAATCACGGGCCCGGAGAGCCGTGCATAAGCCCGCGAGTTAAATTTAGACGTGTGCGAAGCGCCACACGCTGGAGCGAAACAGGCGAGAAAGATGGAATGAGGGCAGTCATAGGCACTCTTCCGGGTTCACAAATCAAGTTGCACATAACATTTTGTAACTTCCCCGGGAGGGGGCTGTGAACCGAAACCTTACCGTATTGGCCCGACATATAGACGGCCTGCGGTCCGTGGTCACCGTGGGTACACACACCGTCGTTGTGGACCCGCCGCCGGAGGAGGGAGGCACCGGAACAGCGATGAGCGCGCCCGACCTCTTCGCCGCGGCGCTGGCCGCGTGTTTCGTTGGGTTCATCGCCAATTCCTGTCGGCTCAACGGCATTTCGCTGGACCACCTGGAAGTGGAACTTACTGCGCCTATCCAGAACCACCCGCGCCGGGTGGGAGACGTGGAAGTGGTCATCCGAATGGAGCCAGAGCCCCCGGAGAATGTGCGGCAGCGGATTCTGGCGGTTCTGCGCCGGGCAACGCTCCTCAACACACTGGCCCATCCGCCTCAGATCACCTTCCGTTTCGCACAGGAGGAGTCGTGCACGACCGTCGTCGTCTCACCGCCGACCTGATGCTGCTGGCTGCCGCGCTGGCCTGGGGAAGCACGTTCGTCCCCTGCAAAATCGCCACAGCCCACGTGGGCCCACTGGTCTTCAATGGCCTGCGATTCCTGATGGGGGCTTTTTTCGTTTTTGTGTGGACAGCGCGCCGTCTGCGGGGGCTGGCCCGGCGCGAGGTGGGCGGGGGGATTCTGGCGGGGACGGTCCTCTTCGTTGCGGCGGCGCTCCAGCAGGCTGGCCTGGAGTTCACGACGGCGGGAAAGGCAGGATTCATCACCGGGCTCTACGTGGTCCTCGTCCCCTTCTTTATGACAGTAATGCGCCAGTGGCCGGGCTGGAACGCGTGGATCGCGTCGGCCCTGGCGGCAACGGGGCTCTTTCTGCTCAGCGGAGAGGGCCAGTTGACGCTGGCTCCTGGCGACGGAATGGTGCTGGCCGCCGCTGCCCTCTACGCAGTCCACGTTATCCTCATCGGACGGTTGGTCCAGCAGGCGGACCCCCTGAGGCTTTCCCTGATACAGTACATCGCCTGCGGAACCCTCAATCTGGGCTTCGGACTGACCACAGAGCCGGTGAGTGAGAGCGCGCTGCTTCCCATCTGGTGGACGTTTCTCTACACGGCCTTCTTTTCCATCGTTGTCGGCTATACGTTTCAGTCCCTGGCTCAGCGCTATGCGCCGCCCACCGACGCAGCAGTCATCCTAAGCCTGGAATCAGTCTTCGCGGCAGTTTTCGGAGGGCTGTGGCTGGGGGAGCGACTTTCTCTGCTGCAGGTCATCGGGAGCGGTCTGATGCTGGCAGGGATGGTTCTGGCACAGGTTCGGGTCAGATGGCCAGGAGAGCGAGTTGCATCGCCCGCCGAGGTGCCCCTATCCAACCCCAAAGTTTGCAGAAAGAGGGTGAACGGTTGGCCGACAAACCACAGTTGAGAAAACAGATGAGTGCGACATCTTCTCGGGATCCACGCATCGGCGTCTTTGATTCAGGTGTGGGAGGGCTGTCGGTCTGGCGGGAAATTGTCCGCCAACTCCCAGGGTGTGATACGGTTTACGTCGCCGACCAGGCCCACATTCCCTATGGCCCCCGTCCGCTGGAGGAGGTCCGCCAGTTCGCCGAGGGAATTGCAGCGTTCCTGATTCGCGAGGGCGTCGCGGTGGTCGTGGTGGCCTGCAACACAGCGTCGGCAGCGGCGCTCCATCACCTGCGCCGGAGGTTTCCCGACATTCCTTTCGTGGGAATGGAGCCCGCGGTCAAACCGGCGGTTCAGCGCACGCGAAACGGAACCGTGGGAGTCATCGCAACCCCCGCAACGTTCCAGGGGGAACTCTTCGCTTCGCTGCTGGAGCGCTTTGCACAGAATGTGCGGGTGATCCCCCAGGTCTGTCCGGGGCTGGTGGAGGCGGTGGAGGCTGGCGCGCTGGAGGTGCCGGAGACGGAGGCGCTGGTGCGCCGGTGCCTGGAGCCACTGCTGGAGGCTGGAATAGACGAACTGGTGCTGGGCTGCACCCACTATCCCTTCCTGCGCCCGCTGATAGAGCGGGTGGTCGGGCCGGGGGTGGAGGTAATTGACCCGGCGCCGGCCGTTGCGCGCCAGGTCCGGCGGGTGCTGGAGGGGGCCGGATACTCTGAGGCGGCGCTCTCGGTGGGGATACCGCGCCACGTGTTTTTCACAACGGGGGATCCAGCGCAGTTTGCGGGGGCCCTTTCCCGCTTGGTCGGCGTGACCGCGAAGGTGGACCGGCTGATGTGGGAAGACGGGAATCTCCGCGCCGAGCGGAAATGAGCCAAGGGGATTCTGGGGGCGGGGGGGGGGGGGGGGGGGGGGGGGCCCGCCCC
>JANXAH010000117.1 GCA_025062415.1 Anaerolineae bacterium | reverse complement strand
TGCATCGGGGTGGCATGATAATCCGGATGGGGGGAGTTGTCAAGGAGGAAAGGAGGCCCAGGGGAGAGAATCTAACGATCTTCTAACGCTTCGGGGATGGTTTCAGAATGCGTGGGGGGGGGGGGGGGGGGGGGGGGGGGGGGGCGGCCCCCCCCCCCCCCCCCCCCAGCCCCCACGCATTCTGAAACCATCCCCGAAGCGTTAGAAGATCGTTAGATTCTCTCCCCTGGGCCTCCTTTCCTCCTTGACAACTCCCCCCATCCGGATTATCATGCCACCCCGATGCACTCACCAATTTGTCTATAACGGAGGTGAAGGATGCGACGATACTGGGCGGTTCTCCTGACCCTTGCTCTTCTAATGCCTTTCCTCATCGCGGGGCCAGCCTGGGCTCAGCAGGGTTCTGGCCTCACCCTCTTCACCGACTACCCGGCCCGATCGGTGGAGCGGGGTGCGACGGTCACCTTTAACCTGACCCTTCGCCTGGCAGAGGGCCTCTCACCTCAGACCGTCTACCTGGACGTCCGGGGGCTGCCGGAGGGCTGGAAGGCCACCTTCCGCGGTGGCGGCGATGTCGTCCGCGCCGTGCGGGTCCAGCCGGATAAGGATGCCTCCGTCAGCCTGCGGGTGGAACTTCCGGAGGAGTTTAAGGGCGGCGACTATCGCCTGATCGTGGTGGCCCGTGGGGAGAACGTCTCGGCGGAACTCCCGCTGGAACTGACCATCGCGGAGAAACTGCCCCCGCGCCTGAGCGCGAGCGTGGACCTTCCCACCCTGCGGGGCACAGCGACCACCACGTTTCGCTACGACCTGAACCTGAAGAATGAGGGCGATGTGGAGACCACAGTCAACCTGATCGCAGAGGCACCTCAAGGCTTTGTGGTTACCTTCAAATACATCGGTCAGGAAGTTTCCTCTCTCCCCCTGAACGCGGGCGAGTCCAAGCGGGTTAGCGTGGAGGCCCGGGCCTACTCTCAGGTTCCCGCAGGCTCCTATCCCATCACCGTGCGGGCCCAGGGTGGGGAGAGCGCCGCGGAGGTCTCTCTCATCGCTGAGGTGACAGGCCAGCCCGACCTGTCCATCCGCACCCCCGATGAGCGGCTCTCCACCCAGGTCTACACCGGTCAGGAGACCCCGGTGAAACTCCTGGTGCAGAACAACGGTTCCGCCCCGGCCTACAACGTGGAACTCTCCGCCAGCACCCCCTCCGGCTGGAATGTTCGCTTTGAACCGGAGCGGGTCGCGGAAATTCCTGCGGGCCAGCAAGTGGAAGTCACCATGCACGTCAAGCCTGCGGATAAGGCCGTAGCGGGAGACTATATGATCACCGTCCGGGCCCGGCCTCAGGATGGCGGCTTTGAGTCGGCGGAGTTCCGCATCACCGTGCTGACATCCACCCTCTGGGGTGTGGTGGGGATTCTGCTGATCGCTGTGGCGGTCGGCGTGGTGGCCTGGGCGGTGATGCGTTTCGGACGGAGGTAATGTTTCTTCACCCCTTTCCTAACCTCCCGGCGGCGAAGCCGCCGGGAGGTGAGGAAAGGTCAGAAGAGGGGAGGGGACGGCCCGAAGGGCCAGGGGTAGGGTGAGGAACAAAGTCCCTGTGCCCCAAGGAGGTGAGGGGATGACGGAATGGGTTGTAGAGACCCGAGATTTGACCAAGCGGTACGGTAACGTGGTCGCAGTGGACCGATTGAACCTGCGGGTGGCCCCAGGCGAGGTCTTCGGCATGCTGGGGCCCAACGGGTCCGGAAAGACCACGACCATTCTGATGCTCCTGGGCCTGACGGAGCCGACCTCGGGCATTGTCCGGGTGATGGGGCTGGACCCGGCCCGGCGGCCCCTCAGCGTCAAAGCCCGTGTCGGCTACATCCCCGACCAGGTCGGTTTCTACGACGACCTGACGGCCCGGGAGAACCTCATCTACATCGCCAAACTGAACGGAATCCCCCGCGCGGACGCGTATCGGCGGATAGACGAGGTTTTAGAGCGGATGGGGCTTACAGAGGTCGCCGATCGTCCGGTGGCGACCTACTCCCGGGGGATGCGCCAGCGGCTGGGCGTCGCTGAAGTGCTCCTCAAGCGTCCTGCGCTTATCATTATGGACGAGCCGACGCTGGGGCTGGACCCGGAGGCCGCGCGGGACTTCCTGGGCATCATCCGGGACCTGAAGGCCCAGGGGATCACCATCCTGATCGCCTCCCACCTGCTCCATCAGGTCCAGGCTGTCTGCGACCGGGTCGGGCTCTTCCATCGGGGGCAGATGGTGCTGGAAGGGACGGTAGAGCAACTGGCCCGGCAGGTCCTGGCCGGTGGCTACCGGGTTCACGTAGAGACCGCAGGGACTCCGTCTTCTATCCTGGAGGCACTGCGGCGCGTCCCGGATGTGACGAAGGTGGAGCAGACCGGGCCCGACCGCTACGTGGTAGAGGGACACCGGGACCTGCGCGGGGAGGTCGCCCGGGCTGTTGTGGAGGTCGGAGGGTATCTCCGCTCTCTCCACCTGGAAGAGCCCAGCCTGGACGACGTCTATGCCCGTTACTTCCAGGAGGTGGAGCATGGCGGCGGAAGTTGAGGTCCGACGGGTTCGGGAAGGATCACCGTGGACTGGGCTCTGGGCCGTCGTCACCAAGGAAATGGCCGACTATCTCACCGGAGTCCGGATGCAGATTCTGGAGGCCCTGATCGTGCTGACGGCGGCGGGCACCGTCTTCGCAGCAGCGGAGAACCTGCGCACGACGGTCGGCCAGGACCGGTTCCTCTTCCTGCGGCTCTTTACCGTCCAGTACGAGCCGCTGCCCGCGTTTGTCGGCTTTTTGGCCTTCCTGGTTCCTCTGATCGCCATCGCGCTGACTTTTGACACAGTCAACGGAGAGTTCAACCGGCGGACGATGTCCCGCGTCCTGGCCCAACCCATCTACCGGGACGCGCTGCTTTTCGGGAAGTTTCTGGCCGGGCTCTTCACATTGGCCCTGGTCCTGATGGCCATCTGGCTGCTGGTCTTCGGGCTGGGCCTGGTGCGGCTGGGTGTGCCGCCGGGCGGGGAAGAGGTGGCCCGAAGCCTCTGGTTCCTGCTGGCGACGGTCTTCTACGGCGGCGTCTGGATGGCGCTGGCCCTGCTCTTCTCGGTCCAATTCCGGCAGCCCGCGACCGCGGCGCTGAGCGCCATTGCGGTCTGGCTCTTCTTCGCCGTCTTCTGGAGCATGATCGCCAACCTGCTGGCCAGCGTTCTGTTCCCGATGCGCTATGGGCTGGTTCAGGAAGTGTTGGCTCAGAGCCAGGCTGCACTGACGCTGGCCCGCTTTTCGCCCATTACCCTCTATACGGAGATCGCGCTGGCGCTGCTGACTCCTTCGGTGCGGGCCTTCGGGCTATTGCTCCCGATGCAACTGGAGGGGTGGATTCTGGGGGCACCTCTCCCCCTGCGCCAGAGTTTGCTCCTGGTCTGGCCCCAACTGACGGGGCTGATCGCCATCACAGTGCTCCTGTTTGCCGTCAGTTACATCTCCTTCCAGCGACAGGAGATTCGGGCGTAGGGGAGGAGAACCGGGGGCGGCCAGGTGCCGCCCCCGAAATTTTAATATTCAGGACACGGGCGGCGTGAATCTCTTTGAATTTTCGGAATTGTGGAGGACTCTATGACTGGACTTCGTAGAAGATGGTGGATTGCGGGAGGAGTTCTCCTGGTTCTCGTGGTCCTGGGCCTCTGGTTCTGGCGACAGAGCGCGGTCCGGAGCACAAGCGCCGTGGAGCGAACCGCTGTCGTGGAGCGGGGGACGCTTCAGATTGTGGTGAACGCCAGCGGGCGGATGGAGCCCGCCCGTCAGGTTGCTCTGACCTTCGGGAGTCCCGGTCTGGTCGCCGAAGTGCTCGTGAAGATCGGCGACGAGGTCAAATCCGGGCAGGTCCTGGCCCGGCTGGATACCGCCGACCTGGAACTGAGCCTCCGACAGGCGGAGGCGTCGCTCCGGTCGGCCGAGGCTCGGCTGGCCCAACTGAAGGCGCCGCCCCGTCCGGAGACCGTCAAGGCCGCTGAAGCGGCCTACCGCAATGCCCTGGCCCAATACCTGCGCCTGAAGAACACGCCCTCTCCAGAGGATAAGGCCGTCGCTGCGGCCAACCTGAAGAAGGCGGAAATGATGCTCAACCGGGCCCGCGCGGCCTACGAGCCCGTCTCCTGGCGGCCCGACGTCGGGATGCTCCCCCAGTCTCTGAACCTGGAAAACGCTACGCTGGATTACGAGATCGCGAAGGCCACCTACGAGCGAACGATCAGGGGGCCCTCGGCGGAGGAACTGGCCGCGGCGTGGGCCAGCGTGGAGAGCGCAAAAGCCCAACTGGACCGGGTGATGAGCGGTCCAACGGAGGAGGAAGTAGCGATTGCCGAGGCGGCGGTGGAGCAGGCCCGCGCCGCACTGGAGGCAGCCCGGCGCAACCTGGAGAAGGCCGTCCTGAAAGCCCCCTTTGATGGCCTCGTCTCTGCGGTGAACATTACGCCTGGGGAGATGGCCCCCACGGGTCGCCCGGCCATCTCGCTGGTGGATGTCTCCGCGTTCCAGATAACGGTCAACGTGGACGAGATGGATGTCGCCCGGCTTCGGGTCGGACTTCCGGCCGAGATAACCTTGGATGCGCTGCCCGACATCACCCTCACAGGCCGCGTGGAGCGCATCGGCCCTGCGGCAACGCTGGTGGAAGGGGCCGTTGCCTACCCCGTCCTCATCGTTCTGGACCCCACGGATGCCCCCGTCCGGGTGGGGATGTCGGCCAATGTCACCATTCGGGTGGAGGAACTATCTGACCAATTGCTCATCCCCAACTGGGTTGTCCGCATTGACCAGACCACTGGCCAGCCCTATGTCTATCGCCGGACCGCGGACGGTAACTTGGAGCGGGTGGACGTTCGCCTGGGGGTGCGCTACGAAGGGTATAGCCAGGTCCTGGCCGGGCTGAACGAGGGGGATGTTCTGGTTCTGCCCCAGAACAGCGGAGGAGCCCGGTTCGGCTTTACGTTCGGAGGACGATAGGATGGCATCGCAGGAACCAGTCGTCCGTCTGGAGAACATCGTCAAAATCTATCGTATGGGGACGGTGGAGGTGCACGCGCTGCGGGGCGTCTCCCTGGCGGTGCGGCGCGGCGAGATGGTCGCCATTATGGGTCCCTCCGGCTCCGGCAAGTCCACCCTGATGAACATCATCGGTTGCCTGGACCAGCCCACGTCGGGGACCTACTGGCTGGACGGGCAGGAGGTGGGGAAACTGGACGACGACCAGTTGGCG
>JANXAH010000114.1 GCA_025062415.1 Anaerolineae bacterium | reverse complement strand
GGGGGATATTCCGTTGAGCAAATTCTGGAAGGGTATCCGGAGTTGACCTATGAGGATGTAATGGCTGCAATTCAGTATGCGGCCTGGGTAGTTTCGGATGAGGAAATCCTTCTGCTGACCGGGCAACCGGCTACCGAAAGTAGGATGAAAGTGACCGTGGAGTAGCGATGCGGCTCCTGTTGGACCAGAATCTTCGTGTTCAGACCAAAGAGTTCCCGCGACAATTGGGATACGACGTGGTGGATACGCGCGACTCGGGGCTGAGCCGGGCCACAGATCGGGAGATTGCAGAGGCGGCTATGAGGGAAGACCGGATTATTGTGACCTATAACAGCGATTTTGGGGACGTCCGGGATTTCCCGCCAGGAAGTTATCCCGGGGTTATCCGTTTGCGAGTGCATCCTCAGACCGATGAGGTATTGCACCCACGGCTGGCGGAATTTTTGAGCAGCGTGAAGCCAGAGCAGTTGCGCGGTGCACTGGTGGTTTTGGATAATGTCAAGGCGCGGATTCGGAAGCCGCGCTGATGAGGTTTGGGGATGACCCGTATCGGTGTCTTCATCTGCCACTGCGGGATCAATATCGCCGGGACGGTGGATGTGGAGCGGGTCGCGGAGGAGGCGGCCCGGATGCCCGGCGTCGCTTTTGCCACCCACTACAAGTACATGTGCTCCGACCCGGGCCAGAGCCTCATCCAGCGCGCGATCGCCGAATACGGCCTGGACGGCGTCGTCGTTGCGGCCTGTTCGCCCGCGATGCACGAGCGGACCTTCCGCCAGGCCGTCGCCGCAGCCGGGCTGAACCCGTACCGCTGCGAGATGGCCAACATCCGGGAGCAGTGCTCCTGGGTCCACCAGCACGAACGAGAGGACGCAACGGCCAAGGCCATAGACATCGTCCGGACAATGGTAGAGAAAGTGAAGCGAGACGAGGAACTGGTCCCGCTGCGATTGCCCATTGTCCGGCGGGCGCTGGTCGTCGGCGGGGGGATCGCCGGGATGGAAGCCGCGCTGAACATCGCCGACGCGGGCTATCCGGTGGTGCTGGTGGAGCGGGAGGACCGCCTGGGCGGCAAAATGGCTCGCCTCTCCGGCACATACCTGAACTTTGAGGCCGCGCCGGGCCTGCTGGAGGAAAAAGTCCGCCAGGTCCTGGAACATCCGAATGTAGAGGTTCTCTTCAACGCGCGGGTGACCGGGGTGGAAGGCTACGTGGGCAACTTCGCCGTGACGGTAGAGACGCCCTCTGGCTCCCGGACGGAGGAGGTGGGGGCCGTCGTCGTCGCCACCGGCTGGGACCCGTACCCGCTGGAGCGGTTGCCGGAGTACGGCGGCGGTCGGATTCCCGATGTGGTGGACGGCCTGACCTTTGAGGAGATGCTCCGGATGGGGCTCCGGCGGCCGTCGGACGGGCGGGTGCCCAGAGAAGTGGTCTTCGTCCAGTGCGCGGGCTCCCGCGACCCGGAGCGCGGCGTCTCCTACTGCTCCAAGGTCTGCTGTATGTATGTCGCCAAGCAGGCGATGATGTTTAAAGAGCGGGTCCCGGACGGGCAGGCATACGTCTTCTACATTGACATCCGGTCCGGCGGAAAGGGGTACGACGAGTTTGTCCAGCGGGCGATGGAGGAGTACGACGTCCTCTATCTCCGGGGCAAGGTGAGCAAGATTTTCCGCCGGGGCGACCGGGTGGTGGTCTGGGGCTCCGATACGCTGGTGGGCCGGCCGGTGGAGGTGGAGGCGGACCTGGTGGTGCTGGCGACGGCGATGTTGCCCAGCCGGGACGCGCTGGCCCTGGCCCAGACGCTCCACATCCAGGCGGACCGGTACGGGTTCTACAGCGAGGCGCATCCCAAGTTGCGCCCGGTGGAGAGTTTGACGGCGGGGATTTTCCTGGCCGGGGCCGGGCAGGGGCCAAAGGACATCCCGGAGACGGTGGCGCAGGCGGCGGCCGCGGCGGCGAAGGTCGTCCAACTCTTCGCCCAGGACGCGATGGTCCAGGAGCCGACGGTCGCCTACGTGATAGAGGAACTCTGTTCCGCGTGTGGCGCGTGCGTGGCGGTCTGCCCGTACGGCGCGCGGGAGGTCCACCCGGTGCGGCAGATCGCGACGGTGAACCCCGCGCTCTGCCAGACCTGCGGGGCCTGCGTGGTGGCCTGTCCCAACAAGGCCAGCCGCATCCACAACTGGGAGCCGGTCCAGGTGCTGGCGATGGCGGATGTGGTGGTGTAAACCACGAAGGACACGAAGGGCACACGAAGGACACGAAGTTTTTTGAATTATGGTGAGGGCATTTACACCGATTCCGTAGACGCGGAACGGATAGGAGAGCGCTACTGGATGCGGCGTTTG
>JANXAH010000088.1 GCA_025062415.1 Anaerolineae bacterium | reverse complement strand
GGGGCCGTATCCGCCGGTGGTGGTGGTGCAGCCGCCGCTGCCTGCGGCGTCGTCGCAGGGGTCGCCGCCGATGGGGATGGCCTATCCGCCGGTTGCCTATGGGCCGCCGGCTCCCAGGGAGTTCGTCGTGGTCGGAGAGGAATGAGGGAGCGCAGGAGCGAAGTGTTCAGGGAAGCAGGAGGCAGGAGATGATCGGTCTGCTGTGGTTTGACGACAGTCCTCAACGAAGTCTGAAAGAAAAGGTGGAACAGGCCGCCAGAAGGTACACCGAAAAGTTCGGGCGGTATCCGAACGTCTGTTATGTTCACCCCTCTATGTTGGATGGAGACGGCGGCAGTGGACAGGCCCTGGTCCTGGAATTGGGGGACGTTTCCCGGCGTGGGTGTCCTCTGCGGTTGACGGTTCGGCCACGCCGGACTGTCCTGCGTCATCACTTATGGGTTGGGGAGGAGGAGTAGAGAAGGAACAGGGGTAGAGCAGACGTGGGCGCCGCAGGTTCGTTGTTGCGGCGCCCACGTTTTTTCAATCGTAGCGGATTCGGGGGTCCAACCAGGCGTAGACGATGTCGGTGAGGATCTGGAAGACCACCACGGCGACGGCGATCATCATCAGGATGCCCATGACCACCGGCGTGTCGCCTCGGGAGACGTGGTCTATGAACAGACGACCCATCCCCGGCCAGGCGAAAATTCGCTCTGTGACGATGGCCCCCGCCAGCAGGAAGGGCAGGTCCAGCCCGACGACGGTCACCAGGGGCAAGGAGGCGTTCTTCAGCGCGTGGATGAAGATGATGGTCGGGCGGGGCAGGCCCTTCGCCCGTGCCGTGCGAATGTAGTCCTGACTCAGGACTTCCAGCATTGCACTGCGGACATAGCGGCTGTAGGCGGCAAAGTAGATGAACGAAAGACTGAAGACCGGCAGGACCATATGGAGTGCTACCTGACCCGGCGTCTTGCCCACCTGGGGGTCAAACATCCCCACGGTAGGCAGGTATGGCAGTCCCCAGCGCTTGAAGTTGACGGAGAAGATGTACATAGAGAGCAGGGCGATGAAAAAGATGGGCATGGAGTAGCCGATGAAGGAGATCGCCGTGATCAGGTGGTCCAGGACGGAGTACTGCCGGAGAGCGGAGTACATCCCGATGACGAGGGCGCCGATGATGATGACCAGTTCGGTGGTGCCCATCAGGAGCAGGGTGTTGGGCAGGCGGTCCCAGATGACCTCCACCACCGGTCGTTTGGAGACCAGGGAAATCCCGAAGTCGCCGCGCAGGACTCCTTTGCGGCGGCCCGGGGTCTCCGGGATGCCGTCGCCATCCAGGTCCATCTTCGTCCAATCGTTGCCGATAAGCCAGTAGAGGTACTGGATGTAGATGGGCTTATCCAGACCCAACTGACGGGCCAGCCGCTGCCGGTCTTCGGAGCGGGTGACCTGGCGCCCGCCCAGCGTTGCCAGCGGGTCACCCATATTCTGCATTAGCAAGAAGAGGATAACGCTGATGATAAACAGCAGCGGGATGGCCTGAAGTAACCGACGGATGATGTAGCGCAGCATGGGCGGAGGAGTAGGTGAGGTGACGGTCACATTAGGTGAGGTGACGGTCACCTTCAAGGTGACCGTCACCTCAGTGTCACCTCAGTGTTACTGGCTCAGGTCCCACTCCACAATGTTGAAGAACGGTGACGCGCCAGAGAGGCGGACGTTCTTCAGGCGTGGGCCCACTGCCCAGATGTCCGGGTCCTCCCAGAGGCCCAGCCAGTAGACCTTTTCAAAGACAATCCGGCTGATTTGGTGGAAGGTCTTCTGCCGCTCGGCGGGGTCCACCTGGGTGGCCTGCAACTTAAAGAGCCTGTCCAGTTCCTCGTCGCAGACGGCCTGCCAGTTAGTACCAGCGGGGTTTTCGTCGCTGGGGATTTCTTTACAGAGCCAGTCGGCGGTCTCCGGGTCGGGGTAGTTGACGGTGGTGGAGTACTGGAAGATGTCATACTGGCCCGTTGCGCAGGGGCCACCCTCGCCGTAACTGCCGAAGAAGATATCCGGCTCGGCGTTGACCAGTTCCAGTTTGATCCCCACCTGAGCCAGTTGCTGCTGGGCCACAGCCTGGACATCCCGGCGAATCTCTCGGGTCGTGGTGCCGTGGACGAGGACCAGTTCCACACCGTCCTTGTCCCGCACCCCGTCCCCGTTGGTGTCCTTCCAACCCGCCTCGTCCAGAAGTTGCTTAGCCCGCTCCGGGTCGTAGGGCCAGGGTTCCAGCGTCGGGTCCTGCCAGGGGGTATTGGCCCAGTAGGTGGCCGGGGGTTTGGTCAGGCCCAGCAGGAGGTCCTTGCAGATGGAGAAGCGGTCCAAGGCCAGCGCAATGGCCTGCCGGACCCGGACGTCCTTGAGGGCCGGGTGCCCTTTCTCCGGATGGAGGTAGAAGTACCACCCCTCGTTATAGCCGGAGAAGACCTTGACCATCTGGACACCGGCCTGTTCCAGCGTGGGGATGTCCGAGTAGGCGATGAAGGTGCCCAAGTCGCCGTCGCCGGCCTTCAGCGCCGCCACCTGGGAGGCGTCGTCGGGAACGATCCGGATAAAGATTTCGTCTATCTTGGGGCGGCCCAGCCAGTACTTCTCATTGGCGACGAAGCGAATGAAGGAGCCGGATTCCCATTCCTTGAAGACGAAGGGGCCGCAGCCGACGGTGGGCGCGCGGTTCCACTCAGCGTTGTCAATGGTCCCCTCCTTCTCAAACACAGGGCGCAGGACGTGGGCCGGGAGCAGTCCGTGCCAGAGGGTGGCCTGCCAGGCGGCGAAGGGCTCCTTGAAGGTCATCACCACTGTCCTGGGGTCAGGCGCTTCCACCTTCTCCAGTTTATCGTACGGGAAGGTGGAGGCGACGGTGTTCTTGGGGCTCATCGTCATCTCGTAGGTGAAGACGAAGTCCTCAGAGGTAATGGGCGTGCCATCGGACCAGACGATGTCGTCCCGCAGTTTCAGGGTGATGACCCGGCCGTCGGCCGAGATGCCGCCATTCTCCACGCTGGGCATCTCTTTGACCAGGACCGGCCGAGGGGTGTTCTGGTCGTCAAAATCCCAGGCCCAGCAGTTCCAGATTTGCTGGGTAATAGAGGAGAACCACATATTGGTGTAGAGCGGGTTGAGGACATCGGGCTCTTGGGTGAAGATGAAGGTGGCGACTTTGCGAACTGGCGGCTGGGTGGGCGGCGGGACGGTCGTTGGGGTGGCAGGAGCCGCAGGCGGTGGGGTAGTGGGCGTCGCAGCCGGTCTGCACGATGCCAGCAGGGCCAGGACTACCCCGATAATTAGCAGGGCATAAAGCGTACGACCCTTCATTATTCTCCTCCTTTCAATCAACTGTTGGGTAGATATTTTGCCGTTTTCACCTTATTTGGAGTCAGGAGGGCTGTAGAGGATACCAGTCTGTGTAGGGGTTTCACCTCCTTTCGGTGGCCCGGACCTGAATAAACTCTCATCGCGCTTGTTACAGGGGTACAGGACGGAGGCGCACGGCGCAGGATCGCTGGTCGCGGAGGGCTTGGATAAACTCCTATCGCGTTTGTCGCAGCGGTAGTGAAGACATCCGAACCGGTCTTTCTCCACAGTGGCCGGAATAAGAACCAAGGAGAAAAGGCGGAGGGGGTGGGATTCGAACCCACGGTGACCACAAAGGGCCACAGCGGTTTTCGAGACCGCCCCGATCGTCCACTCCGGCACCCCTCCAGGCACAGGTATTATACCACATCCCCTTGAGGTCGCAATCGGGCGGGAGATTCGGACACCGTTGGGACAGGATGCCTGTGGCCTTTCTTCAAGGAGTTTGTTTTTGTGCTTTTATGGTCGCTGGGGGCGATTTTTCCAAACTATCCAAGCCCCGGTGGGGCGACAGGCAAATGTCCTTTCAGGGCTTCGGCCGGAGAGTAACCCGCGTCGTTCGTCCCCTGCTACGGGGAATTCCGTACGACCAGTGGCAGATAAAGGCGCGCAGTCCACGGGAGAATGGTCCGGTTCCAGCGCAGCGCCGGGTCGCCCAGAAGGACGTAGGTGTCCAGAAGGTCCAGGTAGAGCCCGCCCGCGGCCAGATTCAGTTTTCCCGCCAGGGTCGCCTCGCCCACCGTCGCCACGGTGTCGCTGAAGACGGCGCGGAAAAGTCCATCGGCGAGGCGACGGTGGCCCGTCGCAAGGCTCAAACCCGTTGGTCCCCAGGCCGCGACGGCCCCTGCATCCGGGAGGGTGACCAACGCCTCGTCCAGCGTCGGTTCTGGGCGGTGGAACATGCCCGTGAAGCAGGTCATCTCCGCCAGGACCGGGTAGCGGCGGCTGTTGCGCAGAGAGGGGAGGTCGTCCAGATGGAAGACCCGCTCCCGGACCCACTGTTGCCAGGAGGCGTGGCCGAAGTACTGAACGAGAAAGGCTCCCTGGTTCCAATCCCCCAACAGGGCGGCGTGCAGGGCCGGGGCTTCAGCGTCGCAGTCGTCCCGTCCCGGGTCGTTACCCAGGCAGTACCGCCGGGTGACGGTGAAGGGGGCCGTCACCCAGGCCGCGACTGCGTCGGAGAGGGCCGGGAAGTTCCCGGCCCAGTCCTGGTCGTCGGCCACCAGCAGGACCGACGCGTTCCAGCCACCGGGAAGAGGGTTCGTCTCGTAGTCCACGATCTTCCGGACGACGGCGCGGGCCTCGTCGGCGGTTTTCACCGGCAGTCGCCCCAGGAGCAGGTCGGGGAGGGTGTCGTTGCCGTCCACGCAGGCATAGCGGTTATCGGCAGCGGTCTCCCCCAGCGTGGGGTCTACATCGGCCAGGTACGGCGGGACGAACGTGGGGGGCGATTCGGGACGATACCGCTTCGGGTCGTAAGAGCCGTCGCCGACCAGGAGGACGAAGGTCGGACGGGGGTTCCAGGTGGTATAGGCGTCGGCGATGAAGCGACGGACCGCCTCTGGGTCGGGGCGACCGTCGCCGTAGGCGTCGTAGACCCCCAGCACGCTGGCGACGGCGACGGTGAGGCCCTGGGACCGGCGGAGGTTGATCAGGGGGCCGAGGGCGTCGGCGAAGGCCGGGTGGGCGATGATCAGGTAGTCGGCGCCGGAAACCCCTTCCCCGGCAGGAGAGAGCCAGAGGGGAGCCCGCGGGCGAACCCGGTCGGGGGCACGGATGGCCTCTTCGGTCGCCACGAAGTACCGGCGCGGCCGGTCTCCGGAATCCGAAAGGGTGACCTGCTGTCCCTCCACCCACAGCGTCAGAACCCGGATGGGGCGAAGGGGGTCGGTGATTTGGTAGGCCCAGTAGGCGCGAGAGGGGTTGAGCCGGAGGGTGTAAGCCCGCATCGGGGGTGCCCCGGCCCCCCGGACGACCAAGGGGAGGTAAAGGCGGTGGGGAAAGTCGGAGGCCGGTGGAGTCTCCGGAAGAGCGATGGAGGTGGCGAAGGCAACGGATTCCCCCCAGGAGGCAGGCCCGCCCGCGAAGCGGAGGGCGAAGGCATCCAGCCAGGCCCCCTCCACGTTCACCGTGGGGATGCCCGGCAGGGAGAGATGGAGGGTGCTGGTAGGGGCCAGGACCCCCGGCGGAACGGAGAGGGTCGCCGTGACCCCCGTCTTTCCATCCCACTCCCATCGTCCCAGAAAGACGTCGTTCAGAAAGACGTCCACCCGGTGGTCGGGGCTGGTCACGACGGCAGTGTAGCCGATGAGCCAGAGGGTCAAGGTTGCAGGGCGGGAGACGTCGGCATTGAGGGCGAAGGTGGCGGAGAAAGTGGAGGGGCCGGGACGCTTCAGGTCGGCCCAGAACCAGCGGTCGCCGTCCCGGCCGGGAGGGCCACTGGAGACGTAAACGCGGTTTTCCTCAAAGACCCGCTCCACCCACGGGGTTCCGGCGGGCGGGTTTGTCCAGACGACGGCCTGGGCGGGCATCCGCATCCCAGGCACAGCGTCGGCCACCAGGCGGTAGACGTCCCGGCCCGTCCAGCGGCTGAAGCGGGGTTCGGCGTAGAAGAGAAGGGCCTCTCCAGGCTCCAGGACGGCATCGTCGTCTCCTGCCCACTCGTAGGCTACCTCATCCGGCCCCCGAAAAAGGCGGAAGTTTGCCGGGTTTGCCCCGCCGAAGCCCAGGGGCTGGAGGTCTCCGTAGGTCACCCGGTAGAGGCCGGGGCGGGAGATTTCCAGGAAGGCTTCGGGCACCTCACTGCCCTGGGGGCGAAGGGCGGCGGGAGTGGGCCGGGCCGGGAGGGCCGGGATGGCGTCCTGAGGGTTGCGGACGGCGCGACGGACGGCTTTCAGGAAGAAGTCCTCGTTCTGCTCTCTTTGGGCAATTTCTCCCCTGGAGTTGAGAGGGACGAACACGACCTCCGCCCGCACACGGCGGTAGACGCGCAGGTGGCCCTCTTCGGGGACTGCGGGGTAGAAGGCGACGCGGGCCAGGCGGACGCCGCGAAGCGTCCCCATTTCCTCCAGGAGGACAGGAGCGGAGGGGGATGGCAGGGGGTCGGCGGGAGCGAGGGCCGGACCGAGGGAAAAGCCCGCGGGGTTCAGCGGCCCGCCCTCCGTCCGTGGGGTGATGGCAACGGGGCCCCGAAGGGGGAGCGTCACCGCTTCCGCCGACAGGATGCGGAGGAGGGGGGTCGTCCCCGGTGGGATGGCGATGAGGGTGGATGTAAAGGGAAGGCGCGGGGCGCCGGGGCGGGCGTCCACTTCGTAGTTCCCGGCAACAATCTCTACCGAACCGTCGGGCCAGGAGCGAAATTCCACTGGCGGGGCGGTCCACTCCAGGGGAACGCGGCGGCCCTCTCCCTGGCCTCGGCCCGCTGGGAACAGGAGGAGGCCGGAAAGGAGAAGCAGGATCAGGGCGGGGCGCAGAGAAATGCAGATAGTCGCTGATTTTCCGTTCAGGCCCTTTCCCCGAATGCCCATTGCGCTTACACCGACAGTCGGAAACGCAGGGCCGCGTCGTACATCGCGACGATGTTCTCCGGCGGGACGTCGTGCTGGAGGTCGTGGATGGGGGCGAAGATGTAGCCGCCTCCTGGCGCGAAAATCTCCAGCCGCCGCCGGACTTCCGCCGCTACTTCCTCTGGGGTGCCCCGCGAGAGCGCGCCCTGGGGATCGCACGCGCCGCCCCAGAAGACGAGCCGATCCCCGAATTCCCGCTTCAACCGTTCCGGCTCCATCTTCGCCGCCGAAGTCTGGACCGGGTTGAGGATGTCTACTCCCGCTTCTATCAGGTCGGGGATGAGGTCGTGGATGGCGCCGCAACTGTGCAGGAAGACGCGGGCGCGCGTGCGGGCGTGGACCAGGCCGTACAACTCCCGGTGGTAGGGCTGGAACAGGCGCCGGTAGAGGTCGGGTGAAATCTGGAGCCCCTGCTGGGTCCCGAAGTCGTCTCCGAAACCGACGACGTCCACATATTCTCCCACCGCGTCCAGATACCGCTCCAGGTTCTCCCGCGCGGCCTGGTAGAGTTTCTCCACCAGCGCAGCGGCAAATCCAGGGTCGTGCTTGAGGTCCCGCATCCACTGGACCCAGCCGCGGGCAAACTGGGCTCCCTCAAAGAGGCTGCCGCCGAACCAGCCGAAGAGAGCGTAGTCCGTCTCCTCGTAGAGGCGGCGGGCGGCCCGATGCAGGAAGTCCAGTTCCTCGTCGGAGATGCGGGGCGGCATCCACCGTTCTAGGTCTTCCCGCGAGGCACGGGCCAGAGGCGCTTCTTTGGGGACAAAGTGGTACGTTCCCGCGGCCATCCAGTGGGAGACGGAACTGTCGGCGGCCCGGATGAGGAGGTCGCCGCGGGGGGTGACTTCCGGCTCAAAGTCGGCGGAGATGAGGGCAGGGGTGCCGTCGGGAAGGCGCCAGGGCTTCCAGCGGGTGTTGCGGACACCGGGGAGCGGCTCCAAAACGGGAAGTCCGACGACGTCCACCCCGAAGCGGCGGCGGACCGGCTCCTCCACCTCCGCCAGTTGGAGGAGGATGTCCGCCACCCGGACAGGTTCGTCGTCTATGCCCAGGTATCGCTTCAGGCGCGCGTAGGCGACGGCGCTGATGCTGGTGACGGGCGTTGCCCCCAGGTCTATCGGCACCCGGTCGGGCTCGCGGTGGTTCAGGGCTGTCTGTAGTCGTTCCCGTGGGTTCATAGTTACACGAATTACACGAATTAAACGAATTACACGAATTACAAGAATTAAATGAATTACACGAATTTAAAGAAATTCGTTCTCGTCTGCGTTCATCCGCGTCCTATCTCCGTGAAGTTTGGAATCTTCGCCGGGCTCCCTGCCAGAGGGCCAGGAGGGCCGCCATTCCCAGGGAGATCCAGGATGCGTGGCGTTCCAGCAGGGAGCGAGCGCTGGGCCGGGGTTCCGCAGGGCTGGAGGGTGTTGCTGGAACGTCCAGGTAGGGCGTTGGTGAGGGAGGCGGAGAGGTGGCTGTGGGTGTAGGGGTAGGCGGGGGAGGGGTGAAGGTCGCCGTGGGAGAGGGCGTCGCAGTGGTGGTGGGGGACGGGGTCGGCGTCGGTGAGGGGGCAGCGGTGGAAGCGGGCGTCGCCGTCGGGGTCGGAGGGATGGACATCGGGGTGGGGGAGAGGGACGGCGCAGTGAGGGGTTGGGGTGGAGCGGAGGCTGGCGCAGCACGGAAGGCTCCCGCCAGTTCGCGGGTCAGGTCCAGGTAGGACTCTCCATACCCAACGGACGGCTCTATCTGGGTCCCCTCCATCCACTCGTTGAAACTGGTGATGATCACCCAGTCGGCGCCGCTGGCGATGGCGCCCTGCCAGCAGCGGCGATAGTACTCCCCGCCCGCGCGGTCCCGGACGAAAGCGTCAGCGCGGCCGGTGGCCCGGTCGTCGTAGCCGGGCATCACCGTCGCCACCCAGAGGGGGGCGCGGCCGTTCTGGAGGCCCCAGTCCCGAACCCGCTTTCCCCATCGGGTAAGCACTCCCTCCGGCGCTTCGCTCCAGGCGACGCTGTAGAGGTGATTGCCGTCAAAAACCCGAAGATACTCCAGAGCGGTCCCCTCCGCGATCCAGAGGCTCCGGCGTTCCGGGTCTACCTCCTGGCGGATGGCCTCCCAGGTCTCCACGGGAAAGCGCTGCTGCCGCCAGAAGAAGACGACGGGGCGGCCTCCGACGCGCAGGTAGGCCGGATGGGCCGCGTGGACGGCCAGTGCGTGGCGCAGAGCGGCGACGACATCCCCAACAGAACCGATGAAGGGGCTGGTGACCTCCAGGTCCACCGCAGCGAAAAACCCGTGACGGGCGGCGATGTCCAGAAGCAGAGCGAAGTTGCTTTCCGTCTGGTTGTTTTGGGTCCTTGGGCCGTACCAGGACTGGACGAATCCGTCAATCCCGGCACGTTTGGCCCACAGGACGTGGCGCTCTATCGCGGCCGGGTCGGTGGAAGCATAAGGCTGGGCGGGAAGGTCGGGGAGGCCCTTCCCCCAGGTGGCTTGGTCGTACCAGGCGTAGTAGAAGGCCAGGACGAGCCGTTCTCCCTGGGCCGCCGAGGGAGTCCGTCCCTGAAGGCAGAATGAAAGAAACAAAAGAAATAAAAAGAGGGCGACGAGGCTTCTGCGCATCGGGCTTCGGGTCACATTCCGGTGGGAATATCCAGAAAGACCGTCTCCAGGCCGAATTTCTGCTCCAGGTGGCGGGCCAGGGCCTTCAGGCCCACCGATTCCGTTGCGTAGTGGCCGGCGAAAAAGACGTTCATCTCCAGTTCGGCGACAGTGTGGAACGCACTGTGTCGGGTCTCACCGGTGATGAAGGTATCCAGCCCCTCCTCCGCAGCCTGTTCCAGCAGGGAAACCGCGTCGCCGGAGACGATGCCGACACGGTGGGCGTTGGGAGCGCCGTGGGCCAGGACCCGGATCGGGGGGACGTTGAGGGCCTGGATGAGGCGACCGATGAGGTTGGGCAGCGGAAGGGGCGGGTCCAGGACGCCAGCAACGCCGATGGGGACACCGTGGTATTTCCCGAAGGGGCGGGTATCCTGGAGGCCCAGCAGGCGGGCCAGTTCGGCGTTGTTGCCCACTTCGGGATGGGCGTCCAGCGGAAGGTGGGCGGCGTAGAGGCTGCATCCGCCCAGGATGAGAGTTCGTACCCGCTGGTAGAAGGGGCCCACCAGTCGCACGGGTTGGTTCCAGAAGAGCCCGTGGTGGACGATGAGGAATTGAGCCCGTGTGGTGACGGCCCGCTCAAAGGCCTCCCGAGAGGCGTCCACGGCGAAGGCCACCCTGTGGACCTCTGGGTCGCCCTCCACCTGCAGGCCGTTCTGGGAAGCGTCGTCTATTTCCCGTACCCGAAGGTACTCGTTCAGGTAAGCGACCAGTTCGTCTCGCTGCACAGGGCATCTCCTTTTCTGGGGTAGAGGTATGATACCGCATTTTCCTCCGAAGGCAATAGAGGGGGATGGGGTTTGGGGGATACCCAAAATCAAGGTGGAACACCAGCGGCCGCGGTATTTGACGAAGTTGCAAGGTGGTAGTAAAAATATTCCCGTCGGGTTCCATAAGCGAGGGCGACGGGGTTTTTGGGGGGGGGGGGGGGGGGGGGGCGCCCCCCCCCCCCCCCCCCCGCCCCAGAGCAACACACAAAAAAAAAA
>JANXAH010000203.1 GCA_025062415.1 Anaerolineae bacterium | reverse complement strand
GCGATCTCCTCCAACGTCTTTCCGGAGCGCAACTGGGAGAAGAGGTCCTCCGGAGTCAGGCCCAGGGCCTCGGCGACGGCGTCAAACTCCTTCCAGAAGTCGCTACCTCCCCAGCAGCCCATTCCTCGGCCCATCCATCGGCCGAATCCCCAGCCTTTGGGGACCTGCGGGGTGGGCGTCGTGGGGGGTGTCTCCGTCTGGGCCAGAACCGGCACGGCGGCCAGCAGCCCCAGCAATCCCAGCAACACACCGATGCCCAACACCAGTTTCATTCGCTTGCTCATCTTTCCTCCTCCGACCATCCGCTGGGCTCAATCGGCTTCTGCCGATTGGCGACCCCAAGTATAGATGGAGGATGTGAAGAAAGTATGAAGGGTCTGTAGAAGTTTTATGAAGGGGAAAAGGCGGAGCGGGCGGCTGACGCCGCCCGCTCCGCCTTCTCTTCCCTATCCGCCCTTGCTGGTCCGGGGGATGATGGTGACCCGTCTCCGGTTCCCCTCCCCCACACTTTGCGTGGTCACATCGGAGCGGTTCCGGAGGGCCAGGTGGATGATCCGCCGTTCATAAGGGGGCATCGGCTCCAGGTAGACCGTTCGCCCGCTCTTTACCGCCCGGGCCGCCATCTGCTCCGCCAGCCGCTCCAGGCTCCGCTTCCGCCGCTCCCGGTAGTCCTGCACATCCACGAGGAGGTTGACCTTCCGTCCGGCCCGCTGGTTGACAATGAGCCGGACGATGTGTTGAAGGGCCGCCAGCGTCTCCCCTTTGGGGCCGATCAAGACGTCGGCTCCTGAAGCCTGAACATTCAGAACCAGGGAGGGCTCCTCATCTGGCCCGCCTGCCAGTTCCCGAACGGTGATCTCCGCCGTGAACCCCATGCGGCGGAGCAGGTCGGAAAGGACAGAGCGGGCCAGGTCGGCGTCGGTGCTTGTCGGGGCCTCCGGAGTCGGAGCAGGCACGGGGGCTAACCCGGGGGCCTCCGGAATAGCCCGCGGGGTCATTCGCACACGGGCCATCCGGGCGCCGATGCCCAGAATTCCGCGGCTTCCCTCGTCCAGAATCTCAATCTCCACCGCCTCCCGGGGAAGACGCAGGGCAGTCAGTCCTGCCTGGATGGCGGTTTCCACTGTTTCGCCGTAAAAGATTCTTCCCTCTGCGCTCATAGAAAACCTCGTCAAACCCACAGGGTGTGGGGACAGGAAGGCCATCGTCTCTGCGGCCTCCCTGTTCCAAAAAGATCCGAACGATTATCGGCCCTTTTCCCTCTTCCGGGCAGGTTGTCGGCTTCTTTCGGGCGATCTCTTCACGGGCTCCGCCTTTGCCATCCCGGCTGACTCGGCCTTTGCCGCCGGAGTCGGCCGCGGCGTCAGGTAGTACTGAAGGATGGTGACCAGGTTGGAGATGATAAAGTAGATGGAAAGCCCTGAAGCATAGGATAGGGAGATGAACCCGAACATCAGGGGCATCAGAATCAACATCTGCTGATTCATCAGGGCCGTCTGGCGGTCGGCCGCGGGCGGAGTGAGGATTTTCTGAGAGAGCCAGGAGGTCACCACCACCAGCACAGGCAACACCAGATAGGGATCCGGCTGGCCCAAGTCCATCCACAGAAACCGGCTCTGGAGAGGGATCAGGGAGTTCAAGTCGGGGATGAAAGAGTAGATATTTTGCGAGAGGAGCACCAGTTCCATCGGGGTGGCGGCCAGGGTGCGCATAATCGCCTGCCAGAGGCCGATCAGGATGGGAAACTGAATAAGAAGCGGCAGACATCCACCGAAGGGGTTAATCCCAGCCTCCCGGTAGAGTTTCATCTGCTCCCGGGCCAGCGCTTCCCGGTCGTTCGCGTACTTTTTCTGAAGTTCCAGCAACCGGGGCTGTAACTCCTGCATCCGCTGAGCGGCCCTCTGCTGTTTCAGCGTCAGCGGAAGGACCGCCAGCCGGACCACCAGCGTCAGCGCCGTGATAGCCAGCACCGTCTGGTGGCCGAGAAGTTTGTAAAACAGAAGCAACAGATTGACCATCGGATTGAGAATCAGGAAATCCCACACCCGTCAACCCCCTTCTCTTTCCAGAAATCGCCTTCGGATTGTAACATATCCTGGGTGGGCTGTCAAACAGAGGTTCCTATACCCCTTGCGTTTGTTCCAGCCCATAGCGAAGGAGAGAACCCACCGCCAGGCGATGGTTTTTAGCCCGCAGGGGGAACTCCACCACGGAACCAGATAGTTTTATAAACAAAAAGAGCCCCATTCTATGATTGAATGGGGCGTTTGGAGTCCTGAAGGGAATCCCTGAAGTTTGGCCTTTTGGGATTGAACGAGAAAATATCCAGAAACTGCTTCCAGCGGCCACAAAAGGACAAAAAGAAAATTTTTCGCTGCGTCGGCCTCACCGGCGCAGCGAAAATCAAACTTCTTCCTGGGCCACGGAACGGCCCCCGGCCTATGCAGAGACGCTACGGGCAAAAAGGACCAAGTAGAGAACAGGTGACCCGCGCAGGACTCGAACCTGCAACCAAGGGATTAAGAGTCCAAAAGATTTTCCCCATTGTTCTCTTCAAATAACCGAGTTATTGGGCTGTAACGTTCGTGCTTTTCCTTAAGTTCTTGCACATCAAAAATGGCGTAAAAAGACTTAGTTACTGCTACGCTGGAATGTCCCAACAGATCGGATAGGGTTGCCAGATCTCCGCCATTTAGCAGAAATTCCCGGGCAAATGAATGGCGAAACATGTGAGGGCTGATCCGTCCCTTGATGCCTGCCTGCTTTCCTCTCCGGCGGAGCATTTGCCGCACCCCGCTGGTAGAGAGGCGACCTTTGGCTTTATTGCCCAGGCTTACAAACAACCAGGAACCATACTCTTGTGGCCGCACTTTCAGCCAGGCCTCTAATGCTTTGGCTGTCGGCGGGTTGAAAAGCACTTTTCGCGCCCTGTTTCCTTTTTCCTTTACAAGAGCTAGTCCCTTTTCCAGGTCTACATCCTCAACACGCAAGCCGCAAAGCCCGGCTACGCGGCATGCCGTATCTGCCAGGAATAAAATGATGGCCCGGTCCCGTATGTCGGAGAGCTTGCCCGCCTTTGTAGTTTCCAATAGTGCTCGCAGATCGTTTGCAGAGATGCCCTTTGGTTCATGTCGCTTTGATTTAGGGACCCTGATCTTCCGCATCGGGTTAGTCTGCAAGACCTCTTCCTCTATCAACCAGTTGAACAGCCTGCATAGAGCCCGATAATGGCCGTAGATTGTCTCATCCGAAAGACTGCCTTCCCTTTCGCTAAGTTTGGGATGGTTCGGCCAGCGGGTTTTCTGTTCCTTTAAGTGAATGATGTACCGGCGGAGATCATGGGCAGAGATCTGTTCTACCGGGATATTGCCCAAAAAGTTCGCAAGACGGATGAGCCTTCGGCGATACCATTCTACAGTTTGAGAAGAGCGTCCTTCTACTTGGGTTGCTGTCAATAGCATTCTTATCGCTTCTTCAAGGAGCATTCTTTACCTCCCCAATGGCACACGGAAGTGTAAAAGCGCATCTGCAAAGCGGCATTCCTGAAAACTTGCAACAGTTGCAAAACCTGCCACAACCTGCAACAACTGCAACAGCCCTTCCGGTGGCAGGTGTGGCAGATTGTGGCAACTTTTGCAGGTGTTGCAGGTTTACAGGGTGTTCGCCCATCCAATCGCCATTTCGTCACCCGCGCCATCGGACACCTCCACCCCATACCGTCGCATCAGGTCCAGGACTCCCTCCCGGGTGACCCGGTAGGCACTCCCCCGCTGCACACGCTTCCGCTGGAAGCCAAACTCCTTCATCCGGTAGCCAACCCACGTCGTCTTGACCCCGGCCTGTTCCTCGTCTTCCAGAAAACTGGCCATTGCTTCCCTGATCTCTTTCGGTCTCACCAAGCAGTGGCCTTCTCCGGTCAGCCGGTACAAGGCCAGAAGCAGAGCCCTCCGCTCGTCGTCCAACCCCTCTTCCTCTGCCTGTCCCGCCATCCGCCAGGCATGCTCCCGAATCCGACGCAGCAGCCCTTCGGCGCCCTGTTCCTCCAGACAGGCCGCAATCGCCAGCAGTGGGCGCCAGAGTTCCCCCTGCCGGTTGTTCAAGCCGTCTGCACCAGCACCCTGCTGGTAGGCCTCCCGGACGCCCGAGAAATGTTGAAGCGCAAAGCAGTACAGACCGTGTCGGGCTTGTGCCCAATTCTCCCCCCACTCGGAGACCACCCGGCTCCCTTTCGGCCCCGTCGTCCGGAGCATGCTGATCCGGATACACCGGCTCTCCAGCACGTCCTCCAGCCCGCGAATGCTCGCTATCGCCTTGGGCCCGTACACCTCAAACTCAGTCACGCGGTAATCGTCTCCCTCACATCGCATCGCAGGCGACCCCCGCTTGTACCCTGCGTTTAACAATAGCCGCAGGTCGCTGGCCACCGGATCACGGGGGTCGCTCAGCCGCTCCGCCTCGTCCACGCACAGCACCCCGCGGGTGGCGTGGATGGCCCGGAACAGCACTGCCGGTGAGAGACTGCTGGCCAGTCGGGCGTTGAAGGCCAATTTCTCCAAGAGGTTCAGCGTCTTGGTCTTCCCGCTGCCCTTCGGCCCCTGGATAGCGATGTAGGGGAATGCCTCAAACAGCGGGTAGAGATAGGTCCCCATCACCCACAGAGCCAGAATGTCACTGGTTTCGTCGTCCCGGAAGTCCAGGTAAGTGTCCAGCAATCGCCGGGTCTCCAGATACACCTCCACCGGCGGCGGGCTATCTCCCTCCAGATAAGCCTGGACATAGGCCCAGGGCCATCGCGCCAGACTGGGGAGAGCCATCGGCCGGTCTCGCAGGATGACCGTTATGCCCCCGACGGAGATCATCTGCCTGTCATCCAGGGGGATACACTCCCGCTGGCTGGTGATCAGGTAGGGGCGATACCCCGCATCGCCGTCTATCTGGGCGATAAATGTGACAGCGACAACGGCCAGGTCGTCCACAAAGTCCAGCGCTGGGGAAAGGATCGGATGATCTTCCTCCAGAATTCTGGCCGGAGCGGAAGCCGGAGTCTGTCTGGCCTGCCGGGCGGCTTTCAACATCCGGTCGTAATCTCGGGACCGAATCTCCGGCAGGGCTTTGAGGACTTCTCCCTTGTAGCGAGCCGCTGTCACCGGCGAGCGATTGGCCACTTCGGCCAGGAGGAGAAACAGGCTTTCCACGGCCCGGTCCCTTTCTGCCCCCTGGGCCTGGGAAGCCTGGTTGATTTCCCTGTCCAACCAGGTCGGAGCACTGCCCATTAATGCCCGAAAGTCCTCTGCCGTTGCTCCACTCTGGGCGAAAGCATTGACATCGGTCGTTCCCTCCGGGAGGCTCACGACACGCAACAGGGGGCCTGCGGCCTGCGCCAGTGCATCCAGGTCGGTCTTGCCGTCTCCGTCCGGGACAGCGTATATAGATGCTCCTGATTCTGCGTGTCGCCGGATGTGGGCGGCCAGGTCTTGGGTCACTCCGGAGCCCGCCAGGGCCAGCGCGGGGATGCCCCAGCCGCCCAGGGTGATCGCGCACGCCTGGCCTTCCACAATGACCAGTTCCTGGACACGAGGGGAATAGAGGACGTTCAGGTAGGGCATCCGGGGGCCGGCCAGGTCTATGGGTGGGTTGTAGTGTTCCTTGCCCTCAATGGAGCGACCGGAGAGGTAAACGACGCGTCCGCCCAGCCGGTGAACATAGACGACCGCCCCGCCTACCTTCCCGGCCCAGCGGTTAAGGGCATTGACGACGGACTGGGCCTTCGGGTTGCCCAGACTGGGGATAAGGCTTCCGTCTGCGTAGCCGATTCCCTCGTTGCGGATTGTTTCCTCCGTCCACCGGCCTCCGGCATACTCCAGGGCTTTGGGGGATTCTTGAAGCCGTTGGGCAAAGTGACGGGCGGCCAGGGCCAGGGCGTCCTCGTATTCCCTCCGTTCCTGGATTTGCCGTTGCTCTTCCAGGGTAAGGGGACGGAGGGAGATACCGGTCCGGCGGGCCAGGGTTTCCAGAGCGTCCCGGAAGGTGATGCCATCCCGCCACATCAGCCAGGAGAAGGCATCGCCGTGCCAGCCACAGCCGAAGCAGTGGGCGTGGTCGTCGTAGACGGCCAGACTGGGGTGACGGTCCTCGTGGAAGGGACAGTGGACCATCACGGGCCGCCCGTTGGGGTAGCGGGGAAGGGAGAGGGTCTCCGCGACCAGGGCAGGGAATGGAATGCTTTTGCGGATCGTTTCAATGACATCCCGGCTGATCATCGTGTCGCCTCCTGGTTGTGGAGATGGGTCATCACACGGCCAGACCACAGACGGTCGGGG
>JANXAH010000067.1 GCA_025062415.1 Anaerolineae bacterium | reverse complement strand
GGTCTGGTATCTGCTCATCCCCCTGCTGGTGGGACGGCGGCTCTACGGCGAGTCGGTGGTGCGGACGGTCATCATGGTGGACCTGCTGGTCTCCCTGGGCGTATGGAGCCACCACCTGCTGGGCGACCAGGTACAGCCGTTCTGGATGCGACTCCTTTCCGGGCAAATCATCACCTGGGGCGAGTTCTTCACTATGGGGCTGACCATTTTCGCCTCGCTGATGACCATCTGGAAGGCCCGGCCGGTGAAAATGACGCCGCCGCTGCTGTTTATCCTGGGCTCCATCTTCGGCTTCATCGTTGGCGGCGCGGCGGGGCTGATCCAGGCCAACGTCGGCCTCAACTTGGTGCTCCACAACACCCAGTGGGTCATCATGACCCACGCCCACACCATGCTCCTGACCGGCCTGAGTACGCTCCTTTTCGCCGTTATCTACGCGCTGGTGCCGATGCTGACGGGGAAGGAAATCCGCAGCCGGGCGCTGACCCTGGCCCACTTCTGGCTCTGGATGGCCGGTTCGGTGCTGATGACCTACACGATGGGGATGGCTGGCTCCCAGGGGATGCTGCGGCGGATGCTCTACCCCCAGCCCAATCCCTATCAGCCCTTCCTGGAAGTTGCCTGGGTGGGCGGCATCCTGATGGCCCTGGGGTTCCTGGCCTTCCTGGTCAACATCCTGGCCACTCTGGGATGGGAGAGTATCCGGGGGCTGGTGGCGGAATGGCGTCGCCCCGCACCAGCGACTGTGTTAAAATGAAATGCGAAACATGAGCAGGGTATCCGGCCCCGGCTCAATCAACGCGCATCACGCAACACGTAACACGGAGTACGTTATGGAATGGTTCCGCTTTTCTCACCTTCGGCGCGACCAGCCTGCGCCCGCCTTCCGGCTCCTGTCTGCCCAGGGGATGCTGGTCGCTCCATCCGATTTCCACGGACGCCGCAACCTGGTGCTCCTCTTCCTGCCCGATCTGGACTGTCCCGGATGCCGGGCGGCGTTGGAGAACTTCGCCGCTCATCGGCGGGAGTACGAGGAACAGGCTGCACAGGTACTGGTTATTCTCACAAACCCGAACGTGGAAGCCGCCCTGGAGCGAGCCCAAGCATTCTCCTTTCCTATCCTGGCCGACCCGGACGGCGCTGTACGGCAGGCCTACGCTGCGTTGTTGCCCGCGCCGGTTGAGGATGAGCCGCTGGTCTTCGTCCTGGACCGCTACCGGGGCCCTCAGGTGGCCCTGGCCGGTCACGACCTGGACGATCCGGACCTGCACCGGGAAATCCTGAAGTGGCTGACCTTCTTTGAAATCCAGTGTCCGGAGTGCGGAGCACCCGAATGGCCGGTGGACTGACAAAGCACGCGATACGCAATACGGAACTACTCCTGTGGGCCGTCGTCGCCTGGGAAGCGCTGCTGGTGATTCTCCTGAGCCCCCTTTCCGCTACCGGGCCGCTGGCCGGGCTGGGCTGGGCGGAGCGACTGGGATTGGACGAGGCGGGACGGGTGGGCCGCATCGTGATGCTCTATCACTCGCTGGCGGTCCCCTTTGTCGCCGCACTGGTCTATCTGATCCTGGACGCGCTTCCCTTTGAAGCGCCCATCCCCCGTCTGGTTCGGCCTGCGGTCACAGCGGGCTACCTGCTCACCAGCGTTGGCGGACTCAGTTTCGCCTATCTGCGGGCTGGCCCCATCGCCCACGGGGCCTTCCTGGTTGGCCTGAGCCTGACCTTTTACGCGGGCGCTGTCCTGTGGTGGGGACTAAGGCCAGCGGCGGCCGATGCCCGGCGGTTGGAGCGATGGGCCTTCTGGTTGATGGCTCTCTATACCCTTGTTTCCGCCGCCATCGGCGGCGCGGTGGGGGCCTACTTCGGGAGCGGCTTTGAGGCCTTCCTGGCTGAGGACGTCCTGCGGGCCGAACACGACCTCTTTCAGCGGGCAGTCATCGCCCACCTGCACATCATGCTGACCCTGATAGACATCGCGCTGCTGCTTCTGGTAGCCCGGCGGGTCGGTCTGGCAGGCGGGGCCTACCGGGTGGCGATGCCGCTGATTATCGCCGGGATGACCATCATCACCTTTGCCACCTGGAGCGTGATGGTTATAGAGGGGGTGGCCCACAAAATCATCAACGTAGGCGCGGTGATCCTCCTGGCCGGGGCCGCGATCGTTGCCCTCTACGGGATGCGGGGGCTCATTCGGGAGCGACCGGACTGGCCAGCCTGGCGGGCCCTGCTGGCCGATCCCGTTCGCTTCGGGATGCTCTTCCACCTGCTTTTTGTCAACCTGGTGGTCACCGCGCCAGGGGTCTGGGTGGCCGTCCATCTGGAGGCGGTACGGGCGGGCGACCCGGCCTGGGAGCGGACCTTCGCTGTGGGCCACTGGCATGTGCTGGCAACGCTTTCAGCGGCGGTGGGGTTCCTGCTGGTGGTGGACCGGCTGGGGGCGCAGGGGTGGCTGCGGCGGGCTATCGGCTGGGGAGTGTTGGTGGGCTCCGTTCTGGCCTTCTCCGCCGTCCAGTTCTATCTGTTCCGTCAGCCTGGCACAGCGCCCGCCCGTCCTGTCCTGCTGACCATAGACGCCGGAGTCGGCCTCTTCCTGCTTGCCCTGGCGCTGTGGGTTTTCACCACGAAGGCGCAAAGACCCTAACCCTCCCTGGGGCAAACGGGCGGCCTGGGGCGACATCCGAAGTGGCCGTCGTCCGATTCACGGGTGCAGGACCGTGATGCCCGGAATCCGGCGGAAATGCCGACGGTCAAAAGTATAGGCCACGGAAATACCGTGGGCCAGCATCCAGGCGCCGTGGTACGCGTCGGCGAAGTCCACGCCCTGATCCGTGTACCAGACGATGGCCTGCAGGAGGACTTCCGCCTCGCCCACTTCCAGACCAGGCGTGTTCAGAATTGCCAGCACTTTTTCGGCGATAGAGGGGCGGGGAAGGCGGTAGACCGTCTCCAGAACCCACACAATCTCAGCGATCACCAAACTGTTGGTGACCAGGGTTATCTCGCCCGTTGCGGCACGGCGCAACAGGGTTTCCACGGCGTCTGCCTGGTGGGAAACGTCGTCGGTGAGATAACGGAGAAAGAGGTTCGTATCGGCGAAAATCCGGTCAGGGTTCATTTTGGGCGACCTTTCGGGCATGTTCGGCAATGGCCTGCCGGCGGAGTTCATCCAAATCCTGAGGCCCTTCCACCCGCACACTCCCCCGCAGGTCCAGAAGGGTCTTGCTCAGAGGTTGCAGCAGGAAGCGTTCACCAAACGGGATAAAGGCGACCAGGTCTCCTTCTTGCAGCCGCAATTGGCGCCGCAGGACACGGGGAAGAGTAATCTGCCCTCTTCTTCCAATGCGGACAATTAGAGGATTCATCCGACATTCTCCTTTTTTGCGGACTATCGCAAGTATAGCGGCAAACGCGAAAAAGTCAACCGCACGCTTCACGAAATACGAAATACCCGATACGGAGGACACCTGTGAGCGAATTCATCAACAACTCTGCCCGTCGCCGGGAAATCCTGAAGGGAATCATCCGGCAACTGCACGAGGGCCGGAGCGTGGAGGAAGTGAAGGCCGAGTTCGCCGCCCTGCTGCGGGAAGTCGGCCCGACGGAGATCGCCCAGATAGAGCAGGCTCTCATCGAAGAGGGGATACCAGAGCTGGAAATCAAACGGCTCTGCGATGTCCACGTCGCTGTCTTCCGGGAGGCGCTGGAGGCGCAGGCTCCGCCGGAGAGCCTGCCCGGCCATCCCGTCCATACCTTCCGGGCCGAGAACCGGGCGGCGGCGGAAGTGCTGGACCGTCTCCAGGCCGCAATAGAGGCCCTCAAGGCCAATCCGACCGACCCGGACCGGCTGCGGGAGGCGCGGGAGCGACTGCGGGAACTGCGGGAGTACGAGAAGCACTACCAGCGCAAGGAGAACTTCCTCTTCCCGTACCTGGAACGGAAGGGGTTCACCGGCCCGTCCACCGTGATGTGGGCCATCCACGACGACATCCGGGGCGGCTGGAAAGCGCTGGCAGCCCTGTTGGAGGCCGGTCCGGGCGACACTCCGGAGGACTTCCGGGCTCGCATAGACGGCGTCTTTGCGCCGATGGCAACGGCCATCCGGGAGATGTTCTTCAAGGAGGAAAACATCCTTTTCCCAACCGCGCTCCAGTTGCTGACCGACGAGGACTGGCGGGCCATCCGGGCCCAGGAACCTGAGGTGGGCTACGCCTACGTTCAGCCAGGGGACCGCTGGCCGCCGGAGGGGGTAGTGGCGGCGCCCGCACCGGCCCCAGCGCCTGTGCAGGCTGCCCCATCCCTGCCGCCGGAGGTGCGGGCCCTGGCATCCGTCCTGCTCCACCTGGATACGGGGACGCTGACACCGGAGGAGGTCAATCTCATCCTCAACGCGCTGCCGGTGGAAATCACCTATGTGGATGCGGACGACACCGTCCGCTATTTCAACAAGCCGAGAGAGCGGACCTTCCTGCGGCCCCCGGCAGCCCTCGGGCGCAAGGTCCAGAAGTGCCACCCACCCGCGAGTTTGCACCGGGTCCAGCGCATCCTGGACGAATTCCGCGCCGGGAAGCGAGACGTGGCGGAGTTCTGGATTCAGATGCGGGGACGGTTCATCCACATCCGCTACTTCCCGCTGCGGGACGAGGGAGGCCAGTACCGGGGGACGCTGGAGGTTGTGCAGGACGTTACCGACATCCGCGCGCTGCAGGGGGAGCGGCGACTGCTGAACATTTAAGGTGACGGTCACCTTAGAGGTGACCGTCACCTAACACGACCCGTAAGGTGACCGTCACCTAACACGACCCGAGGAGGCCCTATGCGCATCCTTGCCATCATCACCGGCGAATACGGCCAGCGGCATGTGGAGAACATCCGCGCCCACGCGCCTGCCCACTGGGAGATTCACGTATGGAAGGCGCC
This sequence comes from Anaerolineae bacterium, assembly GCA_025062415.1. Lineage (GTDB taxonomy): Bacteria > Chloroflexota > Anaerolineae > B4-G1 > DUEL01 > SpSt-77. The sequence goes on along the minus strand of JANXAH010000067.1, from coordinate 329 downwards.
ATCGTCCTATCCGCCGGTCATAGATTACCCGGAGGACTACCTGCCCGACGACCTGCCCCCGGCCGACCTGGTCCTGGCCTTCGGGGAGCATCCGGGGGTGGCGGAGTTGGTGCCGGAGGTAGCAAAATGGGTCGGCGCGAAGGCGGTCATCGCGCCGGTGGACCGGGAGGAGTGGCTGCCGAGGGGGCTGGCGCGCCAGTTGCGCGGGTGGCTTGCCGAAATGGGCGTCGCCTGCGTCACCCCCAAGCCCCTCTGCTCGCTGACCGAGACGTCCTACAACCTGCGCCGCTACCGGACAGAGTACGAGGACCCGCTGATTGCGGAGTTCG
>JANXAH010000137.1 GCA_025062415.1 Anaerolineae bacterium | reverse complement strand
CCGGAAAGGTTCAGGGCTTTCCACGACGATGCGGGCCCGGGTCAGGCCGTATTCCGCCTCCAGGACGCGGGCCCCAGCGGGGAGGGAGGCCGGGTCCAGCCGGGGGATAATGTAATCGGGGGCCGCGGCCTCGTAGAGGGGGAGGAGAACATCGGGGGAAGGGAGTTTCTGGACCCAGATGGGAAGGTATTCCCCTCCCGCCGTCGTTCCCAGGAGGCCGCTTTCCACCTCAAAGCGAATCTGGTCGGGCGGCGAAGGGTCGGGCTGATGGATTTTCCGCAGGGGGAAAAGCCAGGGGAGCGCAAAGAGCACCATTCCCGCCAGAACGATCGGGACCCAGCGGGGATTTCGTCGCGCCAAGAGAGCAGTCCCCATCCCGGCCAGGGCGGCCAACCCGATGGCGGCGGGGGTGAGCAGCCGCCAGGGGAACTGGAGGAACCGCATCAGGGGAATGCGTTCCCAAACGGGAAGGGAGGCTGGCAGAACCAGTCCTACCAGTGCCCCGGTGACCAGTGTCAGGGCCCAGCGGTGGGCCCGGACCTCGCGGGGGAGCAGAGCGCCCAGAGGCCACCACGCCAGGAGGGCCAGCGCGGCCGGAACCCACCCCAGGCTGACCGGGAAGACGAAGTTCGCCTGACGGGGGTCCACAGGGCGCGGGGCAGCCAGGATGTCGCTCAGGGAGCGAAAGTGATTGCGGTAGTCAAAGACAGCGGGGAGGTAAAGTTGGTGGATTTGCACGAAGTTTTTCTCAAAAAAGGCCGGAATCCAGAAGAAACTGGAGAGCCCCAGGCCCAGGGCAAGAAGAGCGGCTGCCCGGAAGGCAGGGCGAAGTCCGTAGAAGAGAGCGACAAAAACATTGTAGGCCAGCAGGAGAGCAAGACCGATCAGAGCGGTCACGTTGTGGCTGAGCACCATCGCGGCACAGCCCAGGGACACAAACAGGGTGGGCAGCGGGCCACCGGTGAGGACCAGTCGGCGCAGGGCCCAGAGGGTGAGGACAAGCCAGATCAGTCCCCAGAGGCCGGGCAGAGCGCTCCACTGGTAGACGTAGTTGAGCACAGCCGGAGTATAGACCGCTGCAAGGGCAGCGGCCACCCCGGCGATCTCTCCAAACAGGTCCCGCACCCAGAAGTAGACCGCCAGAGCCAGGCCCCACAGGGCCAACCCCATACTGACCGCAAAGGCGGTACTCAGCGAACACCCCGCCCATCGTAGGGGCAGAACAAAGTAGTAACTGAGGGGAGCGTAGTAGTTGAAAAGAGGGAATCCGAAGCCCAGGCCCAGGTCTGGCGCCCAGCGAGGATACAGGATGCCGTGGCGCAGCGATCGTTCCAGTTGGGCAACCCGATGAAAGTGGAGGGCTCCGTCGGTGCCGAAAAGTTGACCGGAGAAGAGGGGCTGGAGGGCCGGGAGAATCCCGACCCCAATTATCACCCCGATAAGCAGATGGCGCAGGAGATGGGTTTTTCGGCTCATCCGTGTTATCCAAACTGGGCTGATGAATGCTGAAACGAAGCGGGTCTGGCCCCCTCCCTCC
>JANXAH010000261.1 GCA_025062415.1 Anaerolineae bacterium | reverse complement strand
AGCGTCCAGACCGATGGAGTAGCCAAATTGGGAGGTCGCCACAGCATAGATGTCAAAGAAATAGGGCTTCATCGCCTCCAGAACCCGCTCGTCCAGACGGGTCGCAGCAGCGTTATCCAGGTAGACCAGGTTCTCGTACACATCCCCTCCTCAAATCCAGGAGTTGCTCTCATCCTTCATTTTACCATGCCTGGGGCATAAAGTCAATGCTCGTCTATTAAATTTGCGTTAGAAACGTGCCAGGCATTTCCGAAGTGCCTGACACGTCATCTTGCGGTGGTGGGTGTACGGGATTTTCCGGAGAGCCGCCCCTCATCGTCCGCTCCGCACGCGCGTCAGAGCCAGGATGGAAAGGAAGAAGAGGGCCGCGTAGACGGCGAAGATGACCAGGTATCCCAGCCCCGGCCGGAGGGTGTTGAAGAAGTCGGCCATCGGCCCGCCGATGCCTGCGCCGACGATGCCCGCTCCGGCCCCTGCCAGGTTGGAGATGCCCAGGTACCGCCCCGCCTCCGCCGAAGGAGCCAGGTCGGTCCCCAGTGCCCAGTTGGAGGCGTAGAAAATCCCCGTTCCCAGGCCGATGATGCAGCCGCTGATCAGGACCATCGGGATGTTGTTGGAGAAGAGGAGCAGAACCGTGCCCGCGCCAGCGACCAATCCGGCCAGCGCGACCAGTCGCTTGCGCCCGATTCGGTCCGCCAAGTAGCCGCCGACCAGCGCTGCTGGGAGCAGGAAAACGGCTACGACGGCCAGCAGAACAGTGGTCATCGTGGCCGGGTTGGGGATGCGGAGGACATCCCGCAGGAAGTACTGTGCGAAGCCCTGGACGGAGCCGACGGCGGCCAGGAACATCAGCCGGTTGATCACCCACCAGATGAAAGAGGTTTGGCGGGGAGCCTCCCGCCCGATGCCGACCCAGGCGCCGAAGTAGACGCCCAGGAAGATGGAACCGGCCATCGCAATCAGGCCGACGAGAATCCCCAGAGCGACGCGCGTCCCCAGTGCAGCCGCCGTTGTCGCTGCTCCGGCTGCGTTGACCAGCCAGAGGGCCAGGCGCGTCACGACGACGAAGATAGCCGTCAGCGCAAGGATTCGCCAGACCCGCTCTCCTATCGGTTCCGTCGGTTTCTCCCGGAGCGGCTCCTCTCGCACGCCCAGCACCGTCGCCAGCATGGTCGCCAGCAGCGCCAGCCCCACGAAGGCCGCCACGAGTCCTACCAGGCCCCGATCCACCAGCGGCCCGGTGACGATGACCAGGAAGACCGGCAGGAGTTCCATCACCGCCTTTACACCGGAGGAGCGTCCCCGCTGATCTTCGGGCACGAGGTCCGGAATGAGCCCCTGGAGCGCGCCATGGGCGATGTTGGAGGAGGTCTGTAGGAGAACGATGCCCACAATCAGAACGAAAAGGGCGGTGGTGATGCCCAAGGTGGGGATAAAGAAACCGTCCAGTGCGGAACCAATGAAGAGGGGCGACACGGCTATGATAGCAAGAAAGACCAGGTCCAGAATCGTCCCAGCGAAGATGAAGGGGCGACGGCGGCCCCAGCGGGAGGTGGAACGGTCGCTGAACATCCCCGCCAGGGGCTGGACCATCATCGCCACCGCCAGGCCGATGACCCGGACCAGCCCCAGGTAGGTGTTCTTTTGCTCCGGTGGAACAAAGAGGGCGACCAGATAGGGCAGAAGGACAGGGGTGATGGTTCCCGAAGCGACGTTCAATCCCAGCCAGTAGATGTTGAGGAGGATATGGTCGCTCCAGCGAAGTTGGCGGTTCATGATGCCTCCTGCGGGCTATGTAGGATGCATCCGAAGCCTGGTCGTCAACGACCAGGCTCACCGACAGAGCGGGCTCTGGAAGCGTCCGTCGGCAGGAGCGCTTCAGTGCCCCTGCGCATCCTTGAGCCCTGGCGTTGACACCGGGGCTTCACTCTGCTCCTGGCGTCGCTCCTCTATCAGTTCGCGGACTTCCCGCTCCAGTTCCTCGCCCAGCGCGAGCGCGTCCAGGAGTTGGGCCTCCATCTCCCGATCTCCTGTCGGACGGGTCTCCCAGGCGCCCCGAAGGGCCCAGTTCATCCGCTCCAGGCTGCGCAGCAGCCCGGCGAAGATGTCCTCGGCGGTCATTTCGCGGCTGGCCAGTTTGACCCGCGGCCACCCAAAGAAGCCCATTTCCTCCAGTTCCCGCTCCAGTTCGGCGGCCTCCTCCGGATCACCCGGCAGGGAGTCGTCCAGATCCTCTATCTCAAAGCGGTCGTCCGCTTCCAGCCAGGCCTGGAACTTTTCCAGGTCCATATCCAGCGGCAGCCCCTCCGCCTGGAGCATCAGCCAGAGTTTTTTGATCGGGACGTAGAAGTCGGGATCAGTCTCCAGGATTTCTATGAGCCGTTGTTCGGTTCTTGGGTCCATAGGTTTCCTCGCTTATGTTAAATAATCCCCACCCGTCTCCCAGCCTCGGTGATAATCTCTACAGCCCGTGCGATGTCCTTTGGGTCGTGAGCGGCCGTGACGGTGGCGCGCAGGCGAGCCAGTCCTTCCGGGACGGCGGGAGAGATGACGGGCAGGACAAAGATGCCGTTTTCGTGGCATTCGCGCGTCATCATAAACGCCCGTTCATCCGCGCCACAGATGATGGGGACGATGGCCGTCTCGGTCATCAACGTGTTGAACCCTGCTTCCTTCAGCCCCCGGATAAAGAGTTCGGCGTTGGAGCGCAATTGTTCCACCCGCCAGGGCTCATCCAGGATGACCTTGAAAGCCTCATTGGCTGCGGCGGCCTGGGCCGGGGGCAGCGACGCTGAGAAAATGTAGGACCGACAGGCATGGCGCAGGTACGTGATGAGTTCCCTTTTCCCCGCAACATACCCGCCCACAGAGGGAATGGTCTTGCTGAGAGTGCCCATCTTGATGTCTATCACGTCGCCCAGGCCGAAGTGCTCCTCAATGCCGCGCCCGGTCTTTCCCAGGACGCCCACCGAATGGGCTTCGTCCACCATCAGCCAGGCGTTGTACTGGCGGCAGAGTTCCACCACTCGGGGCAGGTCTATGATATCCCCGTCCATACTGAAGACCGCGTCCACCACGACCAGTTTCGTTGCCTCTGGGGGCACTTGACGGAGGCAGCGCTCCAGATCGTTCATATCGTTATGTCGGAAGCGGCGGAACTCCGCCCCTGAAAGCAGACAGCCGTCCACGATGGAGGCGTGGTTGAGTTTGTCGCAGATAACGTAGTCGCCCCGTCCCACCAGCGCGGCGATGACCGACAGGTTGGTGACGTAACCGGAGGAGAAAGTGACCGCAGCCTCGGTATTCTTGAACGCAGCAATCGTCTCCTCCAGTTCACAGTGGACGGGAAGCGTCCCAGCCAGGAAGCGGACACCATGGGTGCCGGTGCCGTAGCGCTCTATGGCCCGACGGGCGGCCTCGTTGATGCGGGGATGACCCACCAGCCCCAGATAACTGTACGAGGCGTACATGCCCATCTCCCGTCCGTTCACGCGCACGCGGGCCCCGCCCATCAATTCCTCTATGGGCTGGTTGTAGAAGTAGAACCCCGCAGCCCTCCCTTCCTCCACCCGCTGGCATATCGCACGGATACGCTGGGCAATTCGGTCGTTCGCGGCGTGAGAGTCCATCAATGGCCTCCTTTTCAATCAGTCTAACTCCCACTCCCGCTGCTCTTGGGGAGGTGGGGCAAGAGCCATGCCAGGAAGGAATCTATGGAGCGGGTCTGGATGAGCACCCGGCCAGGGCCGGTGAGGTCCACCACCAGCCCTTCGCCTCCGAAAAGGGTGGACTTCAGCCCACCCACGCGGCGAACCTTGAAGCCAATGCCCTCCGTGAAGGCGACCAGGTGACCGGTGTCCACGGTGTAGGTTTCCCCGGCCTTCAGGTTGACCTCATGGATGGCGCCAAAGGAGGAGATGAGTATCTTCCCGGTGCCGGAAGCGCGAAGCATAATCAGCCCCTCAGAGGCGAAGAAGGTCTTTGCTCCACCCCATTTCGTGTCCAGGTTGATGCCCGTTTCGGAGGCCACATAGGAGCCCGATTGGACCATCAGGGCCTCGTTCTTCAGGTCAACCACGTAGAGGTCGCCAGGGAGGGGCGGAGCAACGGTAATCTCACCGCCCGTTGCAGGGGCCCGAAAGGTGTTCTGGAAGAAACTCTCCTTTGTCAGAACGGACCGGGCGAGCGCTTTCAAGACACCACCGGATGCCTTCGTCTCCACTGTGATGCCTGCGCTCATACTCACCATAGCGCCGCTTTCCACGCGCACTTCTTCGTTGGGACCCAGGCGGATAATGCCCAGGGAGAAAGAGGGTCGGTAGAGGATTTCTATCTCCATATCGCTCCTTTCATAGAATATGGGGCACGTTCCGGATGTTCCTATAGGATGGCGCTTTTCGTAAGGTAGATTATACCACAAGTCCAGCGTTGAACCACGTTTCTCCCCTGGGCTTCTGACTTTTCCCTTTGCGTGGTATAATCGGTCCTGATGGATACCGTTCAGGGGCCATCCCTTCACGTTGCGCTGAACGCTCAGTTGCTCTCCGGCGATCCGTCGTACCGGAGCGCGGGCGTTCACCAGTATATCTATCGGCTGCTGCTCCACCTTCCCCACGCGGGCTGTCGGGTGACCGCCTTCGTTGGACCCAGCGCGGGGCTTCCCCGCGCGGTATGTGCGATCCGGACTCGCTGGCCCACGCACCGGCCCCTGGTACGGGTATTGTGGGAACAGTTTGCTCAACCCCTTCTCCTGCGAGAGGTGAACGCTGACCTGGTCCACGGGCCTGTCTATGTTGTGCCGCTGGGGACTTCCATCCCCGCAGTGGTCACCGTTCACGATCTGAGTTTTCTGCGCTTTCCCCGCTTCTTCCGTCCGGCAAACCGGCTCTACCTGCGGCTGTTTACGTACCTCTCCGTCCACCGTGCCCGGCGGGTTCTTGCTGTCTCGGCCTACACTGCAAGGGAGACGGAGCAACTTCTGGGCGTGCGCAGGGAGAAAATCCGCGTCGTTTACCACGGGGTGGACCCCGTCTTTCGGCCCCTTCGGCCACACGAAGTGGCCGCGTTTCGCGCGCGGCATGGCCTCCCGGACCGTTTCGTCCTCTACGTCGGGACACTGGAGCCCCGTAAGAACCTGGTCCGGCTGGTTCAGGCCGTTGCCCGGCTTTCCGAGGCCGACCGGCCCTTCCTGGTCCTTGCCGGTGCGCGCGGCTGGTATGATGAGGAGATTTTCGCCACCGTGGAGCGGCTGAACCTCAAGGACCGAGTCCTCTTTCCCGGGTACATCCCCAATGAACAACTTCCCCTCTGGTACAACGCCGCTCAAGCCTTTGCCTACCCGTCCCTTTACGAGGGGTTTGGCATGCCAGTCTTGGAGGCGCTGGCCTGTGGGACACCGGTGCTGACCTCTACTGCCTCCGCGCTGCCGGAGGCGGCGGGGGACGGGGCTCTGCTGGTGGACCCCACCGATGTCGGTGCGATCGCCGATGGCCTGCACCGTCTCCTGACCGACGAAGCCCTGCGGGAGGAACTTCGGGAGCGAGGGCTGGCCCACGCCGCCCGTTTCTCCTGGGCCCGCACGGCTGCCGAGACTGTTGCTCTGTACCGAGAGGCCATTGCCGAGGGGGGTGAACGATGAGCCGAAACGGCCGTGTGCCCTGGTGGGTCGTCGCCGTGGATGTCCTGGTAGTTACGCTGGGATTCCTTGGCGGCTACTGGCTCCGGTACGACCTGCGCTGGTTTCTGGATGTTGCCTACGACGCGCCGCTCTCCGCCTACCTCCCGTTCCTGGTCCTGTATGTCGTGCTGACGCCCCTCTTCTTCGTTGTGGACGGGGTCTACCGGACCTGGCCGCGCTCCTGGATGGACCAGGTCTACCGCATCACCAACTCCACGGCCAAAGTGACGGTGCTGATGCTGGCCATCACCTTCGTCTTCCGACCCCGCTACTACTCCCGCGTGATGCTGATTGAGGTCGGCCTGCTGACAATTCTGCTTCTGGCTCTTGTGCGCGCGGTGGAGGCTGGGCTGATGGCCTACCTGCGAAAGAAGGGGGTCGGCATCAGGCGGGTGGTCATCGTCGGCGCAGGGGAGGTGGGACGGACGGTAATGCGGACCATTGTCGCCCGGCCTGATCTGGGCTATCGGGTGATCGGTTTCGTGGACGATAATCCCGAAAAGGGCTACACGGACATTGGCCGTTTCAAAGCGCTGGGGCCGCTGGAGAACCTCCCGCGCGTCCTGGAGGAAGAGAAGCCCGATGAGGTGATCATCACCCTCCCCTGGATGTACCACCGCAAGATTATGGCTCTGGTCCGGGAGTGCGAGCGCCACCAGGCCCGCGCACGCATCGTCCCCGACATTTTCCAGATGAGTTTGACCCAGGTCAACGTGGAGGACCTGGGAGGGGTGCCGCTGATCGGCGTCCGGGAGGTCTCCATCAGCCGAGGGGCGCTGCTGGTCAAACGGGTGATGGACGTCGTCCTTGCGGCGCTGGTTCTGGTGTTGGCCGCGCCGCTGATGGCCCTTATCGCGATCGCCATCCGGCTGGATAGCCCCGGCCCGGTCATTTTCCGCCAGACGCGGGTGGGGCTACGGGGGCGGCTCTTTGAGATGTACAAGTTCCGCTCCATGCACGTGGGGGCCGAGGAGCAGCAGGATATGCTGGCGGACCTGAACGAGGCCGACGGCCCTATCTTCAAGATTCGCAATGACCCGCGGCTGACGCGCGTGGGGCGGATCATCCGCCGCTTTAGCCTGGACGAGTTGCCCCAGTTGGTGAACGTCCTGCGGGGAGAGATGAGTCTGGTGGGCCCCCGGCCCCCTATCCCCTCGGAGGTGGAAAAGTACCAGGAGTGGCACAAGAAGCGGCTGGAGGCCCCGCCAGGGATGACCGGCCTCTGGCAGGTCAGCGGCCGCAGCCGCCTCCCCTTTGACGAGATGGTGCTGCTGGACATTTACTACATTGAAAACTGGTCCCTCTGGCTGGATTTCAAGATTCTGATGCGGACCATCCCGAAGGTCCTGCTGGGTGAAGGGGCGTATTAAATACCACAAAGGACACGACAATTTTCTTTGTGTCCTTTGTATTCTTCGTAGTTCTTCACAAAAGCGGAAATTACCCTACCGGAGGAGAAAGATGCCCACGGACAAACTGGACTACGGGAAGGTCTTCCTCATTGGCTTCGGGTTCTTCGGCATCAGCGTGATGTGGGCCATCTACAACACCTATGTGCCCATTTTCCTGCAGGCCGGGAGCCCGAACTTCGCGGCCCAGGCCCTGGGGTTCGGCCTCAGCGCCACGCTCACCGGCTTCATTATGACGCTGGATAACATTGCCGCCTTCTTTATCCAGCCGATTATGGGGGCCATCAGCGACCGAACTTACACCCGCATCGGGCGCCGGATGCCCTACATTATCACCTGCGCGCCCATCGCAGTGATCGCCTTCGCTCTTATCCCTCTGGCCCCCCAGATGATCCCCCCGGAACTGAACGGCCAGGTGGACAAACTGGGTGGCCTCTTTGCCTTCTTCATCGCGTCCCTTGGCGTGATGCTTCTGGCGATGGCTGTCTTCCGGACCCCGGTCATCGCGCTGATGCCCGACCTGGTTCCCTCGCCCCTGCGCTCCAAGGCCAACGGTGTCATCAATCTGATGGGGGGCCTGGGCGGGATTCTGGCCTTCCTCATCGGCGGTATGCTCTACCGCCTCTACCGACCGCTTCCCTTCTGGTTCGGGGGACTGGTCACGCTTATCGCCGTCGCCATCCTCTTCTGGAAGGTCAAGGAGCCGCCGGAATTGGTGGAAGCGGCGCGCCATGAGGAAGGGCTGGGCGTCTTCCGAGGCCTGCGCAACATTCCTCGGGAGAACGCCCGGAGTTTGACGCTTCTCATCCTCGCCATCTTCTGCTGGTTCGTCGGCTTCAACGCCGTGGAGACCTTCTTCAGTTCCTACGGCGTGGCGGTGCTGAAAATTAGCGAGGCCACTGCCGGAATGATTCTCAGCATCGCCTACGTCACCTTCATCCTGTTCTCCATCCCCAGCGGCATCATTGCCACCCGCATCGGGCGCAAGCGCACTATCCTCATCGGCCTGGTCGCTTTCACCGTTGTGCTGATCGTCGCCTTCTTCACCCCCGTTGTCCCCGTTATCATGGTCTTGCTGGCCTTCGGCGGGCTGGCCTGGTCGCTTATCAACATCAACAGTTTGCCGATGGTGGTGGATACGTCCACATCCGAGGAAGTCCTGGGGACCTATACCGGGCTCTACTACGTGGCGGGGACGCTGGCTGCGGTTGTCGGGCCCATCCTGAACGGGTGGGTCATTGACCTCACGGGGCGCAACTACAACACGATTTTCGTCGTCGCCCCGGCCTTCTTTATCCTGGCGACCCTCTGTATGCTGGGGGTGACGA
>JANXAH010000129.1 GCA_025062415.1 Anaerolineae bacterium | reverse complement strand
AGCCCCATCCGTGGCCTCCTGGGAAAAAGATGGGGTTTTGGGGGGGGGGGGGGGGGGGCCGCCGCCGCCCCCCCCCCCCCCACCCAACCCCCCCCCCCCGCCCCCCCCCCCCCCCCCCCCCCCCCCCCCCCCCCCCCGCCGTCTCCTACATCCGCTCCGGCGCGCGCACACCCAATAGCCCCAGCACCCGGGCCAGAACGGCCTTCGCCGCGCGCACCAGCCGCAGCCGCGCGCGGGTCAGGTCCGCCTCCGCCGGGTCGGCGGAGACCACCCGACAATCCCGGTAGAAAGCATGAAAGGCCGTCGCCAGTTCCTGGGCGTAGTAGGGTAGGAAGTGGGGGCTCAGTTTCGTCGCCGCCTGCTCCACAACCTCCGGAAGTTCCAGCATCTTCCGGATCAGCGCCAGTTCGCTGGGATGACGCAGCAGGGAGAGGTCCGCCGGCTCGTCTATCCGCCAGCCCTGCTCCTGCGCGTAGCGAAGAATGCTGGCGATGCGCGCGTGTGCATATTGGACGTAGTACACCGGGTTCCGCTCCGACTGCTCCACTGCCAGGTCCAGGTCAAAGTCTATGGGCGACTCCGCCGTTCGGGAGACCAGCATAAAGCGGATGGGGTCGGGGCCCACCTCATCCAGCAGGTCCCGCAGGGTCACGAACTCCCCACTGCGCTTGGACATGCGCACTTCCTCGCCCCCACGCCAGAGAGTGACCAACTGGTAGAGGATGAAGACTGCCCGGTCCGGGTCCAGCCCCAGGGCCTTCGCTGCCGCCCGCACCCGCGGGACGTCGCCGTGGTGGTCGGCCCCCCAGATGTAGATGGCCCGGTCAAACCCCCGCCGGACCAGTTTGTCCAGCAGGTAGGCCACGTCGGAGGCGAGGTAGGTGGGCCGCTCCGAGGGCTCCGGGACCACCCGCGGCGACCGGATCAGGACGGCATCCTTTTCCAGATCGGGATGGCGGAACCAGACGGCGTCGTCGTACTCCACAATGTAGCCGCGCTCGCGCAGAATCGTCAGTGCCTGGTCCAGCAGCCCTTCCCGGTGCAAATCCCGCTCGTGCCGCCAGACGTCAAAATGAACCCCCAGGTCGGCCAGGTCCTTGCGGATGCGCTCCAGCATCTGCTCCACCGCCCAATCGGCGACGGCGCGAATCGCCTGGGGGCGATCCATCTCCAGATACCGGCGGCCCGCCTCTGCGGCCAACCGTTCTCCTAACTCCACCACATACTGTCCATAGTAACCGTCCTCCGGGAAGGGGACATCTTCTCCCAGAGCCTGAGCGTACCGGGCGAGGACGCTTTCGCCAAACTTGCGGACCTGGGCCCCGGCGTCGTTGACGTAGTATTCCCGCTCCACCTGGTAGCCCGCCGCAGTCAGGACAGAGGCGAGGGCATCGCCCAGAACAGCGTTGCGCGCGGAGCCGACGGTGATCGGGCCGGTGGGGTTCGCACTGACGAACTCCACCTGTACCCGCTGTCCCTGGCCGAGGGTGAGGCTGCCGAAGGACTCCCCAGCCTCCAGGATGACATCTACCTGCGCTGCCAGCCATCCCTCATCCAACCAGAAGTTGATGTAGCCCGGATGGGCCACCTCCACGCGGCCGACGAAAGGAGCCTCCGGCAATCGTTCCACCACCCGTCGGGCCAGGTCTATTGGCGCCATACGGGCCTCCCGCGCCAGCCGCAGGCAAACTGAGGTGGAATAGTCCCCGTATTCCGCGCGACGGTTTCGTTCCACAACCACCGGTACCGGCGGCGCGGTTCCCAGGACTTCGGAGAGAGCCTGGGCAACGTTGGCAGCAATCTGCTGGTAGATCAGACCGGACACACTTCCTCCACACAGTTGGGATAAGAAACGTGTTCCCACGCGGCGAACTGCCCCCGTAGTGCCTCTCGCTCCGCTTCGGGCAGGAAGGCCGCGTCCACCGCGTAGAAAATCATTTGGCGAATCTGCTCAAGGGAAAGCCCCATCGCTGTAATGGCGACCAAGTACTCGTCCGTCAGCGTTGTGTCGGAAATGCTGGGATCGTCGGTGTTCAGGGTGGCCCGCAGCCCCAGGGCCAGGATGTCCGGAAGGGGATGATGGCTGAGGGAATGAACGGCCCCGGTCTGCAGGTTGCTGGTCGGACAGACCTCCAGAGTCACCCTTCGCTCCCGCAGCATTCGGACGACCTCGGAGTTTTCTATCGCGTGGATGCCGTGGCCGATGCGCTGAGCGTGGAAAAGAAGCAGGGCATCCCGGACATTAGAGGCCCCTCCGACCTCTCCCGCGTGGATGGTGACCCCCAGCCCTTCCTGACGGGCCCGCCGGAAGAGATGAGCCAATCGGTGGGCTGGGTAGTTGACCTCATCTCCTGCCAGGTCCAGCCCAACAATGCCCCTGGACCGGTAGGCCAGCGCCAGAGCCAGGATTTCCTCCGCCACCCGAGGGAATTCGTCCCGCCCGATCTGGAGGATCAGCCGCACCATGATAGACAGAGCCTGCTGGGCCCGCTCCACCGCCCCGCAGACCCATTCCACCACATCGGCGAGGGGAAACCCCTGGGAGCGCGAGAGGGCAACCGGATTAAACCGGAGTTCCAGGTAGCGGATATTGTCGGCCGCCGCGTCGGCAACGACCTCAAAGGCCAGCCGCTCCACCGCCTCCCGGCTGCGATAGAAGCGGCGCAACAGGCGGAACTTGGCCAGAAACCGGTGGTAGTCGGGCTCGTCCTCCCGAACCTGGACATATCGGCGGAGCGTCTCTATGTCCCAGGCCGGAAGGTCTACCCCGTGTTCAGCGGCGATCTCCACCAGCGTCTGGACGCGCAGAGACCCCTCCAGATGCCGGTGCAGGTCTATCTTGGGCAT
>JANXAH010000216.1 GCA_025062415.1 Anaerolineae bacterium | reverse complement strand
GATCGTGATGAACCGGCCTTCGCTGGATAAATACGAGCCCCTGGTGCAGCCCGGGGGCCTCCTGGTGGTGAACGCCTCGATGGCGGGGCGGTCGGTCGAGCGAACGGACGTGGAGGTGGTGGCGCTTCCGGCCAGTGAGATCGCGGAGGCCCTAGGGGATCGGCGCCTGGCGAATATGGTGATGGTCGGCGCGTTGCTGGCCCGGCTCCCGGTGCTATCGCTGGAGCAGGTGGAAGGCGCCCTGCAGGAGCGCATGCCCAGCCGCCACCGGCACCTGATGGAGCGGAACATCCTCGCCCTGCGGGAAGGCGCCCGCGCCGCCCAGATCGCCTTCGTGCCCGCTGTGTCCCGCTAAACCTAGGCCCCGGAGGGTCCTCAGGTTTTCCTTCACTCGGCCCGGGGCCCGGCCTGTCCTGATCCTGGCGCTCCTCGCTGCGGATTCGGGACCTGCCCTACCCCTTGTCGCCGGCGACGCAGAGAGGGGGAGGAAGGTGTAAGTCTGAACATGGAGCCGCCCCTCAGCCGGGGGGCCAGGCTCTATCTTCCCCTTTCAGCGCTATGCTGCAGGCCCGTGTTCCCATGAGGTCAGGCGCCAAAGACGCTCGGATCTGCTGTCGAAGCGTATGGAACAGGCACACCCACTCTATCCGGTGGCGCCGTTTGGGGGTGACTGCCTCCGGCATGGGGACAATGCGGTCTTTCTCCCCCCGACCATCCCGAATAGTGAAGGTGTGATCCTCAAAGTCAACGTCCCGGGCTCGCGGGCGGGCGTCCTCCATCCGGCGCAAGCCAGAGTCGTAGAGAAGTTGGGCCATCCGTTTGTAGACACCGCGCAATCTGAAAGTTCAGGTTCTCCGAGACCTACAGCGCTGAAGCATAGACCGCCGGGCCTGTGGACATTTGTCGAAGAGCCGCTTCAGGCTCCTACAGGATCCGCTCACCGACTAGGAGTTCTGGCACCAAGCCCGCCGGAGAGCCGTCACCCTCTCCGGCGTCGCTAGCATCGCCAACGCTACCCTCCTGACCGCCCTCGCCAGCGATCCTACCGCCCGCCGTCACCTCTGCGACGGCATCCTCTAACTGGACGACAACAAGAAGGAACTTCCGGAACGGGCCGCCTAGCGGGTCGACCCAAAGGGATCACCGGCCACCCGGCGGGAAGAACGGGGCTGCGCCCGGTCCAACTGGACGGCGGAACTGTTGTCATAGGCGGATGTGGGGATCAGGTTGGAGTTGGCCTGGGCTTCCTTGGAACTGAAGGTGCAGTGGATGCAAATGATGTTCCCCATGGGGGTGGTGGCTATTGGGCTGTCCCTGGCGTGGTTCACCTGGCTCGACGTGCTCTACGGGGGTGCGGACCTGGGACCTGGCGATAATGCTGATGGGGCCGCTCCGGTGGCTGTGGCCGGTGCGCCAGGAGCAGCTCCCGGAGGCCTGAAACCGCAGCAGCGGACGCCGCTGACGCTTCCGGCCTCACGTTTCACTTCCTGCCTCGCATCCTTGCGATTGTTGCCCAGCAAATTATAATTAGCAATAGCAAGGAGAAACGAAACTGCCTTGCCGCTCTCCTCAGCCCGAGTCGATGGTCGGGACGCAGGCAGGGCGTCCCGGCGGCGGGATGGTAACACAACACCCGCCCACCGTCGAGGTGCAGCGAGCGTTTTTTTAGAGAGTGCTCATCGGAGTCTCTTCTCCGCGGGAGAGCCTGATGCTGGACATCCAACAACTGGAATCCTGGCTCTGGGAAGCCGCCTACACGATCCGGGGGCCGGTGGATGCCCCCAAGTTCAAGGACTATATCCTTCCCCTTGTTTTCCTTAAGCGGCTTTCGGATGTCTATGACGACGAACTGGAACGCCTAGCCGAGGAGTTCGGGGATCGGAGCAAAGCCGCGCGCCTCATGGAACTGGATCATAAGCTTGTTCGCTTCTACATCCCCCCTGAAGCCCGCTGGGAGTCCATCCGGCGGATAACCACTGGTCTAGGACAGTACCTGACGGACGCAATGCGCGCCGTCGCCCGCGAAAACCCTAAACTCCAGGGCGTCATAGACACGGTGGACTTTAACGCCACCGCCGCCGGTCAGCGCATCCTGGATGACGCGCCCCTGGCCGAACTGATCCAGGTCCTTAGCCGCCACCGGTTGGGCCTCAAGGATGTGGAGCCGGACATCCTGGGGCGGGCCTACGAGTACCTGCTGCGCAAGTTCGCCGAGGGTCAGGGCCAGAGCGCCGGTGAGTTCTACACCCCGCGCGAGGTCGGCATCCTGATGGCCCGTATCCTGGAGCCCCAACCGGGAATGACCGTCTACGACCCCGCCTGCGGCTCCGGTGGCCTGCTCATCAAGTGTCACCTGCGGCTCCTGGAAACCCACGGCGTCCAGCAGAATGGCCGGCGGGTGCTGCCGACCGAAGTCGCTCCCCTCAAACTCTACGGACAGGAGATCAACCCCTCTACCTTCGCCATCGCCCG
>JANXAH010000098.1 GCA_025062415.1 Anaerolineae bacterium | reverse complement strand
GTGCTGGCGATTGACGCCGACCCGGCGATGAACCTGCCGCTGGTCCTGGGGATGGAAGTGGAAACCACCGTCGGCGACATCCGGGAGGATATGCTGGACCTGGTTCAGTCCAGCGGCGCGCTGGCGGGCTCCATGCCCGGCGGAATGAGCAAGCAGGATTACCTGGACTATCAGGTCAAGATGGCTCTGGTGGAGGGAGACCGGGTGGACCTTCTGGCGATGGGCCGTCCGGAGGGGCCCGGCTGCTACTGCGCGGCCAACCAGATGCTCCGGGTCATCATAGACCGGCTGAGCACAAACTACGACTACGTGGTCATTGACAACGAGGCCGGGATGGAGCACCTCAGCCGCCGTACCACCCGGGACGTGGATATCCTGCTGCTGGTGACCGACCCGACCCAGCGGGGAATTGCGGCGGCTAAAGAGATGGCCCGGATGGTCCCCGGGCTGGACATCCGGGTGGGGCGGGTATACCTGGTGGTGAACCGGGTGCGGGATGGGCTTCCGCCGCCCCTGGCGGAGGCTGTTGTCCGAACCGGTCTGGAACTGATCGGGACGGTGCCGGAGGATCCGGCGATGGCCGAGTTTGAAATCTCGGGCCGCCCGCTGGTTCAGTTGCCGTCAGGGACGGCTGTCTATCAGGCGGTGCGGGAAATTGCCCGGAAAATGCTGGGGGGTGAATAATGACGCCGGAGGAATTTCTGGCCGGTTTGGAAGAAGGGTAGAAGTCAGCCAACTATCCCAGGAGGCGAACAATGTACATTATCGCCGAGAATATCCACATTATCTCGCCAAAAGTTAAAGAGGCCATCGCCAACCGGGACGCCAAGTTCTTTCAGGACCTGGCGGTCCGGCTGGTGGACGCCGGGGCCAGCGCGATAGACTTGAACATCGGCCCCCAGAAGAAGGCCGGACATGAGATTCTGCCCTGGTTGGCGGAAGTGGTGCAGCAGGTGGTGGATGTGCCCCTCTGCTTTGACACCACCAATTTGGCGGCCATTGAGGCGGCATGCGAGGTGGTGACCAAGGCCCAGCCCATCATCAACTCCACCTCCGCGGCGCCGGAGCGACTGGAGAAGGTCCCCCTCATCGCCAAGAAGTACAACACTCGTCTCATCGCCCTCACAATGGGAGAGGGGATGATCCCGGTCAAGGCCGAGGAGCGGGTGAACATCGCGCTGGAAATCATCATTCCCCGAATGCTGGAGATTGATTTCCCCATCAGCGATCTGATCTTTGACCCGCTGGTGCTGACGGTCTCCGGGTGTCAGGAATACTGCCCGGAGTTTCTGGATGCGGTGCGAATGCTCAAGTACGCGTGGGACCCGCCGCCGCTGACCAACGGGGGGCTCTCCAACGTTTCCAACCAGGTCCCAGCCGAACTGCGCCCCCTCATCAACCGCACCTATATGGTGATGATTATGGGCGCCGGAGTGGATATGGTCATCGCCGACCCCCTGGACCGGCAATTGATGGAGTGGATTCGCATTGTGGAGCAGCGGGACGACTCCACGCCGGTGGGGCGCCTGCTCCTGAAGATTCACGACCGCATTGCGGCAGGGGAGGAACCTCAGCCCGAAGATGTGGACTTCTCCGATCCGGAGCAGGTGGATATCTGGAAGACGGTCCAGGTGTTGCTCAACAAGGTTATTTTCACACCCTCATACCTGAAATTTTAACCCATCGGAGGAGACTATGACAGCAATTCTCATTGACGGCAATGCTGTCGCCGCGACGATTCACCAGGAAATCTGCGCCGAAGTGGAGGAACTGACGACCAAATACGGCATCGTCCCCGGCCTGGCGACGGTGCTGGTAGGCACCAACCCCGCCTCTCAGTTCTACGTTCGCTCCAAGCAGAAGAAATGCGGCGAGGTGGGTATCCGCTCCTTCGGCTACGAACTGCCGGAGACAGCCACTCAGGAGGAGGTGGAAGGACTGGTCCGGGAACTGGGGGCCAACCCCGAGGTGCACGGCATTCTGGTCCAGTTGCCCCTTCCGTCCCACCTGGACGAGAAGCGGGTGCTGAGCGCGATCCCTATTGAGAAGGACGTGGACGGCTTTCATCCGATCAACATCGGGGAACTGGGGATGAAAGGGCGGGAGCCCAAGTTTGTACCCTGCACTCCGGCCGGCTGCATTGAGTTGCTGGACCGGTACAACATCCCTATCGCCGGGAAGGAGGCGGTGGTCCTGGGCCGGAGCAACATTGTTGGTCTGCCCGTCTCTATGTTGCTCCTGAAACGGGACGCGACCGTGACGATTTGCCACTCCCGCTCCCAAGACCTGCCCAGCATCTGCCGCCGCGCCGACATCCTGATCGCCGCCGTCGGCCGCCCGAAGATGGTCAAGGCCGACTGGGTGAAGCCAGGCGCGGCCGTCATTGACGTGGGCATCAACCGGGTGGATGACCCCACCGCTAAGCAAGGTTACCGCATTGTCGGCGACGTGGACTTTGACGAGGTGAAGGAGGTGGCGGGATACCTGACCCCAGTGCCCGGCGGTGTGGGCCCGATGACCATCGCGATGCTCCTGCGAAATACGCTGAGGGCAGCCAAACGGGCGGCAGGGCTGATTCCGTAAAACAATGCGTACCGTTATATCCGTCAAAAATCTACGCAGCCAGTTCGTCCGCGACGTGGAGGAGATCAGCGGGGAGGACCTGCTGGCCTGCAACCAGTGCGGCAGATGCAGCGCCGGTTGTCCCGTCGCGGCAGCGATGGACATGCTCCCCAGCCAGGTTATCCGCATGGCCCAACTGGGGATGACGGAGGTCCTGCGGAGCCGAACGGTCTGGATTTGTGCGTCCTGTCTGACTTGCGTCACCCGGTGCCCGAAGGGGGTAGATCTGCCTCGCCTGATGGAAGCACTGCGGGAAATCTCCCTGCGCGCGGGCGCATCGGAGATAGACCTGAACCAGTTGCCGCCGGACCTGGTGCGGGAACTCCCGCAGGTGGCGATCGTTGGCGGATACCGGAAGTACATCAAATAGACGGAACACGCAGTACACAACTATGAAAATTCCCTACTATCCCGGTTGCACCCTTGCCACAAAAGCACGGGGGTACGACCGCTCTGGGCGGGCGGTGGCGGCCGCGCTGGGGATGGAACTGGTGGAACTTCCCGACTGGCAATGCTGTGGGGCGACGTTCCCTCTGGCGACGGATAACTCCATGGCTCTTATCGCCCCCACGCGCGTCCTCTACCAGGCCGAACAGGCCGGAGAGCAGGTGGCC
>JANXAH010000080.1 GCA_025062415.1 Anaerolineae bacterium | reverse complement strand
GACGTCTCCTCTTTGGAGGTCAGCGCAGGCCGACCGTCGGCCAAAGGCCCAAAAAGGCCGCCTTCAGTCGGCGCTGATTGGAAATCAGCCTCCCCTGGGCACGCTGCGCCGGGCGCCAGCCTTCGCTGGCGCCCCCGGTCGGCGCAGGCCGTCCCTTGGCCAAAGGCCCAGAAAGGCCGCCTTCAGTCGGCGCTGATTGGAAATCAGCCTCCCCTGGGCACTTCGCACCAGGCATCGGCCCGCGCCGACAATCAGGAAACGGTCGGCAGAGGCCGACCATCGGCCGAAGGCCCAGAAAGGCCGCCTTCAGTCGGCGCCGATTGAAAATCGGCCTCCCTGGGCGCCTCGCGCCGGGCGTCAACCTGCGTTGACGTCTCCTCTTTGGAGGTCAGCGCAGGCCGACCGTCGGCCAAAGGCCCAAAAAGGCCGCCTTCAGTCGGCGCTGATTGGAAATCAGCCTCCCCTGGGCGCTTCGCGCCAGGCGTCGGCCCGCGCCGACGATCAGGAAACGGTCGGCGGAGGCCGACCGTCGGCCAAAGGCCCAGAAAGGCCGCCTTCAGTCGGCGCTGATTGGAAATCAGCCTCCCCTGGGCACGCTGCGCCGGGCGTCAACCTGCGTTGACGTCTCCTCTTTGGAAGTCGGCGCAGGCCGACCGTCGGCCAAAGGCCCAAAAAGGCCGCCTTCAGTCGGCGCCGATGCGTTTTTTGCAGCGGCGGCATCACCGCCGCTGCAAAAAACGTCGTGTCCCTACCGCCCCGTCCGGGCAACAATGGCGCTGTAGGCGACCATCAGGATAGGCACCAGGATGACGCCGTTAATGACGTTGGTCAGTCCGGCCGGGACGAAGTAGCCAACAATGGCTGTGCTGAGGTTCACTCCGGAGACCCACATCTCCGAGAGCGACGCCAGCAGCATCCCGACAACCGCCCCCAGCGCGGAGAGGACGTCGGCGATGACCAGGGAGCGGGCACTGCGGAAGTCCCGGATGAGGAGACCTGCAAAACCGGGGATCAGTCCCATAATGCCGTTGCCCAGGTCCCACCAGAACCAGAAGCCCCAGCCGGAGAGGGCGTCGCCGATGATGTTGCCCAGGAAGCCGCTGATGAAGCCCACCCACGGCCCAAACGCCACGCCGAAGAACATCGGGATACAGACGGCGGGGCGCAACGCCACGTTCCCTGCGGCAGGGAGGGCCAGCATATTCGTGGCGAAGGAGAGGACGCCATAGAGCGCGGCCCCCAGCGCCGCATAGACCACCTCACGGGTCCCAAAGGCATACCACTTCTTCTCCCGCATGATGACCTCCTTTCATTTTTGGTTGAAAGATGACGAGACACCCTTCGCCACCGCATGGGCGAGGGCTTCCGCCCGCAGAAAACGCCCTGTCTGGGGCAGATGCTCCAGGTTCAGCCGTAGAAGCGACGTGGGCACAATCCGGCACTGACGCAGACGATCCAGGTCGGCCAGGACCACCTCCGGTGGGCCGTCGGCGACGATTTCCCCCTCCGCCATCAGGATGACCCGGTTCGCGTAGCAGATGGCCAGGTCCAGGTCGTGGGTGATGAACAGGACCGCTGCAAAGCCCGGCATCTGAAGGATGGAGTCCATAAAGGCCATATAATTCCAGTAGTCCTGACCCGCTGTGGGCTCGTCCATTGCCAGGATGCGGGAGCGCATCGCCAGGATCGCCGCAATGCTCACCCGCTTCTGCTGGCCGAAGGAGAGGGCCAGGGGCGGGTAGTCCTCCAGTCCTTTCAGATTGACGACTTCCACCGCGTGGGCAACCCCCGCCGCGATCTCCTGGGGCGAAAAGCCCAGGTTTTTCGGGCCGAAGGCCAGTTCCTCCCGAACGGTGGGGGCGAAGAGCATGTGGCTGGGGCTCTGGAAGACGTACCCGACGGTATGGGCGACCTGGGCCACGCTCAACTCACGGGTATCCCGTCCCTCCACCAGAACCCGGCCCCGCCGGGGCTTCAGGAGGCCGATCGCGTGCTTGACCAGCGTCGTCTTCCCGGCGCCGTTGGGGCCCAGAACGGCAACGATGTCCCCACGACGGATGGTCAGATTGACGTTCCGGATAACTGGGGGGCCCTCCTCATCGTAGGCGAAGGTCACATCCTCAAAGACCACCAGGGGCTCCCGCCCATTGGGCCGAATGGCGGGCTCAAAGATCGGCGGGGGAGCATCAGCAGCCCGCTGGAGGACCAGAGGCGCAGGCAGTTTGACCTGTCGGTAATCCACCGCCTCCGTCATCCCCTCCGGCGGGCCCTCGTAGGCCACCCGCCCGTCCTGCAGAAAGAGGACCCGATCGGGCCGGATGCTCAGCGCGTCTTCCACCCGGTGTTCCACCAGCAGGATACTGATCCCCTCATCGGCCAGTCGGCGGAAAAGGGCCAGGGCCTCCTGCGCACTGGCCGGGTCCAGGCTCGCCAGCGGCTCGTCCAGCAGGAGAATCCGGGGCCGCATCGCCAGCAGCCCGGCCAGAGCCACCTTCTGCTTCTCCCCGCCGGAGAGATAAAACGTCTCCCGGTCCCGCAGATGGGAGATCCCCAGATAGGCCAGGGCCTCGTCTACCCGCCGCAGAATTTCCGATCGGGGGAGCCCCAGGTTCTCCAGCCCGAAGGCCACCTCGTTGAGGACAAAACTCCCCACAATCTGCCGCTCCGGGTCCTGAAGCAAGGTTCCCACCTGCTGGGAGAGTTCGGCCATGCTCATCGCGCGGGCGTCCCGGCCGTAGACCAGAATCCGACCCTGGAGTTCCCCCCGATACGTGCGGGGAATGAGGCCGTTGATGCAACGGATGAGGGTAGTCTTTCCGCAGCCGCTGGCCCCAGCGACCAGCACGATTTCCCCCGGCCTCAGCGCGAAGGAAACGTCCTGGATGGCCGGTTCCGGCCGGGCCTGATAGCGGAAGGTCAAGTTCTCCACCAGCAGCGGAAGTTCCCCGGACACACGTCCTCCTCTGGCGTCGGCCACTCCTTCTGGCGGTAAACCGCTCGGTTACGCAGGTGGCATATCCCAACTTTAAACTTCATCGGAAACAGGACGCGGATGCACGCGGGCGAGGGCGGATTTTCCGCCTGCGTCCTCCTCTCTCCCCCGCTTCTGGGGAAGACGGGCCAGGAGGATGAGTGGGCCACATCTCCCCCGTTCCTGGGAGAGAAGGGAGCCTCACACC
>JANXAH010000106.1 GCA_025062415.1 Anaerolineae bacterium | reverse complement strand
GGGGGGGGGGTTTTGCGGGGGGGGCGGCCCGTACCGTATCCCGGTGGGTTGCGGCTGGTGGGGCGGCGGCCCTTGGGGCCGCCGCCCCCTTTTCTCCCCCTTTTTCCCCTCAAAAGCCCGAAAGTGTGTTATAATGTACGGAAAGATTCCCAGCCCTGGAGGGAGAGCAGATGCACTTTCAGGCGACCTCCCCTCGCGAGTGGCCTAAAGTCCTGGCCATCTATCTGGCGCTCTCGGAATACCCCATTCTGGCCCGCCAGATCCGAGAGCGGATGCGCCAGGAAATGTTTGAGCGGGGCATCATCACCCCTGAGCGCTTTGAAGAAGAGGTGCGCGCCAAAGCCCTGCTCACCCAGATGGAGGAGGGCCTGACGGACCCCCTGTTCCAGGAATCCGCTGAGGACTGGGAGGAACGGCTGCGCATCGTCCGGGACCACCTGACCGATTTCTACTTCGCCCTGAACCTTCCCTACACCCTTTTTGAGGAAATCGTCCGCTCCGCTCTGCGGCCCCGGAAGCCGGAGGAGGAGATCGTCCTGACCTTCAACCCCGAACTGGCCCCCTGGGACCTCCTCTTTGCCCAGGCGGAGCAGTACGAGCAACTCCCCCCAGAGAAGAGGGCCAAGGTCCTTCATCACCTACGGCAGATTCTTGTTGTCCTCATCCGGGGGATGATCAGTGACCAACTGGGGTTCATCGGCGTTGCGCGGGACCACCTCACCATTGCTGACCTGAAGGAGATTCGCCGCCGACGGATCGGGCGGGGAAAAATCGGCGGCAAATCTGCGGGGATGCTGTTGGCCCACAAGGTTCTTCAGGCCAATGGAGTTCTTCGGGACCTCCCTGCACACATCCAGATTCCTGAGTCGGTTTTCCTGGGAGCAGACGTCTTCTACGACTTTATCGCCCACAACAACCTCTATCCGTTCTTTGACCAGAAGTACAAAACGGAGGACGAGATCCGGGAGGAATATCCGGAAATCCGTACCCGGTTCCTGGCAGGGGAGTTTCCGACCTATGTTGTGGAGGCCCTTTCCCAGACCCTGGAGCGTTTCGGGTCCGCCCCCCTGATTGTTCGGTCCTCCAGCCTTCTGGAAGACAACTTCGGCACCTCCTTTGCCGGGAAGTACGAGAGCGTCTTCTGCCCCAACCAGGGGACGCCGGAGGAGAACCTGCAGTCAGTTCTGAATGCCGTCCGGGCCGTCTATGCCAGTACCCTGAATCCCGACGCGCTCCTGTACCGTCGCAAAGTCGGGCTGCTGGACTACGACGAACGGATGGCCGTCCTCATCCAGCAGGTGGTTGGCTCCCGGTATGGCCGGTACTACTTTCCCACAGCTGCGGGGGTGGCCTTCAGCCGGAATCCCTTCCGCTGGACTCCTCGCATAGACCCCGAGGCCGGGTTTTTACGCCTGGTCTGCGGGCTGGGGACCCGCGCCGTGGAACGGGTGGCCGGAGATTACCCCCGAATGGTCGCCCTGAGCCATCCCACCCTGCGACCCGAGGGAAGCCCCGCCGACATCCGTAAATACTCTCAGCACTTCATAGACGTTATTGACCTGGCGGCCAACGAATTCCGGACCCTTCCCATTTCTCAGGTCCTGGGTCGGGATTACCCCTGCCTGGAGTACTTCGTCTCCGTGTTTCAGGACGATTATTTGACCCCCCTCTTCTGGAGCCCCGACCTGCGCCCGTCGCAGTTCGTCGTCACCTTTGACCGGCTGCTCTCCAGTACGCCTTTCCCCGACCTGATGCGGACGGTTCTGCGCCGCCTCGCCGACGCGTACGGCAGACCGGTGGATGTGGAATTTGCCTTGGAAATGATGCC
This sequence comes from Anaerolineae bacterium, assembly GCA_025062415.1. Lineage (GTDB taxonomy): Bacteria > Chloroflexota > Anaerolineae > B4-G1 > DUEL01 > SpSt-77. The sequence continues at coordinate 5,381 of JANXAH010000106.1, read as the reverse complement.
AGGCCGGCCCCATCCCCAGTTCGTCCTTCATCTTCTCCAGTGTCGTCCGCTCAGCAGCCGGGAGATGGCCTCCACCCGCTCTCTTCCAGCCTCCATTTCTCCCCAGGACATCCTGTTCGTCGCGACCCGGCTGATTCCCGACGGCGTCGTCTCCGATGTGGAGTACATTGTCTATGTGGACCCCCGCCGCTATGCGATGATCCCCGACGACCCGACCCGCTACGAGATCGGGCGCCTGGTGGGGCGCCTGAACGCGCGGTTGGCGGGCCGTCGCTTCATCCTGATGGGACCGGGCCGTTGGGGAAGTGCCAACATCGCCCTCGGCGTGCGCGTCGGCTACGCCGACATCTACAACGCTTCTATGCTGGTGGAGATCGCCTTCGCCGGTCCAGCAGGGACGCCGGAGGCCTCCTACGGCACCCACTTCTTCCAGGACTTGGTGGAGGCATCCATCTACCCCCTGGCCCTCTATCCCGACGAACCAGGGGACTACCTGAACCGGGCTTTCTTTGAGGAGAGCCCCAATGTCCTTCCGGAACTCCTCCCCGCCGATGCCCCGCTGGCCGATTACGTCCGGGTCATCCACATCCCCTCGGTCACCGGCGGGCGGCAGGTGGAGGTGGTGATGAACAGCCAGGAGAGCAAGGCGATCGGATACCTGCGATGACCCATCAGGCGACGTTTTCCCCCGACCTCTCCGTGACCCTCTGTGGGGTCCGTCTCCCCAACCCGACGGTTTTGGCGTCGGGCATTCTGGGGCTGACCCACGGCGTTCTGGTCCGGGTGGCCAAGGCCGGCGCGGGCGCGGTCACCACCAAATCGGTCAGCCTGGCCCCGCGCGATGGCTACCACAACCCGGTGGTCTTGGAGTGGGGCAGCGGGCTTATCAACGCCGTCGGCCTCTCCAACCCCGGCGTGGAGGTGATGGTGGACGAAATCCGCGCGGCCAAAGAGCAACTGGCTCCTCTGGGCGTCCCCGTCATCGCCAGCATTTTCGCCGATAACATCTACGACTTCGGCACCATTGCCCGCTACATCACCGACGCCCGCCCCGACCTGATAGAGGTCAACATCTCCTGCCCCAACGTGGACGACCAGTACCTGCGGATGTTCGCCTCCGACCCCTACGTCTCCGCGCAGGTGACCCGCCGGGTGAAGGCCAACACCGACATCCCCATCCTGGTCAAACTCTCCCCCAATGTCAGCGACATCGTCCGGATCGCCGAGGCCGTCGTGGAGGCCGGCGCCGACGGCATCACCGCTGTCAACACCCTGGGGCCGGGAATGATTCTGGATGTAGAGACCCTTCAGCCCGTCCTTTCCCACGGAAGGGGGGGCATCAGTGGCCCCGCGCTTCGCCCCATCGCCGTCCGTTGTGTCTACGACATCTGCCGGGCCCTGGACGTCCCCGTCGTCGCCACCGGCGGCGTGATGACCGGGCGCGACGCGGTGGAGATGATTCTGGTGGGAGCGACAGCAGTCGGCATTGGCTCCGCCGTCTATTACCGGGGCCTGGACGTCTTCCGGAAAGTCTGCGAGGAAATCCAGGACTACATGGTGCGCCATGGCTACCAGCGCCTGGACGACTTCCGCGGCCTGGCGCTGAAATCTTTTGGACACCGATGAACGATCCAAAAATCACTACGAAGACACAAAGACATCCAGAAGTTAGGAAACCTTCTTTAATCTTTATCTCTTCGTGTCTTCGTGGTTTTCTCCTTCTCTGCGGCTTACTGGCCGCCTGCACCCCGATCAGCCCGGTCCGGGTCACGCTGATCGCCGATGGCCAGACCCGGACCCTGCTGACCGATGCGCAGACGGTGGGGGAACTCCTGGCTCGGACGGGCGTTACCCTGGACGAAGACGACCGGGTCAGCCCGCCAGAGACCGTCCTGCTAACCGACGGGATGACCGTCCGGGTGATCCGGGTGGAGGTCCGGACAGAGGTCCAGCAGGAGGTCATCCCCTACGGACAGGAGCGGGTGCGGGACGCCACGATCCCCGTCGGCCAGACGCGCCTGCTGCGGGCCGGTGTCAACGGCCTGGCCGAGCGGACCTACCGGGTAGTCCTGGAGGACGGCGTGGAGGTGGATCGGCAACTGGTCCGGCGGGTCGTCGTCCAGGAGCCCCAGAATGAGATTCTGCTGATCGGCGCGCGGGAGGAGGTGACCGCTGTCCCCATCTCTGGCACGGTCGCCTACCTCTCGGCCCACAACGCGTGGGTGATGCGGGAGACGACCGGGAGCCGCCGACGGCTGACGGGGACAGGGGACCTGGACGGCCGGGTCTTTGACCTCTCTCCCGACGGCGCGTGGCTCCTGGTCACCCGCACGGCGACAGAGACGGGCCACCTCAACAGCCTGTGGCTGATAGACGCGGTGACCGCCGGAGCGGAGATGTTCCCGCTGGGCGAGAAGGACATCCTCTGGGCGGCCTGGTCCCCCGATGGGGAATGGATCGCCTTCAGCACGGGCCGGGCGCGGGATGCGGCGCCCGGCTGGGAGGCGGCCAACGACCTCTTCGTCGCCCGCGTCCAGTTCCTGAAATCCCCCAGCGGGGAGGTGACTGAAGTCCGGCTGCGGGACCGCCAGCGGGTGCTGGAGCCCACGGCGGGCGGGACCTACGGCTGGTGGGGGACGACCTACGCCTGGGCGCCATCGGCAGACGGCACGCGGCCCTCTCTCCTGGCCTACGCGCGCCCGGAGGAGGTGGGTCTGGTGGACCTTGCGGCGCGCAAGCCGGAGGCCCGTCCGCTGACCCGTTTTCCGCCGTTCCGGACCTATGGCCCCTGGGCCTGGGTGCCCTCTCTCTCCTGGTCCCCGGACGGGCTCTTCCTGCTCACCGTCGTCCACGGTGTCTCTCCGACCGGTGAGGCGCCGGAGGATAGCCCCGTCTTTGACGTCTACGCCCTGGGAGTCCCGGCCGCGCCGGGGGGTTACGCGCTGGAGGCGAAGTTGGCCGCCGAGGCGGGGATGTGGGCTAGCCCGCTCTTCTCCCCCGACGGCGAGAACATCGTCTTCGGCCGGGCGCGCATCCCCTACGTCTCCCAGACCAGCGCCTATGACCTCTATCTGATGGACCGGGACGGTTCCGACCGGCGCCGGTTGTTCCCCCGTGAGGACGGGGAACCGGGCCTGGAAGCCCCGATGATGGCGTGGGGGCCTGATAGCCAACAGATCCTCGTGGTCTATCGGGGGGACCTCTGGCTTGTGGGCGTGGAGGGAGAGACCCGGCGGGTGACCGAGGATGGGGCAATCACCCGAGTTTGCTGGCGGGGTGGATTTTGAGCCCGTGTCTCCAGGTCGGCAGTCTGCGCTGGGGTTGTTGTAGCGTAGGCTCTCAGCCTGTGTGTACAGGCCAGCGGCCTATGCTACAGACCCGACGGCCCGCAGTGCAGCGCCGTAGCGCAGGCTCTCAGCCTGTGTGTACAGGCCAGCGGCCTGCGCTATGAACTGCGCTACGAACCCGGCAGAAGCAGGGGTTTGCGGCGGCGGGGGACCTCACCGCCCGCCGCAAACCCCTGTTCCACACTGATGCCAACACTGCCAGACGAACCTGCGTGAGGTGAGCAATGGACCTACCCAATCTGCGATGGTGGGGTTGGGGCACCCTGGACCGAACGTTTCCTCTGGAGGGCCGTCCCCACTTCTGGCCAACCCTGAAGGAATGGCTGGGGCTTCCGGAGGAGTTGACGGAACGTCCTCCTGTCCCGCTGGAGGCGGTTCGCCTGCGGCCCTCTCGGCTGGATGACCCGGTCCTGGCCTCCCTACGTCGCTTGCTGGGGGAGGATACGGTTCGCCTGGACCTGCGCGCGCGTGTGGAGCACGCTTTCGGGAAGGCCTACCGGGACCTGGTCCGAGCCCGTGCGGGGATGTTCCCCAACCCGCCCGATGCCGTCGTCTACCCGGCCGACGAGGGGCAGGTGGCTGCGCTGATCTCCTGGGCGGTGGACCGGGAGATCCTCCTCATCCCCTTCGGCGGCGGGAGCACCGTCCTGGGGGCTGTGGAGCCGCCGGAGGACGACCGCCCTGCGATAACGGTGGACCTGGCCCGGATGGACCAACTGCGTTGGCTGGACCGAGTGTCGCATCTGGCCTGCATCCAGGCCGGGGCGACGGGGCCAGAGGTGGAGGCCCAACTCAACGCCCAGGGCTTCACCCTCGGTCATTTTCCCCAGTCCTTTGAGTTCTCCACCCTGGGCGGCTGGATCGCGACCCGCGCTGCCGGTCAGACCTCCACCGGCTATGGCAAGATAGAGGATATGACCCAGGCTGTGCGGATGGTGACTCCAGTGGGCGTTGTGGAGACCCGCAACACCCCGGCGACCGCCACGGGGCCCCGTCTCCTGGACCTCTTCGTCGGTTCGGAGGGGACACTGGGGATTATCACGGAGGCGGTGATGCGGGTCCGGCCCCTGCCGGAGGTCCAGGACTACCGGGGCTTCCTCTTCCGACGCCTGGAAGATGGGATCGCCGCCCTGCGGGACCTGATGCAGGCGGGCCCACGGCCCACCATCGCCCGCCTCTCCGATGCGCCGGAAACGGCGGCCTTTGCCGCCCTGGCCCATACGCATAGCGGCCTGCGGGCCCTGCTGGACCGGGTTGCGGAGTGGTATCTGGGACGGAAAGGGCTCACCCCCGGCGACGAAGCCTGCTTCCTGCTCCTGGGCTACGATGGGCCGGCGCGAGAGGTCCGGGCCCTCTGGCGCCGCGCGACGGCGGTCTGTCGGGACCACGGGGGATTTCCGTTGGGCCGCCGCTTCGGGGAGTCCTGGAAGCGGGAACGTTTCGTCCATCCCTACCTGCGGGACACCCTGTTGGGCGTCGGCGTGATGGTGGACACGCTGGAGACCGCGACGACCTGGTCCAACCTTATGCATCTCTACGAGGTGATGACGGGAGCCGTTCGTGCCGCCCTCTGCGAGACCGACGGCGGGCCCGGTTACGTGATGACCCATATCTCCCACATCTACCCCTGGGGCGGCTCCCTTTACACCACTTTCCTGGGGCGACAGGCAGTGGGGGCAGAGATAGAGCAGTGGTGGACCGTCAAACGCGCGGCGACGGAGGCGATTCTGGCCGCTGGCGGCACTCTCAGCCACCACCACGGCATTGGCCGCGACCATGCATCGTACCTGGACGGAGAAATTGGTCCCGTTGGGCTGCGCGCGCTGCGGGCCATCAAGGACGCGCTGGACCCGATGGGGGTAATGAACCCCGGAGTATTGCTGAAGGCGTAGGGGGTTTGGGCGGGGGGGGGGGCGGGGGCGGGGGGGCCGCCCGCCCCCCCCCCCCCCCACCCGCGGAGGGAAAATATGGATAAAACAAAAACAAAATAGAAAAAAAAGAGATTGTTTGGAGGCGGCGCGGGGGGGGGGGGGG
>JANXAH010000029.1 GCA_025062415.1 Anaerolineae bacterium | reverse complement strand
GGCTGGAGGGCCGGGAGAATCCCGACCCCAATTATCACCCCGATAAGCAGATGGCGCAGGAGATGGGTTTTTCGGCTCATCCGTGTTATCCAAACTGGGCTGATGAATGCTGAAACGAAGCGGGTCTGGCCCCCTCCCTCCGGCGGCTCATGGCTGGGCAGGCTTTTCTAATTTATATATTAGAAACAGTGGCCGGAAACTCCGCTCGGCGATACGGGCTACCTCCCGCATCTGGGACCCCCTCTCCGCTGCCAGAGCCTCCAGCGCCTCCACCCGTCCCCGGAAAACAGTATCCTCCGGCGTGTGCGCCACGTAGAGAGTGTGGGGGTTTTCCAGAAAGGGCCGGAGGCGGTCCGGAAAGCCCTCGTCCGGTTCATCCAAGCGTTCGTAGCCAAAGACCTCCTGGGGAGCCACTCGTCCGGCGGTGAGGAACTCCACCGGCGCGCTGATCCCCCAGTCCAGTGCGACCACGGGCCCGGCGGTGTTCTCTTCCAGGTACGCGGCCAGGTCGTAGATGGCGCTGGAATGGGCGGAGTGGCCGCCTGTCCGGGCCAGAGCCTGGTGATACCGGAGCGTCGTCCGGAGGTCCCCCCCGACCCAGAGGAGGACAAGCAGAAGGGCGAGAGCCATCAGGATTCCCCGCATTCGCCCGGTTTCCGGGTGGCTCACTCTCTCCACCACCAGTCCAGCGGTCAGAGGGACCAGCGGGAGAGCCAGCGCGTAGTGGGTGATGAAGAGATCGCTCACGGTGAACGCGCTCTGGGCCACGATCAGGAAAAACAGAGCGACCGGCAGCAGGTGGGCCCACCGACGGGTCCGGAGCCCCACCCCGATCCCCAGCAGGACTATCCCGGCCGCCAGATAGGGTGCCCACGGGTTGGCGAACGTGCCCCCCAGATACCAGAGGTGGTCTCCCCGCAGCAGGGGCAGGACCTGGCCCAACCGAACGATCAGGTTGGAGAGATAGGCCCGGTTATCTACCCCGTAGTACGAGCGTTCCAGGTTGTTCAGGAGGGAAGCCAGCGTGCCCCCCGTCTGGACGTTGAAAACGAGAAGGGGCAGAAGGGGAAGGGCAAAAAGCAGAAGGGCAACGCAGGCCACACGGGGCGAAAGAGCGACTGGCGGTTTTCCCTTCAACTTTCGGCCAACCTGCGACAGGAGGACGACTCCCACCATCGCCCCGATGGCCCAGAGGAAGAGCAATTTGGCGTACAGGCCCAGCCCCCAGAAAAGGGCCGTCAGGTAGAGGTCCATCGGGCGGCGCCTGCGCCACCAGCGCAGTCCGGTCCACAGGCTGGCCATCAAAAACAGCGCCGTCAGGTTGGTGACAAAGATGCCCTGTCGGCTCCAGAAGACGAAGGTCGGATGGACCGCCAGCAGCAGAGCCGCAACGGGGGCGGCCAGGGGGCCTCCCAGCAGACGGGCCACTCGCCAGGCCAGCAGCAGCGTCAGTCCACCGGTGAGGAGTGGTAGCCACCGCAGGGCAACGACGTTCACCCCACCCAGGGCCAGGAAGGGCACCGCCAGATAGACGTTGAGCGCGCCGATGTAGTCCTGAACCATCAGGGGAAACCGCCAGGGCCCCAGAGCGACCACGGCCCCCCGAAAAGCCGTCACCGGCCGACCGGTCAACAACTGCATCGCGTTCAGGCCTGCCTCTTTCGCCTCGTCGTAGTGCAGCCCGGGCAGGGATAACTGATAGGCCCCCAGGAAGAGGAAGAGGACAAAAATACCCACAGCAAGCAGAACGTGGGAAAGCCCGGAGGGCTGGCGGGGCGCTCCAGAGCCCACTCGTTGTCTCATCGCCCGGTTCACAATAACCTCAGCCACCCTGCCACCGTTGGCCCAGCGCCGACCATGTTCAGGGCGATGGGGAGCAGGAGGACCCCCATCGCGTTCATCCGCCGGGCGCCCCAGAGGACGGGGATAAGCCCGATGCCCGTGGCGACGGCGCAGATGGCCAGCCCGACCACCCCCGCCTGCAGGGCGGCGATCCCGTCCCGGCTGGAGGCCCACTCCCCCAGCGCGGGCACGGCGAAGATCACCACCACGATGAAAACCAGCACTCCTGCGCTGAGGGTGCGGTAGTTCACCCGCTCCACCAGCCGAGCCACAACGCGCGCCGCTCCCAGAAGACCAAAGAACGCCAGCGTCCCCGTCAGCAGAATGGCCGCCACGGCCTGGTAGAAGAAATACGGGCCGTATGGCCGCCAGAGGGTACTCAACATCCAGGCCATCCCACCGCGAGTAAGCAGAAGGCCCGGAATAAAGAAGAGCAGGAAGCCCCCAACGTAATAGACGACTTTGGAGGCCCCCTGGGATAGAATGAAGAGCCGATCGTCCCGCTGAGCAGTGGCGTGTCCTGCAATCAGGCCCCCAATGCCTCCCGTCACGACCGGGAAGAAAGCGGCAAAGAGCCCACCCAGCGTTCCGGCAAAGACCCCCCGCAGGACCAGCCCGGGCGTGGCGTCTACGCTTCGGGCAATGTATTGGGGAGGGAACACTGTCTGAGCCAGCAGGTTCTGGAGCACCCAGGGGACGGCGAAGAGACCTACAAAGGCTGGAAGCAGGTTCTGATAGGCCACGTGGACCGGTAGAAGGGGCCGGTACATCAGGACAAAGCCCAGCAGCCCAGAAAGGAAAAAGGTCGCCAGCCCCGCCGTCAGGCTGCGCCAGCCATCCCACCACCGCCGCCATCCCGCAGGAGCGCGGTCGCTCCCCTTAGGCCATTCGGAAAGGAGCATAAAGGCAATGACGGACCAGAGAATCCAGTGCAGGTGTCGCTGGAGGATGGCCTTGAGGGCGGGGAAGAGAGCAGAAGCGAAAGGAGTCAGCGCCAGGAGTGCGGCGATCCCGCCCAGGCTCCCGATACCGGTCAGCACAGCGGCCTCGTAGCCCCGACCCTGCATCAGGTACTTCTGCCCCGGCAGGACGACGAAAACCATAGACTCGTCCGGCGCGGAGAAGAAAACGCTGGGGATGGTGTTCAGAACGGAGTAGGCCGTCACCATCCCCAGAAACAACATCGCCATCTCCTCCGGCGCCAGGAAGGGCCCCAGAAAGACGGACGCCATCAGGAGAAAGCCCGCGATATTGTAGATGTGGATTGCTGGCAGGAGGGACAGAGGAGCAGCCACCAGGGCTCCCAGAAAGGCGAACAGAAGCGCGCGCAGGAATTCGGGCAAAGTGATCATCCAGATTCCCCTCTTATTAGCAACCCCATCATGGCTATCCGCCCCCGATGGCTGGGAAGAGGCAGAGAACATCCCCCTCCTGCAGAGGCTGGGTCAGGTCGGGCGTCCGCCCGTTGACCAGGACAACGCTCTCCTCCAGCGGGATGGGCAATCCGCCCACCACGTCCTGGACAGTGCTCCCCTCCGGCACCTCTGTTTCGTAGGAAGAAGATGCCGTACCCGGTGGAAGGTATTTCTGATAGTCGGCCAGTAACTTGATCCAGATTTTCATCGTCAAACCTGTAGGCAGGATGCAGATAAAGGCAAATAGCGCAAGTTTTCCCAATCCCCTCCCCGAAAAAGGCTAAACTTCAGGGGAGAGGGTAGCGGCAAAGCCGCTGGAAGTGGGGTGAGAAAGGCCGAATAGATACTTTTAAAATTATGGCAAGTGACGCAGAATTTCGTCCACTGACGGCCGGTCTGCGCTGTGCTGGCCTACGTAGGACCAGAGGATGCCGTCTTTTGTGAGGACGAAAACAGCCGGGGCCGCCAGGCCATCTCCCAGCCGGTTGTAGACACCGTAGGCCTCCGCCGCCCGGTGTTCGGGGTCTGCCAGGATGGGATAGGGAGCACCGATGGCCGACCAGACGCCGTCCACCGCTTCCCGCGACGCTACGGCGAGCGCGACCACCTCGGCGCCCCGTGCCTGAAAGTCCCCGTAGCGATCTCGCAACTCCACGAGTTGCGTCCGATCTGGCCCTCAGCCACACCGCTGGAAGAAGACCAGGACGACGGGCCCCTGGGCCAACTGCTCGGAGAGGGTCAGCGTTCCGCCTCCGGCGCGCTCCAGGGTGAAGTCGGGCACAGCGGGAGCAACAGTGACAGGAACGGTAGGCCTGGGAGAAACCACCGGAAGGCCGCGCATTCGCTCCGGGTAGGTGAGGATTCGGACCCGACGGCGCTCCCGGGCCAGCCATTCTGCGACGGGAGTTCCAGAGGCCTCTATACGGGCCTGGGCCTCCTGGACCTGCAGAAGGCGGGCGACGGTCCGCTCCAGCGCCCCCCGTGTCAGGCCAGCCTCCGCCAATGCCTGAACAACCTGCTCATCGGAGACACCCCACGCGGCCTCCAGTTCCGCGATGCGACCCTCCACCTCCTCCGGAGTCGGCGTCCGGGCCTCCGGCACCGCCTGCAGGACCAGGACCTCGTTGATCAGCCGGTCCAGCGTCTCCTCCGGAGAGGGGGCAGAGACACCCGCCAGGCGGCTCATCACCCCGTCCAGCAGGACGGCCTCCACCCACGCGCTCCAGGGGATAACCTCCCCGCCCACCTGCGCCACCGGAGGGTCCGCGGGGGTCGGGGAGGGCGGAGAAACGGTTGGCAGAGGGGTGGCCTCCTGGCTGAGCAATGTTAGCATAAGCAGGAGAATCAGCAGAGCCAACCCACCCGTTGCGAAGAGAACGCCCCAGCGAGCCCGATGAGAAGCCATCATTCACCTCACAGGTAGGAAAGATAGCACAGGTCGGGGGAGATGTCAACCTATTTGCCCCCAGAGGAGTTTAGGGTAGAATTGAAAAGAGAGTACATACTGGGGGAAGCCAGTGAGCGGAAAAGTTGTCCTCATCACAGGAGCCTCATCGGGCATCGGGAAAGCGTGCGCAGAATACCTGGCTCAGAAGGGATACCGGGTTTTCGGGACCAGCCGCAGCGCGCCCCGGAATCCGGAGGTCTCTCCCACTGGGCTCACGATGTTCTATATGGACGTGAACGACGACCGCTCTGTCCAGGAAGGGGTGGACTTCGTCCTTCGCCAGGCGGGTCGGCTGGACGCGGTGGTGAACAACGCGGGATTCGGGATTGCGGGCTCCGTGGAGGACACGTCCATTGAGGAAGCGAAGGCCCAACTGGAGACCAACTTCTTCGGCACCCTGCGGGTCTGCCGGGCCGCGCTCCCGGTGATGCGGGCCCAGGGCGGAGGGACCATCGTGAACATCAGTTCTCTGGGGGGCATCATTGCGCTCCCCTTTCAGGGCCTCTACAGCGCCTCCAAATTCGCCGTGGAGGGGCTGACGGAGGCCCTTCGGATGGAGGCCCAGCCCTTCGGCATCCGCGTGGTACTGGTGGAGCCGGGGGATACCCGCACCGGTTTCACCGACCGCCGGGTCCGGGTCGCTGCGTCGGCGAACTCAGTCTACCGGCCCTACTTTGAGCGGGTGATACAAGTCGTGGAGGCGGACGAACGGAATGGCACACACCCGGAGGCGGTTGCCCGCGTGGTGGAGCGTATCCTGCGCCACCCTAACCCCGCGCCCCGCTACCGGGTTGGCCCCTTCGTCCAGCGGTTGGCTGCTGCCCTCAAGGGCGTCCTGCCCGATCGCCTGTTCTTGTGGGCGATTTCAAAATACTACCGGCTCTGAAACGGAGAGGCTCTATGGCCCCCTGCGGACGGAAGGTTACAGAAAAATGCACCCAAAATATTGGCCGAAATGGTCCGGGCAGCAGCGGAGCATACTCAGGTTATCCTCGCGACTCAGCCCGTCACGCTGGTTAATCAATTCTCTAATATCGCAAGCCCTTGCACGGGCCGCTTATCGCAAGTCGGATCGGACTCGCGGTTATCCGGGCCCGATGTCCTCACTCTGATGAGTGGGTAAGCCGATTGAAGCAACTGTAATTGT
>JANXAH010000020.1 GCA_025062415.1 Anaerolineae bacterium | reverse complement strand
ATGTCCGCCATAACCCCCTCTCCGCCCCCTACGGGGGGGAACCCCCCCCGCGACCCCCCAAGGGGGGGTAACCCCCCCCGGGCCCCCCCTAAGGGGGGTTGTGTGTTGGTTGGGTTTTGGGGGGGGGGTTTTTGCGCCCCGCCGCAAACCCCTCCTCCCTCTCTCCCCCGTTTCGGGGGAGCCGGAGGGGGTTCCCCCCGCTTCGGGGGAGAAGGGGGGTATAGGCATCCGTAGCGCTCTTTGCTGGCCTGCCCGAAAGTTCGTAACCTCAAAACACAAATAGTCAAAGCACTCAGCATCAGGAGTTGGCAAAAAAGCCGTTGTGTGATAGACTTAATTTTGGGGGAAGGTGTGCTATTCGTGAGCATCTTCATCCGATAAACCTGGCATCCTGCACTGGCAAAAGAGGTGGGATGCCTGGTATGATGAAATCGGCGCCTGTCGGTAACAGTAAACCATCATCTACGGAGGAGGCGAGTAATGAAGAAAGAACCCCTTCTGGAGACCGTGGAGCATCATGCAGTTGGCCTGAGTGGCACGGCTAAAGAGTACAACCCCTTTCTCATCGCTCAGCGGCAACTGGACGAGGCGGCAGAGATTATGGGGCTGGATCCCGCCGTCCATCATCTGCTCCGCTGGCCGATGCGGGAACTGCATGTAACGATGCCCGTGCGGATGGACGACGGGACGGTCAAAATCTTCCACGGCTTCCGCGTTCAATACAACGACGCGCGCGGGCCGACGAAGGGCGGCATCCGCTACCATCCCGAGGAGACCATTGATACCGTCCGCGCGCTGGCGGCCTGGATGACCTGGAAGACGGCAGTGATGGATCTGCCGCTGGGCGGCGGAAAGGGTGGTATCGTCTGCAACCCCAAGGAGATGTCCAGGGGCGAACTGGAGCGGTTGAGCCGGGCCTACATCCGCGCGGTCGGCCGCATCCTGGGCGAGGAGATGGATGTCCCCGCGCCCGATGTTTACACCGACGCGCAGATTATGGCCTGGATGATGGACGAGTACTCCATCATGCGCGGGTACAATGTCCCCGGAGTGATCACGGGGAAACCGCTGCCGCTGGGCGGCTCCAAAGGCCGCAATGATGCCACGGCACGGGGCGGAATGTACTGTATCCGCGAGGCGGCGAAGGTGCTGGGGATTGACACCCAGGGCGCTACGGCCGCCATTCAGGGCTACGGCAACGCCGGGCAGTTCGCTCACATCCTGGGTCAGGAACTGCTGGGGCTGAAGGTCGTCGCTGTCTCCGACTCCAAAGGCGGTATCTATAACCCCGACGGGCTGGACCCCAAAGAGGTGATCGCTCACAAGGACAAGACGGGGTCCGTCGTGAACTTCCCCGGGGCCAAGAACATTACCAACGCCGAACTCCTGGAACTCCCCGTGACGGTGTTGATCCCGGCGGCCATGGAGAATCAGATCACCGAGGCCAATGCGGGGAATATCAAGGCCCGCATTGTTGCCGAATTGGCCAACGGCCCCACCACCCCGGAGGCGGACCGGATCCTCTACGCCAACGGCGTTTATGTCATCCCGGACTTTCTCTGCAACGCCGGTGGCGTGACCGTCTCCTACTTTGAGCAGGTCCAGAACGCCTACGATTACTACTGGGATCTGGAGACGGTCCACGAGCGGCTGGATAAGAAGATGACGGCGGCTTTCCACGCCGTCCATCAGACAGCCCAGGAGTACAAGATCCACAACCGGATGGGGGCCTATATTGTCGCAGTAAGCCGGGTGGCGGAGGCCTGTCGGCTGCGCGGCTGGGTGTAGTCCTTCCACATCCCCACGGCCTTTTGGGGCTTCCGGGACAACCCCCGGAAGCCCCTGTTTTTTAGGTATGGCCACACCTGATACCCATTCTTCGTTTGACTTTTTCTAACAATGCGGTATAATCATCCCCGCAGGGCGAAGTAAGTTCTGGTCAGTCCGAAAGGACCGCCCGGACTTGCGGAGGCCGGGCGGTCTTTTTCTTTAGGCCAGAATCTTCGCCGGCATAGGAAGTTTCCAAAATTCAAGGAGGAAAGCAGTGAGCAGTAGAGTGACCGGAACCGTAAAGTGGTTCAACGACGCAAAGGGCTACGGGTTCATCTCCCAGGACGGCGGCGAGGACGTTTTCGTCCACTACTCCGCTATTCAGGGGGAGGGATTCCGCACGCTGCGAGAAGGGCAGCGGGTGGAGTTCACCGTGGAGAAGGGGCCCAAGGGACTGCACGCCACCCAGGTGCGCGTCCTTTAGGCCATCCAGAAGCGACCCAGTGGTCGCAGGAGGAGAAATGTCTACCAGGCTGTATGTCGGTAACCTCAGTTACGCCACCACAGAAGCCACCCTGAGGGACCTCTTTCGCTCCGTTGGCGAAGTGGTCTCCGTGAGCATCGTCACCGACCGGATGACGGGACAATCCCGTGGCTTCGGCTTCGTGGAAATGGCAACTCCCCAGGCTGCCCAGGACGCCATCAGCCAGTTGAACGGTCGGATGGTGGACGGGCGCTCCATCCGGGTAGCAGAGGCACGCCCTCAAGAAACCCGTGAGCCGCGCGGCGAACGCCGCCGGGGCCAACGGCGCTTTTAAACCCGGCTCCCAAACCAACCCAAAACCGCACGACCCCTCCGCAGGTCGTGCGGTTTTTGTTTATCCTGAAAGTTCGTAATGTCCCGATCTTAACGAACCCACTCCTTTGCCTCTTCTTCCCTTCGGTGCTATAATGCGGGGCGGAATCCCCATGAGACGCTTACCGCTATGGCGGAGTTTGTCCATCTCCACGTCCATTCGCATTATTCCCTGCTGGATGGCCTCCCGTCGCCGAAAGCGCTGGTTCAGCGGGCTGCGGAACTGGGTATGCCAGCCCTGGCACTCACGGACCACGGCGCGCTCTACGGCGTCGTGGAGTTCTATCAGGCCGCCCAGGAGGCTGGCGTCAAGCCCATTATCGGCATAGAGGCCTACCTGGCCCCGCGCCGGCTGCACGACCGCAACGCAGCGGAGGACCGCAAGCCCTACCACATCCTTCTCCTGGCCCAGAACCAGATCGGCTACCGGAACCTCCTCCGGCTGGCCTCCATCGCAATGCTGGAGGGCTACTACTACAAGCCCCGCATAGACAAGGAAACCCTCCTGCAGTACGGCGAAGGGCTGATCGTCACCTCCGGTTGTGGCTCCTCCGAAATCCCCCGCCTCCTGATAGAGGGCCGGCTGGAGGAGGCCCGCCGCGCCGTCGCCTGGTACCGGGACCACTTCCCTGGCCGCTTTTTCCTGGAACTCCAGGACCACAATTTGAAGGACCTGGATCTCGTCAACCGTCACCTCCTGGAATTTGCCCGGGAGTTCAATCTCCCCCTGATCGCCACCAACGACGTCCACTACCTGACCCGCGACCAGGCCGCCATTCACGACACTCTCCTGGCCATTGGCACCGGCAAGAGCCTCCGGGACCCCAACCGGATGCGCTACGAGGGGGATACGTACTATATGCGCACTCCGGAGGAGATGGCTGCCCTTTTCTCAGAGGTCCCTGAAGCACTCACCAATACCCTGCGGATCGCTGAGATGTGTCAGGTGGAACTGGAATTCGGGCGCCCACATCTCCCCGTCTTCCACGTCCCGGAGGGCCACACGCCCGAGTCCTATCTCCGGATGCTCTGCGAGGAGGGCCTCCGCTGGCGCTACGGCGACCGGGCCGACAGCCCCGAAGTCCGCGGGCGCCTGGAGCACGAACTCGCCATCATCCACCGGATGGGCTTTGATACCTACTTCCTTATCGTTTGGGACCTCTGCCGGGCCGCGCGGGAGCGGGATATCTGGTACAACGCACGCGGCTCCGCCGCCGGCTCCATTGTCGCCTACTGCCTGGGCATCACGACGGTGGACCCCCTTTCCAACGGCCTGATCTTTGAGCGCTTCCTTAACCCTGGCCGCGTCTCTATGCCGGATATTGATCTGGACTTTCCCGACGACCGTCGGGCCGAGATGATTGAGTACGCCGTCCAAAAGTATGGCAAAGAGAACGTGGCCCAGATTATCACCTTCGGAACGATGGGCGCGCGGGCCGCGGTCCGGGACGTGGGTCGGGTGATGGACATCCCCCTGCCCGAAGTGGACCGTATCGCTAAACTGATCCCCTCTATCCCCGGTAAGCCCGTCTCCATCCGGGAAGCGCTGGAACAGGTCCCTGAACTCCGGCAACTCTATGAGACCACGCCCTACGTCCGCCAACTGCTGGATACGGCGATGCAACTGGAGGGGGTCGCCCGCCACGCCTCCACCCATGCCGCCGGTGTCGTCATCACCGATGTCCCCCTGGTGGAGTACTGCCCGCTGCACCGACCCACGAAAGAGCAGAGCGGAGGAGCGGAGGAAAAGCGGGGCCGGGGAGTAGGAGAACGAAGGGGCAGGGGGACAGAGGAGCGGAGAAGCCAGGTAGAGGAAGAAGAGGAGGAGGCGACAGGGGAGGCGGTCCTGAGCGTCGTCACCCAGTGGCCGATGGAGGACCTGGAGGCCATCGGCCTTCTGAAGGTGGACTTTCTGGGCCTGAGCACGCTGACCATCGTCCGCCGGGCCTGCGACCTGATCCGTCAACGACACGGTGTGGCTCTGGACCTGAACTCCATTCCCATAGACGATCCGGCCATCTACGAACTCCTCTCCCGCGGCGACGTGACGGGCATCTTCCAGGTGGAAGGCGCGGGCTTCCGGCGGGTCCTTCAGGAGATGCGGCCCACCCGCTACGACCACATCGTCGCCGCGCTGGCCCTCTACCGCCCTGGCCCGATGGAGTACATCCCCACCTACATCCGCCGGATGCACGGCGAGGAACAGGTGGAGTACCGCCATCCGGCGCTGGAGCCCATCCTGGGCGAGACCTACGGCATCATCGTCTTCCAGGAGCAGATTATCCGCATCGCGACCGACCTGGCAGGGTACGAGCCCGGCGAGGCCGATACCATCCGCAAAGCCGTCGGCAAAAAGAAGAAGGAGGCCCTGCTGGCCCACCGGCTCCAGTTCGTGGAGGGGTGCGTCGCCCGCGGCATCCCACGGGAGGTCGCAGAGGGGATTTTTGACGACATTGAATATTTTGCGCGCTACGGCTTCAACAAATCGCATGCCTGCGCCTACGCGGCCCTGACCTGCCGGACGGCCTACCTGAAGGCCCACTACCCGGTGGAATATATGACCGCCCTGCTGACGGTGGAGCGGAACAACACCGAAAAGGTGGGAGAACTGGTCAATGAGTGCCGCCGGATGGGAATAGAGGTTCTGCCGCCCAGCGTCAACGTCTCCCACCTGGAGTTCACGGTGGAGGACCGACCAGAGGGCCCAGCCATCCGCTTTGGCCTGGGGGCCATCAAGAACGTCGGCGATGGGCCCATAGAGGCCATTCTCTCTGCCCGCGGCGACCGGCCCTTCCGGGACCTGGCCGATTTCTGTCGTCGGGTGGACCTGCGTCTGGTCAACCGCCGCGCGCTGGAGAGCCTCATCAAGGCGGGCGCACTGGACGACTTTGGCCCCCGTGCTCGCCTGTTGGCCGCAATAGACCGAATGTCCAGCCTCAGCGAGCGGGTCCACCAGGCCCGCCAGATTGGGCAACTCACCCTCTTCGGTGAAACAACCGGCATCCAACTGGAGGATAACGAGGCCCTCTTCGCCGGCCTGGAGGTCCCGGAGGCCCCCTACCGGGAGATCCTGGAGTGGGAGAAGGAGTTGGTGGGCACCTATCTCTCTGAGCACCCACTGGCCCGCTCCCTGCGGGAGTTCCGCGATATCGTCAATGCCTACGCAGGGAAACTCCATGAGGAGCGCCACGACGCCGTCGTCACCCTGGTGGGACAGGTCCAGCGGGTCCGCCGCCACCGAACCCGCGACGGCAAGGAGATGGCCTTCGTTACCCTGGAGGACGCCTACGGGGCCTGTGACGTGGTCCTCTTCCCGCGGGTCTGGGCAGAGGCGCGGGAGAAACTCCTGCCGGACGAGATCGTGGTGGTCTGCGGGAAGGTGGACGCGAAAAAGGAGCCGCCAAGCCTGATTGCCCAGTGGGTCAAACGGCCTGAGGAGGTGGCTCGGCCACGGATTTCCGAACCCGCTCCGGTGCCCTTCTATCCTTTCCAGGAGGACCTTCTCCCTGCCCCAGAATTCCCGGAGGTTCGGGAGTCGTCGCCTATCTACTCGGCAGGGGGGAACGGCAGCCCGTCGCCCCGAACCATTCAGGTGACCATCCACCGCAGCGGCGACCACGAGCGGGACCTGCAGTTGCTCACTGCTGTCCACGAACTCCTGACGGCCTATCCGGGCCAGGACCGCTTTGTCTTCCTGCTCCTGAACGGGCCCAACGGGGACCAAATCCTGGAGTTCCCCAACCATACCACCCGCTACTCTCCCGAACTGGGAGCCAAACTGGCCGACCTGGTTGGGCCCGACGCAGTGCAGGTGCTGGAGGGAGGACGTGGATAAACGCAGATTTATGAATTGAGCGTTTTCCCCATAGATTTCCAGATAGCCCATATGGCCCATTGGCTGGTCACTGGCGGAGCAGGGTTTATCGGTTCCCACTTGGTGGAAGCCCTGGTCGCACGAGGGCACACCGTTCGGGTTCTGGACAACTTCTCCACCGGGCGGTTGGAGAACCTGGCCGCAGTCCTGGACCGGATTGAAGTGGTGACCGGAGACGTTCGGGACCCCTGTGTGGTGCGGGAGGCCGCGAGAGGAACAGACGTGGTGGCCCACCTGGCCGCGGTCGTCTCGGTCCAGGCGTCGCTGGAGGACCCCCGGACGACGATGGCGGTCAACGTGGAGGGGACGCTGAATGTGCTGGAGGCAGCGCGCACAGCGGGAGCACGGGTGCTGTTCGCCTCGTCTGCCGCCGTTTACGGGGACCATACCGTGCTTCCGCTGGAGGAAGACCTATCCCCTCGGCCTCTTTCCCCGTATGCGGCCAGCAAAGCGGCAGGGGAGGCCCTCTGCCGGGCCTATCACGCGGCTTTCGGCCTTTCTACTCTCTCCCTGCGCTTCTTCAACGTATACGGCCCCCGCCAGGATCCCCGAAGCCCGTATTCCGGCGTCATTAGCATCTTTGTGGACCGGATGCAACGGGGCCTTCCCCCCGTTGTCTATGGGGATGGCCTGCAGACCCGGGATTTCGTATATGTGGCGGATGTGGTAGAAGCGGTCATTCGGGCGGGTGAACGGGGGAGGTCAGACGGGTTGGCTCTCAATGTGGCACGGGGTGAGGAGATCCGCATTCTGGACCTGATTGCCCTGCTCAATGGGATCCTGAGCACTGGCCTGGAGCCTGTTTTTGCGCCCCCGCGCGCGGGGGAAGTATATCGGTCCGCCGGAAGCCCTCGGCGGTTGGAGAGTGTGCTGGGCTGGAGGCCCCAGGTGGAGTTGAAAGAAGGACTGACCCGATTGGTTAGGGAGACGGGGTTCCGATTTAGAGCCGATGCGTTTGACTTCTGGGCAGTTTGGGGATACAATTAGTTACCAATCAACCTCTCCACAAGCCCGATTTGTAGGGGGGATATGGGCGGGTTCCCGGAATATCATCGGTACGACGGCCTGGGTCTGGCCGAACTGGTCCGGAAGGGTGAGGTCTCCCCGGCCGAACTG
The DNA here is from genome assembly GCA_025062415.1 of Anaerolineae bacterium. GTDB lineage: Bacteria > Chloroflexota > Anaerolineae > B4-G1 > DUEL01 > SpSt-77. The sequence continues at coordinate 22,589 of JANXAH010000020.1, read as the reverse complement.
TTAGAAGAAGCTATCCGCCGCATAGAGAGCATCAACCCTCAGATCAACGCCGTCATCCACCCCATGTACGACCTTGCGCGCCAGCAGGTTCGGCAGGGACTGCCCGATGGGCCATTCCGGGGAGTGCCCTTCCTGTTGAAGGACCTGTTGGTCCATTCCGCTGGTGTTCCCACCACCAGCGGCAGTCGCTTTTTCCGGAGTTTCATTCCCGACCACGATAGCGAGATCGTGCGGCGCTATCGGCAGGCCGGGGTCGTTATCCTGGGCAAGACCAACACGCCCGAGTTGGGGCTGGTGCCCTACACGGAGCCGGTCCTCTTCGGCCCCACGCGCAATCCCTGGGACCTCTCCCGTACCCCCGGTGGGTCCAGCGGCGGGTCGGGAGCGGCAGTGGCGGCGCGGCTGGTTCCTATTGCGCATGGCAACGACGGCGGCGGCTCCATCCGTATTCCCGCCTCCTGCTGTGGCGTTTTTGGGCTCAAACCCACCCGGGGGCGTACACCGATGGGCCCCGACATCGGCGAAGCCTGGCGCGGGATGGCCATCAACCACGTTCTGACCCTTTCCGTGCGGGATAGCGCGGCGATGCTGGACGCCACCGCTGGGCCAGATGTCGGTGCTCCATACATCATTCCGCCGCCGGAGCGTCCCTTCTTGGAGGAAGTAGGGCGGGATCCGGGCCGGTTGCGCATCGCCTTTACCACTCGTCCCCTACTGCCTGGCACTGTCCACCCTGACTGCGTCCGTGGGGTGGAGGAGACGGCCCGGCTGTGTGAGGGCTTGGGTCACATCGTGGAAGAAGCCGCGCCCCAGATAGACGGCTCTGCCTTCGCCCGGGACTTCCTGACAATGGTCTGTGCCGAGACGCGGGCAGACATCGTGGAGGGGGAGGCCCTCACCGGGAAGAAGGCCCGCTACGGGGAGTTTGAGCCAGCCACCTGGGCTCTGGGGCTGCTGGGACGGCAAATTTCTGCCGACGAGTATGCCTGTGCTCTGCGTTCTCTCCAGCGCGCGGCCCGGCAAGTGGGAGCGTTCTTTGAGAAATACGATATCTTGCTGACGCCGACCCTGGCCACCCCGCCGATGGAGATCGGATGGCTCCAGCCTGCCGGCGTTAGGGCCTTCGCTCTGAAACTCCTGGGGAGCCTTAACGCAGGAGCACTCTTGCGCAAATTGGCCGGGATTGAGGCACTGGCGGAAGAGGTCTTCGCCTTTATCCCCTTCACCCCTGTCTTCAACGTCACCGGACAACCGGCAATGTCGGTGCCGCTGGTGTGGAACGAGGAGGGACTCCCGATCGGGATGCATTTTGTTGCCCGCTTCGGAGAGGAAGCGACGCTCTTCCGGCTGGCCGGGCAGTTGGAGCAGGCCCGTCCCTGGTTTGACCGCCGCCCGCCGGTCTCTTGAGGAGAAAAGATGTGCGGCAACGAAGATTACATCTCCGCAGCTTTCAGGCACTGGGAGAGTTGCGAAATCCTGGGGAACAACCATCAGTGGCAGGATGCCGCATATCTGGCCGGGTACATCGCGGAGTGCTCCATGAAGGGAGCACTGGAACACGCCTTCGGTCAGGCCCGGGATGAGGTTCGGCGATTTGGGCACAACCTGGCCCAACTCCACCTGCGAGGCCTTGAACTGGCGATGGTCTTGAACCCAGCGGCGCGTCGCTACTGGCCCGATCCCCTTCCGCAGGAGATTCTCCTGTGGTCTCCGGGACACCGTTATGCCAGAACCGGTTGCCTCTCTGATGGAGAATTCCAGCGAATCGTTGATGCGGCAGAACAGATAGGCGAGCGGATTCTTTTAGGTATGGCCCTGGATGGCTTGATCCCTATGCCCTAACCCGGTGTGAGGTGATGTCGGATGTCCGCTTCTAAAACGCTCAGCTTTGAACAGGTCCCAGAGGTCACGGTGAAGGTCGTGGAGCAATCACCTCTGGTCAAAGATCTCGTTTCCGCCACGTTGATCCGTGACCTTAGAGGGCGGATCCGTCTGGCGCTAGAGTTCTCCCCTGGTTTAGTCCGTACCGCCGATGTTTCTGAAGCCCTCGCCGATCTTCAGGAACAACTGGCGCGCAAACTGGGACCTTACTGGGGTGATCAGGTCTGGCAGATGGAAGAGAGAGCCAGCCCTCCCTCCCAGGCTCTGAATCGTCTGATCGTCAACACGCGGCGGGAGTGGCTGAGTCCGCCCGATACTCGCCTGAAGTGGTACAGGATAGAGCGGGTCTTTTCCAAGTCCTCCTGGCTGATGAGTACAGCGCCGCCATGGAGTCTGGACGACCGGAGCCCGGCGATCGTTTCTTTCTACTCGTACAAGGGCGGGGTAGGGCGAACCCTCGCGTTGGCTGCGGTGGCCGTTCTGATGGCCCGGGCTGGCCATGCGGTCGCCGTGCTGGATCTGGATGTGGAGGCACCGGGAGTGGGGCCGCTCCTCCTGGACCGAAAGGATACGGATGCGGGAATCGTGGACTATATGCTGGAGCGAGAATTAGGGATAAATGGCTTGGGAATAGAGCAGATTCTCGTCAATCTTTATGAAGACGATTTGGAAGGTTTGGAGAAGCCAATCCGAGTATTTCCGGCCGGTCGTCTGACGCCGACTTATTTGGAGAAGATCGCGCGCCTGGATTATGAAGGTTTCGCTTCGGACTTTGCCCCATCAAACCCCCTCGCCAGACTGCTCCAGGAAATCCGTGAGTACGATAGCGACCTGGAGTTTTTCCTTCTGGACCTCCGGGCGGGATTACACGACCTGGGCGGTTTCTCGCTCAACGGGCTCAGTCACCTGAATATCCTGTTTGGGCTGGACACCCAGCAGAGTTGGAACGGATATGAGATCGTTCTCCCGCTTATCAGGCGTAAACAGCCGGGCGAAAGGCAGGAACTCTTCTTTGTCCACGCAATGGCAACGCCGCCCCGGATTGACCCCTACGCAAATCAGCGATTCCGCCAGCGGGCTTATGACCTTTTACAGAAACATTACTATGGCCCGGACGAGGATATGCTCGACTTACAGGACCCGGATGCACCCTATGGCATCCCGATTTTCTATCGCGAGACACTCCTGAATGTGAGGCGACTCGCCGACGTCCTTCCCGAGATAGTAAATCCGGCGGGCGACTACCAGCGATTGGCAAACCTGATCGGCGTATATTTATCACGGCAGACCCTATGAGCAAATGGACTCGGGAGAAACTCCTGGAAGGGTTGGCGCAAATCGCCCCCTTAGGAATGAAGGCGGAAGCGATAGACCCGAACCGCCTTTTGCGGATGACCTTTCCGGTTCCAGCGCATTTGCATGCGCTGGAACCGGATGTTCTGCTAATTATCGGTGGGCGAGGGGCCGGAAAAACCCATCTGTTTCGGGCGATCAACCTGCCAAACGGCCCCGGGATTTTGGGATACAGAGGTCGTGCGTCCGGCGCCATCTGGATCACCGGTTTTTCCGTTCAACCGCCCATCTCTGTCCAGCCGCCCTATGAACCAACACCCCTTCGCTTTCCGGGAGAAACCGTCCTTCAGAGATTTGCCGCCGAGCATCGGAGCCGCACAGACCTGATGGACTTCTGGCTTGGGCTTCTGCTGGGCACCGTTCTTGCGCAGGAAGAGAGGGTCGGCGAACCGCTCATCCAGGTCGTACGGAACCAGTTGTCCGGGGACATTGAGACTGCTCTGAGAGACCTTAAGAAGGTCGGGGACTGGTTCCCCGTGACCGTTCAGTCTCTGGAGAAAGTGGAGGCCGCTCTGGACGCCCTGGATGATAAGTTGAGTCAGAACAACCAATATCTGATTGTCACCTATGACGACTTGGATGTAATGGCCGTAGAGTGGGAGCAGAAACGGGCTCTGCTTCAGGCCCTCTTTCAACTCTGGCTGGGGCTGTGGCGGCGGTGGCGGAGGATTCGCCCAAAGATTTTCCTGCGCAGAGACCTGTTCTCTCCGGAATTTCTTCAATTTCCGGATGCCTCTAAGATAGAAGGACACAAGTACGAACTGCGATGGAGCCCCCCTATGCTCTATGGACTGGTTTTCAAACTCTGGGCCAACCAGAACGAGGACAGCCGATGGTTTCTGGAAGAAAGCGGCCTGCCGTTCGTTGAAGACCCCAACCTGGGTTGGACCTATCCTGATTACAAACTGCCATCCGAAGAAGTGTTGCGCAAAGTCGTCCATCGTCTGATCGGCCCATTTATGGGGAAAGGACCCAAAAAAGGTCGGTCGTTTGAGTGGATTCCCAATCATCTCCAAGACGCCAACGGCGAAATTGTGCCCCGGTCTATTATCCACTTGTTTTCAGAAGCCGCCAAATACACCCAGGCCCGGCCGGAAGAAACGGCAGAGGCAATTATACCCCCGACCGCCTTTGCCGCCTCCCTGGAGAAAGCCTCTAACCAACGCATCCAGGAACTCCTGGAAGAATACCCGTGGCTGGAGAAAGTGCGCGTCGTTCTTAAGGGCCAGCATGTTCCGATCCCCCAGGAACAGTTAGCTGCCCTCCTGCAGCCGATTGACTGGGAGGGTGGACCGCAACCGCCTTTCAAAGATGCGGACATGTTAATTTATTATATGATCAAAATTGGCATTCTCTATCTCACGCTTGACAAACGCATACACGTTCCCGACATCTACCTTTATGGCTTTGGGCTCAAACGGAAGGGAGGAATCCGACGGCCGGCCTTTGAGATGAACTTTTAGCCACCCAGCCGACGGCTCGGGGGAAAGATTCTTCCAACTCTGGCTACCTGACACTTTTCTCGCGCCGCCTCCGGCGGCCCTTTCGGAGCGTCATTGCGAGCCCCCGAGGGGGCGAAGCAATCTCTGAAGGGCATTTGGAAGATTGCTTCGGCCACGCCGCGAGCGGCTCGCCGCGTGGCGGCGGCTTTGCCGCCCCGCGATGACTCCCAGAGAGAAACTGTCGGGTGGCTAGCTTCTAACTCAATTTTCAACCCTAAGGAGGAGCCATGAAACGTCTGTCGCCCGTTCTGATCGTTTTGATTTTTGCTCTGCTGATAGCGGCGTGCAGGCCCGCTGCCACCCCACCCCCGGATAAACTGGCGGAAGTTCTGGCCCGGGGGACGCTGATTGTCTCCACCGACCCGGCCTATCCGCCCCAGTCGGAACTGGTGGAGGGAGCCCAGCGTGTCCCCAACACCAAATGCACCTCCGACCAGCGCACCGCCACGGAACTGGCGGGCTTTGACATTGAGGTCTCCAAAGAGGTCGCCCGGCGGCTGGGCGTGGAGGTCTGCTTTGTGACGCCCAACTGGGACCTCATCGTTGCCGGTGGTTGGGCCGACCGCTGGGACATCAGCATTGGCTCTATGACCATCACGCCCGCCCGGATGGAGAAACTCTACTTCAGCCAGCCCTACTACACTACTCCGGCCGCCTTCTTTGTCCACAAGGACAATACGACGTTCCAGAAACCCGCGGATCTCTCCGGCAAGCGTATTGGCTTCGGCGCGGCGACGACCTACGAGTACTACCTGGAGGGCATTCTGGAAATCCCAGGGGAGAAGTTTGAGGTAGTGGTCAAAGATCCCATCCTGAGACCCTACGATACCGACCTTTTCGCCCTCCAGGACCTGGCGCTGGGGGACGGCGTGCGGCTGGATGCCGTCCTGACGGCCCAGCCGACGGGGGCCAGCGCGATCGCCGATGGCCTGCCCATCAAGCAACTGGGCGACCCCGTTTTCTTTGAATATCTGGCTGCGGCGGTGGATAAGGCGGCCGGGAAAGACCCTGTGCCGCTCATTAAGAAGGTCAGCGAAATCATCCAGCAGATGCACGCCGACGGGACGCTGGTCAAACTGAGCCAGCAGTTCTACGGCCTGGACCTCGCCAGTCCAGCGGCGAAGTTTGATCTGAGCGCGCTGAAGCAGTGGTAGGGCTTCTCCGGCGGCGGCCCGCCATACAAGGGCGGGCCGCCGCCGCAGAATTCTCTTAAAGGAGTGGCTGAGCAATGGAGGTCGCCTGTTCGCAACCCTCGTCCCAGTTGGACCCGGACCTGGCGGTTGGGCTGGCCCTGGTCCGAAAAGCCCGCCGGACCCGGTTGATAGAAACCCTGAAGGTTGGCACCGTCTGGATCGCGCTCCTGATTCTTCTGACCCTCGGACTTCTGCAACTGCGCTTTGACCCCCAATACGTCTTCAAGCACGCTGGCTTCGTCCTGCAGGGTGCCTGGACCACCATCTGGGTTTCTGTCGTCTCCATCCTCATCGCCTCTGTCCTGGCTCTCTTCGGTGCCCTGGGGCGCCTTTCCCGAAATCCTATTGCCCAGGGTATATCCAGTTTTTATATCTCGGTTATCCGGGGAACCCCCCTTCTGATCCAGATTTATCTGATTTATCATGGTCTTCCCCAGCTGGGACAGCAGTTAAAAGCCCTGGGATACCCCGAACTGGCCCGACTGCTCACCTTAGACGCCTTCCAGGCTGGTGTTCTGGCACTGAGTCTGAACTACGGGGCGTATATGACGGAGATTTTTCGGGCGGGACTTCAGGCGGTGGGGCATGGGCAGTATGAGGCAGCGGCCGCTCTCGGAATGACCCGCTGGCAGACGCTTCGCCATGTCATCCTTCCCCAGGCGATCCGCATCATCATCCCCGACGTCGGCAATCAGTTCATCGCGATGCAGAAGGACTCGGCCCTGGTCTCCGTGATGGGCGTCTGGGAGATCACCTTCCGGGCCAATCGCCTGGCCCGGAAAGACGCCAAATTTGTAGAAATGCTCCTGGTCGCGGCGGCGCTCTACTGGATTCTCACCGTCGTCTCGTCCTGGCTGCAGAGTCGTTTGGAGAAACGGATGGCCCATGCCTATGAACGGTGAACCGATCGTCCGGGTTCAGAATCTTCACAAATGGTTTGGCCTCCTCCATGTCCTGCGGGGAATCTCCTTAGAGGTCCGTCCCCAGGAAGTGGTGGTTATCATCGGTCGCAGCGGTTCCGGTAAATCCACCTTTCTCCGCTGCATTAATCTGCTGGAAGAGCCCACCAGTGGTCGGGTAGAGGTGGACGGCGTTGTTGTGGAGGCGGCGGATGGCGGCCTCAAGCCCGAGTGCCGTTCCCGCGTGCGGGACCTGCGCCTGAAGACGGGGATGGTCTTCCAGGAGTTCAACGTCTTCCCCCACAAAACTGTCTTGGAAAACGTTATTGAGGCGCCCATTATCGTCAAGGGAGTGCCGAAGGAACAGGCAGTGGAGAAGGGCCGGGAACTGTTGCGCAAAGTCGGGCTTTTGGATAAGCAGGATGTTCATCCCATTCGCCTCTCCGGCGGACAGAAACAGCGGGTCGCCATCGCCCGGGCCCTGGCGATGGAGCCGAAAGTGATGCTCTTTGACGAGCCCACCTCCGCGCTGGACCCCGAATTGATCGGCGAGGTGCTGGCGGTGATGAAAGACCTGGCCCGGGAAGGGACAACGATGATCATCGTCACCCACGAGATGGGGTTTGCTCACGAGGTCGCCGACCGGGTCATCTATATGGAAGGCGGGGTCATCGTAGAGGAGGGCCCACCGGACCAGATTTTCACCTGCCCACGGGATCCCCGAACGTGTCAGTTCCTGGCCCGGATTATTGAGAGTGGACGGCTGGTATAGGCGAAGTTTCTCGGTTCAATCGTGGATATTGACCAGGGTCCCGACCTCTGCCCAATTAAAGAGCCACTCGGCTTCCGATGTGGGAAGGTTGATGCAGCCGTGGCTCATCGGACGGCCAAAGTTGTTGTGCCAGTACGTGCCATGCAGCGCGTAGCCGCCGTAGAAGTACATCACGTAGGGGACGTCGGGCAGGTAATATCCCGGGCCGCTCATATCGTCGTAGCGGAGTTTGACCCAGATGCGGAACTGCCCCTTCGGGGTCGGCGTGCGGGGTAGCCCTGTGGAGACTGTAACGACCCGCACAGGTACGTTCCCCTCGTAGGCGATCAGTATCTGGCGCGAAAGGTCCACATCTATCCATTTTGCCTCTTCCCCCGATGGTAAGGCCTGCGGAATAGGGGTCGCTGTGGGCGGACGGCGGGTCGGGACAGGGGTCGGAGTGGGGGTGGGCGTCGCAGTAGGGGTGAATGTGGGAGTGGGGGTGAATGTTGGGGTCGGTGTGGGCGAGGCCGTTGGAGTGGGAGAAGGAATTGGGGTTGCGGTAGGGGTTGCTGTGGAGGTGTGTGTTATAGTTGGAGAGGGGGTTGGAGTTTCCAGAAGCCGCGCAGCGAAACCTACAGCATAATTGCCGAGAAGAACAAGGAGCAGGACGAGAACGACCAGCAGGCTGGTCGGGAAGATCCAGCGGGAGACAGATAGGCTTCTGGGCTTGGGGGCCGGAGGGGCCTGATCACGCGAGTTGGCTCTCTCCACAGAGAGCCGGTAGCGTGCCCAGCGGAGCGCGGCGTGAGCGCGGGGGCTCTGGGGATTGGCCTCCAGCGCTCGGGCGATGTAGGCCAGTGCGGCCCGCGGGTCGTCGGAGAGATAGGCCAGCCAGAGCAGCGCGATCTCGTTTTTGGGGTCTTCGGAGAGAACGGCCCGAAACGCGGCGCGTGCTTCCCCTTTTCGCCCCGCACGGCCTGCGGCAATTCCCCTCCGGAGTTGTTCCTCCACAGACACGGGTCCTCCTCCGGGAAGATTATACCCTTTTTGGAGAATTTTGCCACCCAGCAATGGAAAAAGTTTGCGGCGGGGGGCAGTTGGGGCCCCCCCCAAACGCAAAACCCCCCCCTTCGGGGCAGGCAGTACCAAAACCCATAAACCCCCCACCACGGGGTTTATTAAACCATTTTTGTATTTTTTTGCCCCCCCCAATTGTAAAATTTTGGCGGCGGCGACTTTGGGTCGCCGCCGCAAACGTCTATCCCACCCTGTGCGGAGCAGGAAGTCCTATACCTCTTCACCCAGCAAGCTCTGGATGATAATCTCCGCGGCAATTCGGGCTCCGATGCCGGGAAGCAGGCTGCATTTCTCAAATCCCTTTGCCGCCACGAAAGCGGCCATATTCCTCAGACTCGCGGCAGGGTCCATATAGCGGCCAAAAATAACTTTCTCCTGGATTTCCGGGCACAGCACGGAACCCACGGTCTCCTGGAAGCGAGGCATAAACTTTCTCGCAGCCCGGATCGCTGCTCCGGTCGCCTCATAATTCAGCACATCCCTGTTCCCGAAGAACAGGCCCAGAGCGATCAGCCCTCCGGTCACGGCTCCGCATATCCAGCCCGTTCCGCCGAAACCGGGAAAGGGGGAGAGGGCCTGAATGATTTCCAGGTTGCCCAGGCCGAACTCCTCCATCAGGGCCAGAGCGGTTCCCTTGGCGCAGTTTCGGGCCAGGTAGTTGTACTCTTCGGCCCGTCGCTGAACCCGGTCCAGAATTTGCTCCCGATTCGCCCGAATCTCTTCCGGATTGAGGGTTTTGCGGGGGATTCCCTCTTCGGCCATCCTCTGGTATCGGGCAACGATGGCGTCCAGGTCCCATTCGCGCGCGGCCAGTTCCTGTACTCTGGCCTTTAACATTTCGTATTCCACCATCGGGCCACCTCCGACTGCGGGTTATGCCGCTGGTACTACATCCCTAAGTATGCTTTCTTGATGTGGTCGCTTTCCAGTAACTCCGCGCACTCCCCCTCCATACAAATACGCCCATTTTCCAGCACGTAGGCCCGGTCGGCGATCTCCAGGGCGCGCCGCACATTCTGCTCTACCAGGAGAACCGTCACCCCCTGCTCGCGGATTTTCTGGATAATTTCAAAAATCTCCTTCACCATTACCGGGGCCAGGCCGTAGGAGGGTTCGTCAAACAGGCATAACTTTGGCCTGGACATCAGGGCCCGGCCAATAGCTAGCATCTGACGCTCCCCGCCGCTCAGCGTCCGGGCCAGTTGTCGCTCCCGTTCCTTCAGCCTGGGGAACAACTGGTAAACGTACTTCAGGGCCTCTTTTCTTCGCTCCCACGCGCGGTGGGGGTATGCTCCCATTTCCAGATTTTCCCGGACGCTCATCTCGGGAAAAACCCGCCCACCTTCGGGAACGACTGTGACACCCATTTCTGCGATAGCGTAGGAGGGCAGGCCGTCTATCCGTCGGCCCAGAAAGGTCACGCTTCCGGAGGCCGGACGCACCAGGCCCAGGATGGAATGAAGCAGGGTGGTCTTACCAGCCCCGTTGGAGCCCACGATGGCAACGATTTCCCCCTCCCGGACCTGGAGGGATACGTTCCACAACACCTGCAATTTGCCGTAAAAGGCGTTCAGGTCGCGAATCTCCAGCATCGGGCTATTCTCCCAGGTAGACCTCTATGACGGTTCGGCTGTTGGCGATTTCTTGAGGCGTCCCTTCCGCGATTTTCTCCCCATGATGGAGCACAATAATGCGGTCGCAGATGCCCATAATCGCCTTCATCACGTGTTCAACCACAAAAACTGTGATTCCCCGTTCCCGAATCTGGTTCACAAGGTCCATCGCCTGAGCCACTTCGGTGGGATTGAGCCCAGCCATCAATTCGTCCAGCAGCAGGAGTTCAGGGTCAGTCGCCAGCGCCCGCGCGACTTCCAATCGCTTCTGGTTCGCCAGGGTCAGATTCCGGGCCGGGACTCCTTTCACGGCAGAAAGCCCCACAAACTCCAGCCACTTCTCAGCCTCTTCCAACGCCTGTTTCATTGAAAGACCATCGGGCCTCCCGAAGAGCGCAGCCAGCGCTACGTTCTCAAGAGCAGACATGTTCGGAAAAATCCGAACCAGTTGAAACGTCCGAGCGATTCCCTTTTTGCAGATAACATGGGGCTTCAATCCGGTGATGTTCTCGCCCTTAAAGTGAATTTGTCCGGATTGGGGGACCAGAGCGCCTGAGATCAGGTTAAATAGCGTGGTTTTACCGGCACCGTTGGGGCCGATCAGGCCCACGATCTCGCCGCGTTCTACGTAAAAGTCCACTTTGTGGACGGCCGCCAGCCCACCGAAATACCGGGTCACTCCCTTCCCTTCAAGCAGCGGCATAGTGACCTCCTCTCACTCTCCTCCATATCTTCCCGATCAGCCCAATAAGTCCCTCCGGCAGGTACAGAACGGTGATGATGAGGACAACTCCGAAAATCAGCATATAGTAGTATGGGAACCGGGTGATCAGAAGTTCCTCCAGATAGGCAAAGATCGCCGCTCCCAGGATGGGGCCGTAGGGGTGTCCGAGCCCGCCGAAAAGGGCCATCAGAACCGCCATGAACGAATAGAGGGGATTAAAGGCAATATACGGGTCCACATAGGTCCACCGGGTTGCGATAATAGATCCGGCTGCCCCCATAAAAATGGCGCTAACCGCAAACATAACGGTTTTGAGCGCGTTGACGTTTACGCCAATGTGCGCCGCCGCTTCCTCACACTCCCCGATACTCCGCAACGCCAGCCCCAGCCTGGAGCGTCGGACCAGGTACGTCGTCAGCAGCAACAAGACAAAGACAGCAAACATGGCGAGGTAAATTGTGTTGTGGGGAACCACGACCACGAACCGTCCTCGGGTTCCCGTGAACTGGATTTCGTACCAGAGCCAGAAATGTTTGATGAGTTCCACCAGGCCAAAGGTGAACATTGCGAAATAGATGCCTCTTAGCCGGAGAGTCAGTGCCCCAACGAGCAGGGCCAGGCAGAAACTGATCAATCCGCCTAAAGAGACAACGAGTGGAAAGGGCAATTGTTTGCCCAGAATAGCAGAAGTATAAATGCCGACCCCGAAAAAAGCTGCTGGGGCCAGAGAGATGTAGCCCGTTGGGGCGGAGAAAAGAGCCCAACTGAGGGCCAGGATGACAAACATTAGGATGCTGGTTAGCAAAATGACGCTGTAGGTAGAAGCATACAGCGGAAGTGTGGCCAGCAGCGCCAGGACGACGAACGTCGCTCCTGGCACCCACAATTTTTTGGGGTTGATTTTGCCCAGTCTCATGGTCTATCTCCCCAAAAGGCCGGTCGGTCGGATAAGCAACAAAACGATAAAGATGATGTAATAGGCAACCAGCGCCAGTCCAGGTTCAAGGAAAGTGACAATGCTCCCCACGAGGCCCAGGATAAAGCCTCCCAGGAAACTACCGGGGATGCTGCCAAGTCCCCCCAGGACAACCACAATGATCGCAATAACTGTGTATTCCAGGCCCATAGAGGCATGCACGGGGTAACACATACTGATCAGCACGCCGGCGACACTGGCCATCGCGGCACCCAGGCCGAAACACAGGGCCAACACGTTGTTGATGTTAACGCCCATCAGCCCTGCCGTGGCGGGGTCCTGGGCTGCTGCCCGGATGGCTTTGCCGGTGCGCGTGAGGTTCAGGAAGAGATAGAAAGCCAGGCCGATGGCCAGAGCGATCCCAAAGGTGAGCAAACGGTTAGCACCGAACAGCGTTCCCAGAAAATGGACCGGAATGGAGAGGTAAGAGTAGCCCCGAATCTCAGCACCCCAGGCGATGAGAGCGATGTTCTGAAGAATGAACATCAGGCCGAAGGCGGCCAGCATAGAATTGCCCTCAAAAACGGCGAAGGAGGGGGCCCGGTCCAGCAGGCGCTTGAAGAGCGTCCTGTGAATGAGATACCCCAGGCCGAGGGCCAGAGGACCGCAGATAGCAAGAGCGAGCAGCGGGCTGATGTGTAGCGCAGTATACAGGGCCCAGGTGGTCATTCCCCCAAGCATAATAAACTCTCCGTGAGAGATGTTCAGAATGCGAGCGACACCGTACTGAAGGCTCAGCCCCACGGAGATCAGGGCATACAGACCACCCATCAGCAAGCCAGTGATAAGAACCTCCAGAAGAATTTTCATCGGAGTCTCCCAGAGCAAAGGTTTTTTTAAGGCAAAGGGTCTTAAATTTTCGTTGCGGCGGCCATGACCGCCGCAACGAAATTGTCTCCTCCTTTAGTCCTGTGGACGGACCGAAACATTATTGCTTCCAGGTCCGCTGTTCAATCTCCGCAATGAAGGACAGGCTGCCTGAGAGGCAAGTTCATCCCGGTAATGTCTGGAGTCCTGTTACCTCTCAGACAGCCTGCCTCACGTTTCCTTTGACGAAGATGGCCTTTAGAGCAAGTCTGAAAATTCAGGTTCTCCGGGGACCTGCGGCGCTGAGCGCAGGCCGTCAGGCCTGCGAGCATCCCTCAGAAGGCCGTTTCAGGTCACCCTATCACAGGTGAACAGCCTGTGCTGCAGGCTAAGAGCCTGCGTTACAGGCTCACAGCCTGGGCTGCTGGCTAAAAGCCTGCGTTGCAGGCTAATAGCCTGCGTTACGGGCGAACAGCCTGCGCTACAGGCGACAGCCTGCGTTGCAGGCTCACAGCCTGCGCTACAGGCGACAGCCTGCGTTGCAGGCTAATAGCCTGCGTTACGGGCGAACAGCCTGCGTTACAGGCTCACAGCCTGCGCTACAGGCGACAGCCTGCGTTGCAGGCTAACAGCCTGGGCTGCAGGCTAACAGCCTGCGTTACAGGCTCACAGCCTGGGCTGCAGGCTAACAGCCTGCGTTACAGGCTCACAGCCTGGGCTGCAGGCTAAAAGCCTGCGTTACAGGCGACAGCCTGCGTTGCAGGCTAACAGCCTGCGTTACGGGCGAACAGCCTGTGTTGCAGGCTAACGGCCTGCGCTACGCGACTTCATTTCAGGCATGCTCTTACAGGGCTTACTTACCCTTTCGGCCACTTGGGCTTGGGATATACCATCTCCGCTGTGGCCCACTTCTTGGGCCCGATGACCTCGTACTCCCCGTTGATCCACTGGCCGATTTCGCCTGTGTGGCAATCCTTGGAGAGCAGGCCATTCTCAAACCAGGTCTCGCCCAGCACAGTCTGGAAGCGCTGGGTGGCGATAATGTCGCGAATCTTGGCCTGGTCCAGCGTGCCAGCCCTCTCAATGGCCTGCTTCCAGACTTCCAGGCCTGCCCAGTAGAGGGGGTGCCCCCAGTAGTCCTGAATCTCCTTCGGCTTGCCCGCATAGAGTTTCTCGGCCAGGGCCCGGGCCGCATCGGACTGTTTGGGGTTAAAGGACGTGAAGCCGATGACCCCTTCTGCCGCAGGTCCAAAGGTCGTCTGGTAGAACCCGAAGTTGACACAGGGGCCGCCCACCCAGGCCTTGGGATTGAAGTCCAACTCAATGGAGAGGGCTGTGGCGGGCATAACCTGGTCGGGGTAGCCGAAGCAGCAGAAGACGTCGGGGTCCGCCGCCTTCGCCTCCCGGATGATGGGGGAGAGGTCCTTCATATCCGGCGGAATGCTTTTGGTACCGATGATGCTGATGCCCCTCTTGGGGAACTCAATGCCGGCCACCCCGGAGTACTCAATCCCATGGAGGTCGGCGATGTAGGCGATATAGGCGGTCTTGGCGCCCTTCTCCGCCAGCAACTCGGCCAGAACCGGCAACTGGTACCAGTCGGAGAAACTGAGGGTGACAAAGACGTAGGGCATGCTGGGGAGCATATCCTTGAGGGTTGTGGCGCCGCCCTCGGCCGTGATCAGGATGTACCCGTACTTGTTGGCGATGGGAGCCTGAGCATAGATGTAGGAAGTGCCGCACCCTGGCCAGAGGAAGTCCACTTTGTCCTCAAGGATCAGTTTCTCCGTCAGCCGCGTCGCTGTGCCCACGTCGCTCTTGTCGTCGTAGATGATGAGTTCAATGGGCAGTTTCTTGCCGTACTCCTCCACGTAGATCCCGCCAGCGTCGTTGACCTCCTTGACGAAGGTCTCATAGACCGGCTTGAAGGCCGCCTCGTGGACCTGTGCCAGCGGGCCGGAGAGCGGCCGAGACATCCCGACAACGATTTTGTCCTTGGCCGGTTTGGGCGTAGCCCGAGGAGCACACGCCGCCAGGGCCAGCCCGGCACCAGCCACAGCCACACCGCGCAGGAACTCCCGACGGGTCCATCCTGTGGTAGTCATCTTCCGCCTCCTTTCTGGGATGAATGACGTTAATGAATCAGGCCGTTTTCACACCGGCGGCGAAGCCGCCAGTGCGAAAACGGCGCCCTTTTGCTAAAAGTCAAAAACCTTGTCCAGTTCCTCGTCGGGGATGGAGAAGACGGTGTTATGGGGTGGCAGCGGCTCCTCGTAGAAGAATCGGGGCAATCGGTCGTCCTCCTTCGTGAAGCCCGCTTTTCGGTTGAACTCCCGCTCGGCCTTCAGTACCCGCCGGCCCAGGCCGAAGGGAAACTCTTCTGGCTCCAGTGGCCGGCCCAGTTTGGCGCTGATGGCCTTCCCGACTACCTCAAAGGCCTCCGGCTCCAGAAGGGACATCGTCGCCATAAAGCACATTCCCAGCGTGTCGTAGGCCGCAATCACTGTCTGGAGGAACCGGGAAGTCTCCACCTGCCCCTCCGGGTTCAGGGGGTTCAGTTTCCCGGTTAGGTAGGCCCCCACCACGTTCCCCGCCGTGTGGTCCGCTCCCATCGGCGAGGTCGCGTAGGTCACGCCGTTGCCCAGCATCGCCCGGGGATCGTAGGCCGCAATGGTCTGCCCCTTGACCGCAGGGACACGGGGGTGGTTGAAGTATTTGCCAACGGCGACGCCACCACCTCCGAGAATCCGACCAAATTCGGTCCCCCTGCCGATTTCCTCCACCATCTCCAGGACAGCCTCGGCATCCCCGAACTTCCGGTACCCGGCGTCCATCGCCACCGCGATGGCGGCCCCTGTGCTCATCGTATCTATCCCGATGTTGTCGCACATGTAGTCCAGCCGGGCGATCACGTCCAGGTCGGTGATGCCGGTCATCCCGCCCATCGCCCAGATGGTCTCGTACTCCAGGGAACCGGTGACGTAATTGCCGTTTTGGTCTACGTAGATGTTGGAGCAGTGGATGATGCACTGGGCACAGCCCTGGTGGGTGGGGTTCCCGCCCCGCTGCTGGATGATTTCGGCCATCCGCTCCCCACAGATGTTCTCCCAGCCATCCAGCACGCCCCTACGCGCGTTGTAACTGGGGAAGGCACCCATCGTGTTGACCGGCGCGACCAGGGCCGCGGTGCCCAGTTTGGGCATCACCTCCGCGTTCATCGGGTCCGATTTGACTATCTGGACGATGGCCTGGACGGCCTCTTTGAAGGCCTGTGGATCCGCGATGGGGTCGGCGCTCCTGCCATGCTGGTCCACGACGATGGCCTTGAGGCCCTTGGCCCCCATCACCGCTCCCATACCACCCCGACCAGCGGCCCGGCAGGGATGGCCGTCCACATCGGAGGACTGAACGGAGGCGATAGGCATCCGGTACTCGCCCGCGGGCCCGACGCAGAGCACCGAGTTGTCTTTCCCGTAGATTTTCAGGAGGTGTTCCACCAGCGGATAAGTCCGCATGCCCCGGTACTCCTGGGCTGGGATCAGGCTGGCGTTTCCCTCCCGGTCAATCCGGAGGAGGTAGAGTTCTCCCTCCGGCGCCTGTCCCTCCACGACAATGGCGGTGATCCCCAGGCGGCCCAGGGAGGCCCCCATCGTGCCGCCCACATTGCTCTCTTTGATGCCGCCGGTCAGCGGGCTCTTGGCCCCGATGGAAGTCCGGCTGGTGTTGGGGAGTGTCGTCCCGCTCAAAAGGCCGGGGGCGATGACCAGTTTGTTCTCCGGCCCCAGGGGGTCGCAGCGGGCAGGCACCTCGGTGTTCACAATGATGGAGGTGAGGCCCCGACCGCCCAGTTCCCGGTACTCCGGAGGCACATCCTCCACGCGGATGGTCTTCGTTGTCATGTTGACTCGGATCAGTTTCATCGGAGACCTCCCTCTCTACATCCGGAGGACTGGCTTAATCACACGGCCGGCTTCCATATCATGGACGGCCCGGTTGATGTCCTCAAAGGGGTAGAACTGGATCAGCCGGTCAAAGGGGAAACGCCCCTGTCGGTAGAGGTCCACCAGTTTGGGGATAAAGACGTCGGGGATGGCATCGCCGCCCAGGATCCCCCGTACGGTCCGACCGTTCATAATCAGGTCCATATCCAGGGCGACCTCCGTGCCGGGCGGCACGACGCCGATGAGCCCGCAGACCCCCAGGCGAGGCAGAGCGTCCACGGCCTGCCGCAGGACCTTGGGGTTTCCCACACATTCCAGGGTGAAGCGGGCCCCGCCCCCGGTAATCTTACGGATGGCCTCCACCGGGTCTTCCTTGGCGGCATTCACGGTATGGGTGGCGCCCAGTTCCCGCGCCAGTTCCAGCCGATCGGGGTGGATGTCCACCGCAATGATGGTCGTGCATCCGCACACTACCGCCGCGAGCACCGCGCTCATCCCCACTGTCCCGACGCCGAAGACCGCGATGGAATCTCCGGGCCGGGCCTGGAGCGAGTGGATGACTGCTCCTGCACCGGTCATCACGCCGCAGCCCAAGGGGGCCAGAACCTCCAGGGGCACATCCTGCGGGACTTTAACCACATTCCGCTCGCTGGCCAGAGCGTAGGTGGCGAAGGAGGACTGGTAGAAGAAAGATCCGTGGACGACCTGCCCGTCTTTATGCATGGTTGGGCTGTCGTCGGGGCGGGCTCCGTGGAAGTTGTGCTGGAAGAAGTTCAGGCAGTAGAGGACCTTGCCCTCTTTGCAGGCAGAACAGGTCCCACAGTAGTCCCAGGTGAGGATAACGTGGTCACCTGGTTGAACTTTGGTCACCCGCTTCCCGACCCTTTCTACGACACCGGCACCCTCGTGTCCGAAGACGCTCGGCGGCTCGGGAATCGGCAGGTGTCCGGCCCGCGCCCCCAGGTCGGTATGGCAGATGCCCGATGCAACGATGCGGACCAGCACCTCATCGTCTCTGGGCTCATCCAGTTCCACCTCCTCAATCTGAAAGGGCCCCCCTGTTTCAAAGACAACGGCGGCTTTGATCTTCATATTTCCCTCCATTCTGATGAGTTCTGCGACAGACGGGGCCATCGGCCCCTGTCCACTCATCAGGAATCGCGCCCGCCGGAGTGCGGTGACAGACGGACAGGCTCCCGAAAAGCGGGAGCCTGTCCGGTATCCGATTAATATACGCCGTACTCTTTGGCGGCCTCCACCATCGCCTTCACGTTCTCCGGCTTGGCCTCGTCAAAGAACGCGCCGTTGGAGATGATGAGGCCGCCATCTTTCCCGGCCACTTCAATGAGCCGCTTCACATAGGCCCGGACTTCCTCCGGAGTGCCCAGGTTCAGCAGCGAGGACGGCACGTTGCCCATCAGACAGGCATTCTGACCGAGGGTCCGCTTGGCATCCGCCATATCGGTCAGGTCAATCATCCACACCGTCTTGCCCCTGGGCAGGTCTTTGACTACCTCCAGGCGGGAACTGTAGCCGCCCTCGGCCGCGGGGAAGGGCACGCATCCGCCCTCAATCAGGCCCAGGATAACCTCTTTGAGGGTGGGCCAGTAGAATTTCTTGAACTGCTCGTCGGAGAGGAAGCCGTCGGCACCCTTGTGGAGCGGGATGAAGATAAGCGGATTACCGGTCGCCTGGGCGGAGTTGATGCCCATCTTGATCATCAGCGGCGTGAGGGCTTCCATTGCCTTAAGGACCTTATCCGGGCGCCGGTAGAGGTCCAGCATTATCCCCTTGGTGCCCCGGAGGGTGTCGCCGAGGACGTCAAAGGGGGCTTTCGTGAACCCGCCCAGAAGGGCGGGGTACCCCATCGTGGCCAGTTCCACGTCCACCGGGCCGATCACCGAGATCCACTTCAGGGCCTCTGCTCCGGCCTCAAAGAGGGCCTGGAACGTCGCCTGAACGGGGGGCAAACCGAAGGGGATGAAGTTGAGGGCAACCGCGTACATCTCCAGGATACCGGGGAAGAAGGGGAGCATCTGGAAGCCGTTCAGCGCGCCGAAGACCCGGGGCAGGTAGACGTGGATGAAATAGCCCGTGGGATCTTCAATCAGCGCGTCGTACTCCTCCGGCTTCATGTACTCGCCTTCGTTGCACTGATAGCAGCAATCGGGGGCTACTCCGTGGCCGGGCCAGGAGTACAACTTGTAGTCCAGAATCTCGTAAAACCGCCCCGGGCCTGGAGCGTAGGCTCCCCACTGGACGTCCGGGTCAAAGTCCAGGATGAATTTCTTGAAGGCTGCGGCGCACTTTTCGTAGTCGTACATCGCCTCCTGGACCGTCATCCCGGCATACTTCCAGGGGAACATACTGGGGAAAATGGTCACTGGGACCCGGTCCGGCAACTTCTCCATCTCAATGGCGGTCTTGAACCGCAGGACACTCTCTTTGTACTTCTTCTCCGCTTCTGGGCTCTGGAACTGGAGGGGATTTCCCTGGGGGTCCTTCGGAGAGAGTTTTCCTTGCCAGAGGGCCTCTCGCTTTTGGTCAGGTGACATCTGCGGGGTCATGGTCACTACCTCCGTGTACAAAAAGTTGTTACTGGACACCGATCCACTTTTTGGCGAGAGCGACACCCGCCACGGCGTCCTTCCCGAAAGCATCAGCTCCGGTGTAGGCCCGCACATGCTCATCCACGGAACCACCGCCGATCATGACCTTCACTTTGTCCCGCAGCCCTGCCCTCTCCAGCGCCTGGATAGTCTCCCGCATAGAGTCAAAGGCGAGGGTCAGGAACCCGCTCAGGCCGACCACTTGAGGCTGAAATTCGCGGACAGCCTCCACGAACTTCTCCGGCGGGACGTCCACGCCCAGGTCAAGGACCTCAAAGCCGTTGGCATCCAACATGAAGGTCACAATATTCTTGCCGATGTCGTGGATATCCCCTTTCACCGTGCCAATGACGACTCTGCCATAACGCTTAATCTCTGGGGATTCCACCAGTTTGGGTTTGAGGATCTCTACGATCTGGCTCATAATCTCGCCAGCGAGGATCAGTTCGGGGAGGAAGTAAACTCCCTTTTCGTACCGTTCGCCGATGATGTCCATAGCTTTTCGGACCGCGTCCAGAATGGCTGCGGGTTTAACATCATGCGCCATCATATCCCGAACCATCTGGACAGCCTCCTCTTCTCTCATATCGGCGATAGCCTGAATGAGTTCTTGTTCGGACATAGGTGCCCTCCTTACCGATGGGATAGGTGTATCGCAAAAGGGTGACCGTTTACTGACAGTGGGGACATTGTATAACCTGTTCACACCTCCTTCCTGTTGAAAGAGGTTTGTGCAGCCAGGTCGGCAGATGGATCAGGGGTTGAGTTTGGAGATGCAAGGTACGGTGGACACGAAGATGGGAACATTTATCTGTAAGAAGTGATGAGGAATCCGCTCAAGAGAAGTCTTTTCCCTCCCCTCTGGTATAATTATACACTGGTATAGGGCAATTGTCAAGCGGACCTCCTCTTGACCTCTTGACTTTACCCACATCTCAGAGCAGGTCTGAAGATTCAGGTTCTCCGGGTACCTGTGATGGTGTGGCCATCAGGCCTGTGAACATCCGTTAGAAAGCCGTTCCAGGTTGCCCATCACAGGCTAACAGCCTGCATTACACAGGCTAACAGCCTGCGCTACAGGCGAACAGCCTGCGCTACAGGCGAACAGCCTGCGCTACAGGCTAACAGCCTGCGCTACAGGCGAACAGCCTGCGCTACAGGCTAACAGCCTGCGCTACAGGCGAACAGCCTGCGTTGCAGGCTAACAGCCTGCGTTACGGGCGAACAGCCTGCGCTGTGCAGCCCTCAGTATTTTTCAGATATGCCCTCAGGGGCGTCCAGAGGATGGTTAGAACCGACTGAATATAGAGGCCGTTTTGCCCCGCTTTTTCAACCCCTTTCAGGCCCCTATCGGAGTTCACGAGCCAAGATTTGGGGAAGGGGTGGGGACCTCCGACACCTGACGACCGCTGACCGACATCCAACAAATTTGGGACACAACCCTGAGATATGGGTAAAGTCAAGGACCTCCTCGGCGGTGACCTTATTGACAGGTCGGGCAAGCGCGGGTATACTTCACAAAGCGAGGGTATGGCCATGCGAACGGTGGAATGGGCTCACGGTAAGGTCCGGATGATTGACCAGCGCCTCCTTCCAGCGGAGTTCCGCGTGTTGGAACTGGAGACGCCGGAGGAGGTGGCTCGGGCGATTCGGGAGATGGCGGTTCGGGGCGCGCCGGCCATCGGAGCCGCCGCCGCCTTCGGACTGGCGCTGGCTGCGCGCCGAAGCCGGGCTGCCGACCGCGCGGGCCTCTGGCGTGACCTGGAGGAGGCCGCCGCTATCCTGCGGGCCGCCCGCCCCACTGCCGTCAACCTGGCCTGGGCCCTGGATCGGGTCCTGCGACGCTGCGCGGCGGAGTCGGACCCCGACGCCCTTCGCGAGGCCGTGTTGGCGGAAGCCCAGGCCATCGCCGATGAGGATGTGGAGGTCAACCGAAGGCTGGGGGAGGTCGGCGCGGCGATTATCCCCGACGGCGCGACGATCCTTCACCACTGCAACACGGGCGCGCTGGCGACAGTGGATTACGGTACCGCCCTGGGCGTCATCCGCACCGCGCACGAGCAGGGAAAGCGCGTCCATGTCCTGGTAGACGAAACTCGTCCCCTTCTGCAGGGGGCCCGGTTGACTGCGTGGGAACTGCAGCAACTGGGGATCCCCTTCACCCTGATCGCCGATAACGCGGCCGGCCACTTCCTGCGCACGGGGCAGGTGGACCTGGTCCTGGTGGGAGCGGATCGGGTAGCGGCCAACGGCGACGTCGCCAACAAAATTGGCACCTACAAACTGGCGGTGGTGGCAAAGGAGAATGGCGTCCCCTTCTACCCCTGTGTCCCCACCTCCACGATTGACCTCTCCACCCCAACGGGGGACGACATCCCAATAGAGGAGCGGCCGCCGGAGGAAGTGACCGACCTGGTCTTCCGCGGTATGCCCATTGCGCCGCCGGGGGTTCGGGTCGCCAACCCCGCTTTTGACGTCACCCCCCACCGTTACGTTACCGGCATCATCACCGAAAAGGGCATCGCCTATCCACCATTCTCGGTGAGTTTGCGAAGGATCGTAGAAAACCCCAAATGAGAGAAGCCCTGCGAATTTTGAACGAGTTGAAAGAAAGAGGGCTTATCAAAGACTATGCCGTCGGCGGAGCCATCGCAGCCCTCAGGTGGACAGAGCCATTCCTCACCCAAGACCTGGATGTGTTTGTAGTACTGGAACCACCGCAGGAAGGATTGATTCTCCTGAACCCTATCTACGAGTACTTTCACAGCCGGGGATGGGCGTGGAAAGGCCACTGGATCGTCGTAGAGGGTATCCCAGTGGACATATTTCCGGCCGACCCTCTGGAGGCGGAGGCCGTTGAACACGCCGCAGAGATAGAGTACGAAGGTATCCGGGCAAAGGTAATGACGCCAGAGTATCTCATCGCCCTTTTCGTGCGGGCTGGGAGAGAAAAGGACCAAGCGAAAATCCGAATGTTGCTGGAGCAATCCGGTGTGGATAGGGAGCAATTGCGCCGAATTCTGGAGCGGTATGGACTTTCGGAAAGATTCCGCAGAATCGCTGGAAGCGACCTCAACCGAGCATGAGGCTCAACCTCGCATCCTCCTTGGCGGCCGTGTCTTCACCCGGGAGGAATGGTTCCAGGAGGTAGAGAAAGCCCGTCGGGAACGGGCCCAACTCCCCTTTGAAGAGAAAATCCGCATCCTGGTCCAACTCCAGCGGCTCGCCCGGGATTGGGGCGGTCATCCCGACATCATCGT
>JANXAH010000012.1 GCA_025062415.1 Anaerolineae bacterium | reverse complement strand
GAGGGTGTTGGCCCCCCGCGCCAGGGTGACCGGCTGGGTGAAGCGCCCGTCGGCGTCCAGGGTGGGGGTGTAGAGGGCAACGCTGTTGAGGTTCACCGTGACGGTGACGCCGACGGCGGGGGAGACGCGGCCGGTGACGGCGATATCTGGCGTGGCGAAGAACGCGCCCTCCGGCGGATGGGTCACCTCCAGCGTGAGTGCAGGGGCCAGGACGTAGGTCGCCAGGTACTGCTGAGTGGTGGAGTCGTCCCAGCCGGTGGACTGGTCGTCGGCGGGGACGGTGTCAAAGGCGCCCTTCGTATTGGAGGTCTGGGTGGCGTAGAACTGGAGGTGAATGGGAGTGCCGGGGGTCGGGGTGATGCCCAGGTCGGCGAAGGGGATGGCGAACTCCACACCGACGCCGTCGGCGAAGGCGACGCGGGTGCCGATCATCCCGCCGGAGGGGATGCCGCCCCAGTTGGTGCCCGCGCCGGTGCTGTAGTCGGTGCCGTTCCAGCGGCGCAGTTCGGTCCAGCCGTTGTCACTCCAGCCGGAGCCGACGATGTTGCCCCGGACCACGAAGTCGGGGATGATGCGGTAGGGGAGCAGGACCGGTGTCCCGCCGACGTTGGCGTGGGTGGCGGTGTAGGCGAAGTAGATGGCATTATTCCAGGGGTCGCGGGGCGGGGAGCCGCTGGTGGCGGTATAGCGGCCCGTGGCGATTGCCAGTCCGAAGGAGCCGGAGGAGGTGGTGCGGGTGTAGGCGTAGAGGGGGATAAAGACGTAGAGTTTCTGGCTGTCGTTGGTCACGTAGAGGCTGATGACGTCAGTCCAGTGGGTGCCATTCCAGTCCCGGGGCCCCGGAGAGGCCAGGTCGCCCCGAGGGTCGGCAGCGAGGGCCGGCCCGTAGGCCGGGTCCAACTGTCCGTCCAGGACGATGGTCGCGCCCTGGATGGAGGGGAGACCCCACCCCCCAACCCCCTCCCCTTCCCCGTGGACAGGGAGGGGGAGAGAGAAGAGCAAAAGGGTCACTGCAAGGGTGCCAGTGGCGACGACCAGGGCCAGCAGGGAACGGATTCGGGACATACGGCTCCTTTCAGAGACGTGAAATCGGGTTCTTGCGCTCTCGGTGGTGAAACTCGGATAAAGGAGTCCCAGGCACATTATTATAGCCGCACCGCTCCAACACGCAACATGAGGCGGCTTCTTTACCTGGCTACTCCAACCGTCGGCTGACCCGACGCGCGGCGATGAAAAGCACCAACCCGGCCAGCCCCACCAGCGCCAGCGCGTGGGGCCAGAGGTCGGCCAGGCCCGCTCCCTTCAGCATCACGCTCCGGATGACCACCAGGTAATGGTACATCGGCACGACACGGCTGGCGGCGCGTAGGGCTAAGGGGAGGTTCTTGACCGGCACCAGGTAGCCTGAAAGGGTCAGGTCTACCAGCGCCTGGATGAAGACGAAGAGGAGCGCCTGCTGCTGGGTCCGAGAGAAACCGGAAATCATCAGCCCCCAGCCCACCTCCGCCAGGACGAAGGCCACCGTCAGACCCAGGAGGAGCCAGAAGGAGCCCCGCAGGGGCACTCCGAAGCCTAAGATAGCGATGGCCAGAAGGAAGAGAAAGTTCAACAGGCCGATCACCAGCGCGGGGATCGCTTTTCCCACGATCAATTCGGCCCGGCGCATTGGGGTCACGATGAGCCCCTCCAGGGTGCCCAGTTCCCGCTCCCGGGCCAGCCCCAGGGAGGCGATGGCAAGGGTAATCTGGTAGGTGATGAATCCCACCTGCGCCGGGATCGCAAACTGGCGGGTGTCGTAGCCGGGATTGTAGTAGGTCACGATCCGGAGGTCCAGCAAGGGGGCCACGCGGAGCCCCCACGCCGCGGCTTGTTCCTGCGCGTACTCGGTGAAAAGTGCCTGAACGGCGGAAAGAATGATTCCGGCGACGACATCGTTGGTCCCGTCCACGACGACTCGTACCGATGCCGTCTGGGTAGGGTCTAACAGGCGAGCGGAGAGCCCCGCCGGGAAGATGATCCCCATCCGGGCTTCTCCCTCTTCCAGAAGACGCCGGAGGTCTTCCTCGGTATCCACGAAATACTCCACGGCTAACTCTTCCCGGAGGTCCAGTCGCAGGGCCAGTTCGCGCGTGACGGCGGTCCGGTCCAGGTCCAGAATCACTACCGGTTGCTCGTGGATTCCCCGTCCCGTAGCGCGGGCCAGAAGGACCAGTTGGACCGCCGGGAGCAGGAACAGAAAGAGAGTCAGCAACCGGTCCCGCGCCAGTTGGAGGAACTCTTTCCAGACCAGGTTCCGAATATGCTCCAGACTCACTTTAGGTACCCCGGACGGGTGATAGTTTACATCGGGATACGAAAATTCGCCAGGAAGGCCCGAACGTGCCGCACCCCGACAAAAATGGCTCCAACGTCGGCGTTGGGGCTCAGAGGGAGGCCCCGGCGTCAACGTCAGGGCCCAGATTGGGGACAACTGCGAGCAGTTGCTCCAAAAACCTCTGACCACCTCTGTTGCGACGGCGAAGGAGGTCGGTTGTTGTCGGAATAATCCGTGAAACTGCGAAATGTCCGGGCTCAGATGCAAAGCCCTTCGGGCTTTTAACGGGCCTGGCCGCTTACCGCTGGGCCTTTAAGGAGCCGGACAATTTACCGCCAGGCTTATAACTGGACAAACCTGCCTTCTGGTGGCATAATTGGGCATACGCGGTTTGAGTAACCCGATACGCTCAAAATCGGTTCCGAAAAGCGGAGACATATGGCGGAAGAAGAACTTCAACCTTCGGTGAACGAGGCACCTCCCGAAAGCCAGCCTATCGTGGGCGTCCGGTTTCAGGAAGGTGGCAAAATTTACTCTTTTCTTCCCGGCTCATGCACCGATCTGCGGCCCGGTGACTTCGTCGTCGTGGACACCGCGTGGGGGCGCCAGATTGGGCGCGTGGTTTTCATCCGGGAAGTCCCGCCGGAAAAACGCCGGGAGGACCTGAAGACCGTCCTGCGACGGGCCACGGGCGCCGACCTGGCCATCCGTCAGCAACTGGAGGAGAAGGCTCGGGACCTGCTCATCCAGTTGCGACGGCGGGCCCTGAAGGAATCCCTCCCGGTCAAGTTTGCCGTGGCGGAGTTCACTCTGGACGAAAAACGGCTCACCATTCTCTATGAGGCGGAGGGAAAGGCAGACCTGGAGAAAATCCGCAGCGAACTGGCGGAGAGCCTCAATGTTCAGGTGGAACTGCGCCAGATCGGCCCCAGGGACCGAGCGAAACTTCTTGGTGGGTACGGGGCCTGCGGTGAGCCCCGCTGTTGCTCCCGCTTCCTCTCCGACTTTGCGCCCGTCTCCATCCGGATGGGCAAAGTCCAGGGCATCTCCCTCACCCCCACCAACATCACCGGGATGTGCGGACGGCTGCGCTGTTGCCTGGCCTACGAGCACGAGGTCTACCTGGAGGCCGCCGAGGGGATGCCCAAACTCAAGAGCCTGGTTCGCACCCCCCACGGCGTGGGCAAGGTGGTGGACCTGTTGCCGCTGAAAGGGACCGTCATCGTCCAGATTGAAGAAGAACGGGTGGAAGTCCCGGTAAGTTCCGTGGAGGTTCTCCCGAAAACTTCCGGTTAAATGAGGTGTTTGCTATGGAAGACCGGCGACGGGTAATGGTCATTCTGGCCCACCCCGACGACCCGGAGTTTTTCTGTGGGGGAACAATTGGGCGGTGGGCCCAGGAAGGCAAGGAAATCATCTACGTCCTGGCCACGCACGGGGAGCGGGGGTCCGACGACCTCTCCATCCCTCCCGAAACCCTGGCCCGCATCCGGGAAGAAGAACAGCGGGCCGCGGCCCGCGTCTTGGGAGTCCGGGAGGTCATCTTCCTGAACTACCCCGATGGGTCCCTGACCCCCAGCCTGGATCTGCGGCGGGACCTGACCCGCGAGATTCGCCGCTGGAAGCCCGACATCGTCATCACCTGCGACCCGACCGTCCGATACCGGTCCTCGTATCTCAACCACCCCGACCACCGGGCCATCGGTGAGGCGGCGCTGGACGCCGTCTACCCGGACGCGCGCAACCCCCGCCAGTTCCCGGAACTCCTGGAGGAGGGGCTTCCTCCCCACCGGGTTCAGGAGGTCTACTTGGCGGGTGCGGCAGAGCCGGACACAGAAGTAGATATTACTGACTCCCTGCGGCTGAAACTGGAGGCCCTCCGCCAGCACCGCACCCAGATTCGGGACCCGGAGGGGCTGGAGGAGCGCCTAAAAGAGTGGTACCGAAAAGTGGAGCCCGACGGAACCATCCGCTACGTGGAACGATTCCGCCGGATCGTGTTGCGGTAACAGGACAAATCCTCGTTGCGGCGGTCCTGCCGCCGCAGCGAAAAAACTGCTCCTTCGCCAGAGGCGCCTATGAACGAATTCTACGCAGCGGCCGAGGCGCAGCGTGAACGCCTCATCGCCTGGCGGCGGGACTTCCACCGCCACCCCGAACTGGCCTATCAGGAAGAGCGGACGGCGGGGATTGTCGCCGCACATCTGGAGCGGCTGGGCTATCGGATCCGCAGGGGCGTCGGCAAAACCGGCGTCGTCGGCGTCCTGGAGGGAAGTCGCTCTGGCCCCGTCGTGATGGTCCGCTTTGATATGGACGCCCTCCCCATTCAAGAGGAGACAGGGGCCGAATACGCCTCCACCGTCCCTGGCCGTATGCACGCCTGTGGGCACGACGGGCATGTGGCGATGGGAATGGGGATGGCCGAACTCTTCGCCAGGTGGCGGGACCGGATGTCCGGGACCCTGAAGTTGATTTTCCAGCCGGCGGAAGAAGGGGGAAACGGCGCGGAGGCGATGATCCGGGACGGCGCGCTGGACGACCCCCGCCCGGATATCTTCCTGGCAGCCCACCTCTGGAACGACCGCCCGGTGGGGTCGGTGGACGTGACGCCCGGGCCGGTGATGGCTGCGGCAGAAAAGTGGACCTGCGTGATCCGCGGGCTGGGGGGCCATGGCGCCCTCCCCCACCAGACGGTGGACCCCATCGTGACTGCGGCCCACGCCGTCGTCGCCCTTCAGACCATCGTCAGCCGGAACGTCAGCCCGCTGGAGACGGCGGTGGTGACCGTGGGGGCCATCCACGGCGGCGACGCCTTCAACGTTATCCCGGCCCAGGTGGAACTGCTGGGGACCATCCGGACCTACGAGCCCAGCGCGCGGGACACCGCCATCCGGCGGCTTCGGGACATCCTCCAGGGCGTTGCGGCGACCTTCGGTGCTCAAGCAGAGGTGGACATCGCCCCTCTGACCCCGGCGGTCATCAACGACTACCAGGTGACCTCGGCTGTCCGGCGGGCGGCGGAGGCGGTCCTGGGTCCGGAGCGGGTCACATCGGGGGAGCGGACAATGGGGAGCGAGGACGCGGCCTTCTTTATGCGGCAGGTGCCGGGGTGCTATTTCTTTGTCGGGGCGGCCAACCCGGCGCGGGGGCTGGTGGCGCCCCACCACAACCCCCGCTTTGATTTTGACGAAGAGGCGATGGTCATTGGCCTGGCCATCCTGGCCCAGGCCGCCGCGTTCTATTTGCTCTGAAGGGAACATCCCGGCGGGGGGGGGGGGGGGGGGGGGGGGGGGGGGGGGGGGGGGGGGGGGGCGCGGCGGGGGCGCGGGCCCGGCCGCCGCGGCCCCGGGCAGCGCGCCGCCCGCCCCGCGCCCGCCCCCCCCCCCCCGCCCCCCCCCCCCACTTTTATATGTCTCACCTCCACCCCCCCCGGGGGGGGCGCCGCCCCCCCCCCCCCCCCCCCGGGCCCGTCTCTATTCCCGCATCGCAGCCAGGATCTCCGCAGGGTGGATGAACTCCCCGTCGGCCCGGTTCACCCGCCGCACCCGCCGACGGCCCACCACCCGCTCCACCTCCAGCGCCAGTTGCCCCAGATTCATCTCCGGGACGATGACCCGTCGGGCCTGACGGGTCACCGTCTCCACCAACTCCTCCGGAAAGGGCCAGATCGTCTTCAGTTGCAGGAATCCCACCTTCCGGCCCTGCTTGCGGGCGATCTCCACTGCGTGGCGGGCCGAACGGGCCACCGACCCGTAGGCAATGACCACCGTCGGCGCGCCCTCCGCACCGTCTTCCACGTAAAGGAGAATGTCGGAAAGATTACGGGTTATCTTGCGGAAAATCCGCTCCAGCCACGGGTTGATCTCGTCCAGCCGCTCCGTCGGGTAGCCCCGTTCGTCGTGGTGCAGCCCGGTGATGTGGTACCGGTACCCCCGGCCGAACGGGATCAGCGGCGGCACGTCGGAAGGGAGATTCTCATAGGGCTTGTACCATTCCGGCGGGACGAGAGTGGTTTCGGCCCGGTCTACCCGCTCCACTGATTCAGGCAGTTCCACCCCCTCCCGCATATGCCCCACCACCTCGTCCATCAGCAGGATGACCGGTGTCCGGTACTTTTCGGCGAAGTTGAAGGCCGTCACCGTCAGTTCAAAGGTCTCCAGGACCGAGGAGGGGGAAAGTGCGATGATGGGATGGTCGCCGTGGGTACCCCAGCGGGCCTGCATCACGTCTCCCTGGGAGGGGCTGGTGGGACGCCCGGTGGAAGGGCCCAGCCGCTGGACGTCCACAATCACGCATGGTATCTCCGCCATCGCCGCGTAGCCGATGTTCTCCTGCATCAGGCTGAAGCCGGGGCCGGAGGTCGCCGTCATCGCCTTCGCCCCACCCACCGAGGCCCCGATGACCGCAGAGATGGAGGCGATCTCGTCCTCCATCTGGATGAAGACCCCGCCCACCTGGGGGAGCCGACGGGCCAGGTGCTCGGCGATCTCCGTGGCTGGGGTGATCGGGTAGGCCGCGAAGAAATTGCAGCCCGCCGCGATCGCACCTTCTGCACACGCCTCGTCGCCCTGCATCAGAACCGGCGTCATTCTTCCACCTCACTCACGAAGAGCGCGAAGTCGGGGCAATGGAGTTCGCACCACCGGCAGGCCGTACACCGCTCCGGATAGGCCACGATCACGCGGCCATCCTCGGCCTGCTCCAGGACTTTCACCGGGCAGAGGGCCACACAGAGCCCACAGCCCTTGCACCAGTTGGGGAAAACCGTCACCCGGCCCCGGCGGCGCTTCCGTCGTCGGGGCTCCGGCGTCGTAACCGAAACTTCAGACCCAGGGACTTCGCCCATAAAAATTTCCTCCAAAAGAAAATCTTCACGACGGCGGCAAAGCCGCCGTCGTGAAAGATTATTCTTGAGCCAGAATCACCGTCCGACCCGGATAGAGATGGGCAAATCGCTCCCCGTCTCCCGGTGTGCCAATGCCCGCCCCGTAGTGCATCGGAACGACGATTTGAGGCTTCAGCATCCGGGCCGCCTCCACTGCCTCCTCCACCGTCATCACATAGGTCCCGCTGACAGGGAGAATCGCGATGTCGCAGGAAATTTGGGCCATCTCCGGGATCGCGTCGGTGTCCCCGGCGAAATAGATGCGCACGCCCTCTACAGTGACCACGTAGCCCACGTGGCCCGCGTTGCGGGGATGAAAGGGCACCCCCGGCGCACGGAATTTGTTGACGTTATAGGCCGGGACGGCCTCCACCTCCACTCCTGCTACAGTAAGCCGGTCCCCCGGACGGACAGCCCGCGCGCCCGGAAGTTGGGCCGCGGCCGATGCGGCCGCGACGACCACCGTGTTGGGCCCGCGGATTTTGGCGATGTCTTCGGGCGAACAGTGGTCAAAATGCTCGTGGCTAACCAGGACCAGGTCCGCCACGGGGGGCTTGCCGCGCAGTTTCCAGGGATCAAAGTAGATGACCGGAGGGCCGTCCAGCCGGAAACTGTCGTGCCCCAGCCAGTGCAACCGTTTGAGCAGGTCCTCCGCCTTCATAGTGCCTCCTTCACTCCTGTCGCGGGGAAAGGACGACGATCTCTGTCTCCTGGGGCAGTGTGCCTTTCGTGATTTTGAGGGAATCCTGGGGCTCCACCCTCTCCACGCCCATCTGTTTCAGAAACCGGTTCAGCGTCCCCAGGGAGAGGTTGAGGCCGGGGATTTTGTACCACATCGGGATAACGATAGAGGGCTCCATCAGGCTGATGACCTCGGAGGCCTCGGCAGGCGTCAGCCCCCCGTCGCCCCCGACCGGAATGAGCAGGATGTCTATCGGCCCCAGGTCCTCCACCTGCTGCTGCGTCGGGACCTGGCCCAGGTGCCCCAGGTGGCAGATCGTCAGGCCGTCGTAGTCAAAGTGAAAGATGGTGGTAAGGCCGCTCTTCTTTTTATCCACGAAGGCGGGACGGCCGGTGATGAAGACGCCGCCGATCTCGTACTCCCCCGGTGTATCCAGGACACGAAAGTTTCCCCGCACGTGGCGGACGGAGTTGCAGGCCGGAACGTCGCGGCTGACGGTGACGATATCGGCCTTGAGGCGAGGGAGCGTCAGGCCGACGCTGGGGTCGTAGGGGTCCGTGAGGACCGTGGCCATCCCGCGCTCGGTCAGTCGGAAACAGTTCAGGCCGTACCAGACGATCTCCATCCGGGCTCCTTGTGGAAGAGGGACATAAGCCCCAGGAGGGGCACGGGAATTGTACCGCGCTCCATCTCCCCTGTCAAGACGAGGGTTTAGAGGTTTTCCTCCACACCGGAAAGAACAAAAGAGGGGTGAACCTCCCCTCAAAGAAACAGCCGCGCCCCCAGCACCAGCAGCAGGCCCTGGACAAAGAGACGGAACCGCTTCGGAGATAGCCGCTGGGCCAGAAGCCCGCCGACCAGGAAGCCAAGCCCCAGGCCAGGCAGGGCCAGCAGGTATCCGTGAAGGACAGCGGGCGTTATGTTGCCCGCAGCGAGGTGCCCCGCGATGACGAGGGCATCGTTGATCAGGAACAGGGTCTGAAGGTTGCCGCGGAATTCGGCGGGCTCCCACCTGCGGGCATCGCCGTAGATGACCAGAGGCGGGCCGGAGGTGTTATAGGCCCCGCCGAGCATTCCCGCAATCAGCCCCGTGGTAGTCGGGAGCAACGCAACCCACCCTCGCAGGCGCGCCCCTTTCGTACCTCCAGGGGTCAGCACATCCGGGGCCGATGAGAGAGGTAGCGAAATCTGGTCCGTAGCCGAAGGC
Source organism: Anaerolineae bacterium (assembly GCA_025062415.1). Classification (GTDB taxonomy): domain Bacteria; phylum Chloroflexota; class Anaerolineae; order B4-G1; family DUEL01; genus SpSt-77. The sequence goes on along the minus strand of JANXAH010000012.1, from coordinate 666 downwards.
CCAGATAGGGGCGATTTCCGTTGGTGCCTGGCGGAATCGCCCACCCCCAGGCCCACAGAACGGGCCAGGGAGTAGAGAGCATAGAGCACAACGACGGCTCCCAGCCCGCCCAGGACCCAGCGCTCTTCCATCCGCCGCACAAAGAGAATGCCCAGCGGAATCCCCAGGATCATTCCGCCCGCCAGAGGCAGAACAGCCCGAACCCGCACCGCAGCCCGGTGCCGGACCAGCATTCCCAGGTCCACCGTCGCCGTCAACAGTGCCACCATTGGCACGGCGGTCCGGATGTGGAGCCACGTGGGGAGAATCGCCATCGGGATGATGCCCGAACCGAAGCCGGTCATGCTCTGAACCAGCGCGGCGATGAAGGCGGTGAGCAGGATCGCCCAAGGGGTCATCTTGCCTTCCGGCTATCCTGTAGTAGACTTGGGGATAATGGGGGGATTTGCGGCGGGGGGGGGGGGGGGGGGGGGGGGCGCCGCCCCCCCCCCACGCCACCAACCACAACCGGAAGAGTGCGGGGGGGTGGGGCGCTTTTGCCCCGTATGCCCACCTAAATAACTGTCCCCACTTTCATGGTATTTATTGTTTAGGGTATTTTGCGGGGGCGGCCTTCGGGGCCCCCGCCGCAAATCCCCCCATTATCCCCAAGTCTACTACAGGATA
>JANXAH010000072.1 GCA_025062415.1 Anaerolineae bacterium | reverse complement strand
GTTCTCATCCGCCTGGGCTTCCGCCACCGCATGGCCGGTCCGCTGTATAACCTGGCCGGCGTGCTGATGTGGCCCGACCCGACCCGTTCCCCCGTCTACCACCCCGACGCCGTGCGGGTGATGGAAAGAGTCGCCACCTGGCTGCCGCAGGAGCCCGCCGTATGGTATCGGCTGGGCGTGGCACTGGCGGAGGCCGGGCAGAAGGACGAAGCAATGGCGGCCTACCAGCGGGCGGTGGAACTGGACCCGAAACTCGCTCCTCCCTGGAACGGCCTGGGCAACGTCTACTCCGACCTGGGCCAGTACGAGGAGGCGATGGCGGCCTACCGGCGGGCCATAGAACTGGACCCGAAAGAAGCCGGCTTCTGGAACAACCTGGGCAACGCTTACTCCGACCTGGGCCGGCACGAGGAGGCGATAGAGGCCTACCGGCAGGCCATAAAACTGGACCCGAAACTGGCCGCCCCCTGGAACGGCCTGGGCAACGTATACCGTGCCATAGGCCAGCACGAGGAGGCAATGGCGGCCTACCGGCGGGCCATAGAACTGGACCCGAAAGACGCCTATCCCTGGAACGGCCTGGGCATTGTGCACGCCCTGCGCGGGGAGTGGGAGCGCGCGCTGGACGCCCACCGCCGCGCCGTGGAACTGGAGCCAGAGGATGGCGCGTACCGCGTTTCCCTTGCGAGCGCGCTGCGAGCCCTCGGTCAAGAAGAGGAGGCACAGGCGGAACTGGAGCGAGCCCGCTTGCGGATAGAGAGGGAGGACGAATACAGCCGCGCCTGCTTCGCCGCCCTCTGCGGCGAGACGGAGGAAGCGCTGCGGCTCCTGGAAGCCGCTCTCCAGAAGCGCCCGGGCCTGCGCCTCCGGGCCCGCCAGGACCCGGACCTGCGCTCCCTGCACGGAGAGCCGCGCTTCCGGGAACTGGTGGGCGAGACCGGATATGAACACCGGGGCCCGAAACCCAGGCCTCCGGCCGGATAGCGTCCCTCCAATGGACCTGACCTGCATCCGGTGTCTGCAGACCTACCCGTTGGACTATCTGCGCCTTCGGTGTGCGTGCGGAGGCGCGCTGGAGATCGCCGGCACGCCATTTCTGGACCCGGCGCAGATAGACGAACGGGACCTCACGCTCTGGCGATACCGCCACACCTTTCCACTCCCGCCGGAGGTTCCACCCGTCTCTCTGGGGGAGGGGATGACCCCGCTGGTGGAGGCCCGGTGGAGCGACCGGGCCATCTTGCTGAAGTGCGAATTTCTCAACCCCACGGGCTCTTTTAAGGACCGGGGCACAACGGTGCTGGTGACGGCCCTGAAGGAGGCAGGGGTGGAGCACGTGGTGGAGGATTCGTCGGGCAACGCAGGGGCCAGCCTGGCGGCCTACGCAGCGCGGGCGGGGATACGTGCGTCGGTCTACGTCCCGGCCCACGCCTCGGGGCCCAAGCGGGAGCAGATCGCCGCGCACGGAGCGGAGGTGGTCCCCGTTCCGGGCCCTCGCACGGCGGCGGCCCGCGCCGTCCTGGAGGCGGTGGAGGCGGGGGCGGTCTACGCCAGCCACGTCTATCATCCCCTCATCCTCTCCGGGATGAAGACAGCGGCCTACGAGATCTGGGAGCAACTGGGCGGGCGGGCCCCCGATGCGGTCGTCCTTCCCCTGGGCCACGGGAGCCTCCTCCTGGGCCTGGCGCGGGGGTTTGAGGAACTGCAGATCACAGGGCTGATCCACACGGCGCCCCGCCTTTTCGGGGCCCAGGCCGCAGCCTGCGCGCCGCTGGCCGCGGCGTGGGAACAGGGGGCCGAGGAGCCCCTGCCGGCGACAGAGGGGGAGACCATCGCAGAGGGAGTGCGGATCGCCGCACCGGTCCGAGGACGGGCCGTCCTGGCGGCAGTCCGCGCCAGCGGCGGGGGGATTCTGGCCCTCTCCGAGGCGGAAATCCGGGCCGCGCGGGATCGGCTGGCCCGGATGGGCTTCTACGTGGAGCCCACCGCGGCCCTCGCCGCCGCCGCGCTGGACCATCTGCCCAACCTGGACGGGACCGTGGTGGTCGTCCTGACCGGCCACGGGCTGAAAGCCCCTGTATAAATCTTCCTTTTACGGAGGTACGATGCACAGCCGCGATTATCGCGAGGTCCCCGCCGAGCGCGCGGGGGAGGGGATCAGCATCCGCTGGGTCATCGGGAAGCCCGAGGGGGCTCCCAATTTCGCCCTGCGGGTGATTGAGTTTGAGCCGGGGGCCGTTTTCGCCCCCCATCAGCACCCCTACGAGCACGAAATCTTTGTCCTGGAGGGAGAGGGGATCGCCCACGGGCCGGAGGGTGAGGTCCCGATGCGCCCCGGCGTCGCCCTCTACATCCCTCCCAACGAACTCCATGGCTACCGGAACACCGGGAACACTGTCCTGCGCTTCATCTGTGTTATCCCACATCCGCAGTAGGCATACGTAGACCACTGCTTGCAGTTGTCCCACGCAGGACAGTGCCAGCAGATGTCTATCCGGCGAGGAGTCCAGATGACCATACCCGACCTGACCTTCCTGCATGCGCCCAGCCTCTACGACTTCCGGCGGCGGGCCACCCTCTGGGGGCCCATCTCCGACGTCGTTCCCTCCACACCCATCTACGATATGTACCCCATCGGCTTCGCCGCCCTGTGCGACTATCTGGAGCGACACGGCTTTCGGACCCGCATCGTCAACCTGGCGGTGCGGATGGTCCGCTCGGATCGGTTTGACGCGGAGGACTTCATCGCCCGTCACCCCTCGCGGGCCTTCGGGATAGACCTCCACTGGCTCCCCCACGCCCAAGGCGCGCTGGAGGTGGCGCGCATCGTCCGCCAGTATCATCCCGAAAGCCCCATCATCTTCGGCGGGTTCTCCGCGACGTATTTCCACGACGAACTCATCCGCTACCCCCAGGTGGACTACGTCCTGCGGGGCGACTCCACCGAGGAGCCGCTCCGCATGCTGATGGAGTGCATCCGGGAGGGCCGGGAGCCGGTGGACGTCCCCAACCTGACCTGGAAGGACCGGCGGGGGAAGGTCCATATCAACCCCCACACCTACCTCCCCGCCGACTTGAGCCACATCCGGCCCGGCTTCCTGCAGATGGTTCGCTCCGTCATCCGGGACCGGGACCTGATCTCCTACGCGCCCTTCGCCCACTGGCTGGAATACCCGATCATGGCGGTGCTGACGGTGCGGGGATGTACCCAGCACTGTGCGGTCTGCGGGGGGTGCTACGAGGGACACGCCCGGATGTCCGGACGGCGGTGGCCGGCCTTTCGGCCTCCAGAGGACCTGGCCCAGGATGTCCGGGAGGCCCGGCGGTTGAGCCGGGGGCCCATCTTTATCCTGGGGGAACTGCGTCTGGCAGGGATGGACTACGCCCGTCGGTTCCTGCGGGCCGTTCAGGGCGTGCCGGGGCCGTTTATGATGGAGTTCTTCTGGCCGGTGGACCGGGCTTACGCAGAGGAGTTAGCCGCCGCGCTCCCCGACCTCATCGTGGAATTCTCCCCCGACTCCCACGACCCCGCCGTCCGCAGGGCGCTGGGGAAGGGATACAGCAACGAGGGGATTGAGGAGACGGTCCGCAACTGTCTGGACGTAGGATGCCGCCGGTTTGACCTGTTCTTTATGATCGGCCTTCCCCAGCAGACGCCCGCCTCGGCGCTGGAGACGGTGGAGTACTGCGAGTACCTGCTCCGGAAGTTGGACGGGGACCCGCGCCTGGTCCCCTTTACGGCCCCGCTGGCCCCTTTCCTGGACCCGGGGAGCCTGGCCTTTGAGCATCCGGACCGTTTCGGGTACCGACTTTTCTGCCGGACGCTGGAGGACCACCGGCGGGCCCTCCTGGCCCCCACCTGGAAGCACATCCTCTCCTATGAGACGGTCTGGATGGACCGGGACACGCTGGCCGAGACGACCTACGAGGCCGGCTTCCGGCTCAACCGCCTCAAGGCCCGCTACGGCATCGTCTCCCCGGAGAAGGCCCGGGAGACGGAGGAGCGCATCCGTCGGGCCCGTTCGCTGATGGCCCACATAGACCGTCTCCTGGCGACGGCCCCGCCGGAAGAGGTGGAGCGGGAGATGCTGCGCCTCAAGCCCGAGATTGACCGGGCCAATACGTCCACAGTGTGCGACAAACGGGAACTGGACGTGCCCATCGGCTGGCCCCCGTTCCACGTCTGGGAACTCTTCAAACTGGGCGTAAGCGAAGTCTGGCGGATGGTCTGGGGGCGAAACGGGAGAGAGTAACGCGTGTCCCAATCCAGATTCCGGACGCCGACTTCTGCAGTTACATCATTCCAACACACACCGCCGGCCCTTCGTCGTCCCGGCGAAGATCGTTCCAGGACGAATTTTCGTTGCGGCGGCAGAGCCGCCGCAACGAAAATTTATCTTCCTTATCGGAATGCAGGGGCTTACCTTGCCCCATAGTAGATTGGCAGGATACCTCGTCCGGTCGCAATACCACCGGGCTCTATTTTTCCCCGGCCTTCGGTATACCCACCGGCGATGGCGACTGTACGACGTGCGGCTCCCCATTCCCCCTGGTTTCCCCGACGCTGTACCTTCTGTGACAAAAGGAGGCCCTTCCAGTGA
>JANXAH010000070.1 GCA_025062415.1 Anaerolineae bacterium | reverse complement strand
CCGGTTCAAGGGCTTGGGGTGGTGGGGGGGGGGGGGGCGGGCCCCGCCCCCCCCCCCCCCACACCCGGGAGAAGAGCCCCCCCACCCCCCCCGGGGGGGGGGGGGGGGGTCACCACCCGCGCGGGGTGCGGCCCTGTTGTGCGCCCCCCCCCCCCCCCCCCCCCCTGGTGTGGGGGTTCCTGCCCTTGGGCGTGGGGGGGGGGGGGGGGGGCGGGGCCCCCCCCCCCCCCCCCCCCCGCCCCCGTAGTTTCCCCTCGCCCTTTACCGCTGGGCGACCCCCGGCCTATCCCCTCTCACGAATCCACTTTGCGAAGTCGGCCAGGGTGCCCCGGCCATTCGGGCTCGGACCTCCTGCCGGGGGCTCCACACCGGCCCCACAAATCCAGTAGGCATGCATCCCCGCCTCCAGCGCAGGGAGCACGTCCATCTGCCACTCGTCCCCCACCATCAGGCACTCCTCCGGCGCTCGCCCCAGGACGTCGGCGATCTCCCGAAAATAGGCCGGATGGGGCTTGGTGGCGTGCATCACCTCGTAGGAGGCCACAAAATGGTACGGGAACTCCTCCACCGGCACGCCTGCCCAGGCCAGCCGCTGCTCTATCGCCGTCCGGGGGAAAAGGGAGTTGGTCGCAATGGCCACCTGGTAGCCATGGGCGAAGACCCATTCCATCAGCGGGCGGGCCACCGGGATGGGACGGGTCAGGGAGCGAAGGAGGGGAAAGCGGGTGGCGTAGAATTCCGCAAAGAGGGGCTCCATCTCTTCGCGGGTCCGGCCGATGGCCGGGAAGAAGGTCGCGTCAAAGACCTCCTGGTTGGTCCGCCCGGAGCCCGCGTTGGCCAGCATTGCGTCGGTGGCCTTGAGGAGATGGCGGATGAAGGCATCGGGCTGGGGGTAGTGGCTGGCGATGAACTCCGCCAGCATGCCCAGGTAGGCGGGGACGAAAGTGTCCATACTATTTTCCAGCAGCGTGTTGTCCAGGTCAAAGAGGATAGCCCGAATCATCGGCGTTCTCCGGATGTACTCAGCGTTGGCCTTTTGGCCCATGGTCCTGCTGCATAGGCCTCCAACTGTTTCCGCGGCCCTAAAAGGAAGATAGTTTTTCGCAGAGGCGCTTTGCCGCCATCTGCGAAAAACATTGTGGTATCCGCTACTCTCTGGTGGCCTCCACCAAAGCGGTGAGGATGCGGCCCAGGGCCTCCTGCTCCCGGCCGTAGCAGGCCCAGTCGGCGCGGCGGAGGCATTCCTGCGCAGCGTCGTAGTGGGCCTTCGCTGCCTGGACCAGCGCGGCAACGTCGGTGGGGACCTCCTCTCCGGGAGTGACGGGCCCCGTTTCCTCCGCCGGAGGAGGTGCTTCTGTGACCCCCAGAATCTGCAGGAGGGCTCCCTCCAGGCTCTCTCCCATCGCCACTTTGTCACCGTAGGCCACCAGGACCCGTTTCAGTTCGGGAAACCGACCCGTCTCGGCCTGAAGGTACAGTGGCTCCACATACAGCAGCGTGTCGTCCACTGGAACCACCATCAGGTTGCCCCGGATGACCTGGGAGCCCCGCTGGTTCCAGAGGGTCAACTGCTGGGAGATGTAGGGGTCCTGGTCAAAGCGGGCCTCTATCTGCATCGGGCCGTAGATGAGTTCCTGCTTGGGGAACTTGAAGACCTCCAGCAGACCGTAGTCCTCCCCGTCGGAGTCGGCGTAGAGCCAGGCGATCATGTTGCGCCGTCCATTAGGAACATAGGGGCGAATCAGCAGGAACTCCACCTGGTCCTCCCCCGGTACCTGCATGACGACGTAGTATGGGGCCATCTCTTCCTCTCCTTGGAGCCCGATCTCCGTGGGCGCGGCCCAGAGGTCCTCTTTGTTGTAGAAGACCTGGGGGTCCTCCATATGGTAGGCAGCGTAGGCGGCAGCCTGGATATGGAACAGCCGCTCTGGATACCGCCAGTGGTCCCGCAGGGCCTGGGGCATCCGGTCGCCAGGGGTGAAGAGGCCGGGGAAGATGGACTGGTAGACCTGGATGATGGGGTCCGTCGGGTCCACCACGTAGAAGGTTGTCTCGCCGGTGTAGGCGTCTATGGCGACCTTGACGCTGTTGCGGATGTAGTTGACGCCGGAGAAGGGCTCCGAATAGGGGAACCGGTCGCTCCAGGTGTAGGCGTCCCAGAGCCAGACGATGCGCCCATCGGCGATGACGGGGTAGGGGTCTGGGTCGTACCAGAGGAAGGGGGCCAGCATCTGGACCCGGTCGTCAATGGCCCGGTGGAAGAGGATGCGGCTGTCGGGCCGGAGGGCGGTGGAGAAGAGAATCTGGGAGTGGCCGAAGCGCACCGCGAAGATCAGCCGTCGGAAGAAACCACCCAGCGGCACACCCGCCGGCCCCTCGTAGCGGGTGTAGACGTTCTGATCGCCGCTGGGGTAATCAAACTCCGGCTCCGTGGTGTTGACGATGGCGTAGTCCTTTGTCACCTCGCCGAAATAAATCTCCGGCCGGGTCACCTCCAGGACGGGATCGGCGGCCTCCGGAGGGATGTCCCGCACCAGGAGGCGGGGAAGCCCCTCTGGGGTGAACTCGTTGACCGGGCTGACCACCACGCCGTAGCCGTGGGTGTAGATGAGATGGCGGTTGATCCAGGTCTGGGCCTGTTCGGGGAGTTGTTCCGTATCCAGCTCCCGGACCGCCAGCATCACCTGGCGCAGTTGGCCGCCGATGATGTACCGGTCAATGTCCACATCGTTGAAGGTATAGTAGAGGCGAATTTCCTGCAGTTGACCGTAGGTGGTCAGGAGAGGGCGCCAATCCCAGAGGCGGATGTTCTGGACCGTAGCCTGATTAGCCTCCAGGACCTCCGGGGTCAGGACACCGCGGGCCGGGAACTCCCGCTCCCGGATGTTCTCCAGGCCGAAGGCGTAGCGGGTGAAGGCGATGGCATGCGCGATGTAGGGGCGTTCCGCGGCCAGTTCGTTGGGTGCGACGACGAAGCGCTGGACAGCGGCGGGGTAGAGCCCTCCCAGAAGGGCAAGACCCAGCCACAGCGCCATCGCGAGGGTCAGAAGCCGCCATCGGCGGAGGAAGAGGTTGACCAGGGCCAGAACGGCCGCAATCAGGACGACGGCGGTGAGAAGGTTGTAGAGGGGAATTCGGGCATGCACGTCGGTGTAGCCCGCGCCAAAGACGACGCCGCGGGCGGACGTCAGGAGCCCCAGACGGGCCAACTGGTACTGGGCTGCAATGAGCCCCAGGGTGACCGCGCCCAGGACGGAGAGATGCGCCACGGGGCCCCGGTCCCGGAGGGTCCCGGCCGTTCCGTAGACCGCCAGCGCGCCCAGCAGGCCCAGGATACCGAGGGCCAGAAACCATCCCGCCAGTAACCGGTAGACGGGAAGTCGGAAGACGTAGAAGCCGACGTCCAGGCCGAAGATGGGGTCCGCCTTGCCAAAGGGAACGGCGTGGAGAAAAACGAGAAGGTCCACCCAGTTGGCGACGAGGATTTGGGCCATCACGTAGGCGATGAAGAGAGCAGTGAGAATGAGGATGATCCGGAGGGTGCGAAGGCTGGCCTGGACTGTCCGCCGGAAGGGCCGGAGGACCTGGGTGCCTCCGAGCAGGCGGCCAGGGATAAAGAGCCAGTTGGCCCAGAAGAAGAAGAAAGCGGTCAGATATCCGAGCAGGAAGGTGAGGGCCTGGGCGGCCAGCCGGGTCTGGTAGACGGAGAGGTAGCCCAGGTCCTCAAACCAGAGCCAGTCGGTGTAGAAGGCGGCGGAGAGGCTCACGAGGACAAGCCCCAGGACCGCCAGCGCGCCCAATGCGCCAATGATCCATCCAACGCGCGCACCGCTCATTGCGACCTCCGCAAGAGGATAAACGCAGAAGCGTTTGTTGCGGCGGCGGAGCCACCGCAGGAAACGTTCACATGGATTGCAGGCGGGCCTTCAGTTCATCGGGAGTAGACGCCACAATGGGTACATAGCGCAGGCCCGGATAGTAGGTCTGGAAGAACGCGGCCAGGTCGCCGGGCCAGAGGTGGGGGTTGATGGCGATGACGGTGCGGACGTTCAGCGCGCCGATGCCCGCGTCGTCGGCGCTCCCGCCGATGGTCCAGCGATACCGGTCCCAGGCGCCGCTATCCAGGATGGCCTTCACCCACTCCCGGCCCGCGCCGGGCGGGAGCAGAACGTAGGTGCGCTCGTATTGTTCGCGCGGGAGTCCCAGTGGAATCTCCGGCACCGGACGGGCGTTCTCTCGGTTCTTCACGGAAATCATATAATCCAGCAAGCGGGGGTAGGCATATTCGTAGTTGCAGTCCTCCCAACCGGGGGACGGGCCGATGGTGAAGGGGCAGAAGGCCCAGTGGTAATAGTCCTTGCTGGCTTCGGCATCGTACCAGGCGACCCGGCGGGCGACTTCTTCGGGGGAGAAGCCGGTGTAGGGACCTCCCGCCCGGACCGGGTAGAACTCGCTGACCACCAGCGGGACGACCTCGCCGCGCAGTTTCAGCAGGTGATAGAGGTACCGGTAGCGGAAGCAGAGGGCGCCGGCCCCTTCCACCACCGGGGAGCCGGGAATCGTGTGGCCCCACCAGTGGTCAATGGGCCAGTCGTGAAAGACGCCCTCGTGAAGGGTCAGGATGTGTCCTCCCTCCCTCGCCTTCGCGAAGACTCCCGTCTCCACGATGGCCTGCATTTCCGCCCACTCCGGCGTGCCTGCGTTGAAGGCGAAAATGCCCAATTTCAGGCCGTGTCGTTCGGCTTTCTCCATACAGAGGATCATCAACTGGGCCAGACGGCGGTACCCGGCCACTCCCGGCGGAGCGGGCTCGTTGACGATTTCCCAGTAGTCTACCACGCGCCCGCCCTGGAGTTCAGGGCTGACGGCGATTTTATTGAGCACCAACTGGACCAGGGAATCGGCGAGTTGAGCCAGGTCGGCGCCCATAATGCCTGGCGCGGCCTCTATAGCGGAGGTCACCCGGCCGATGGTGATCACCTGAGGGGCCAGGGCCTTCACCTCCGCCAGCACGCCCAGGCCGTCCACGGCCTTGATGACGGGGAAGCGGGTGCCGCTTTCCAGAAGGCGTCGCAGGTAGGGGATGGTGGGACCGGGGAAGATGGTATGGACTCCCAGTTTACTGCCTCGCTCCACGACGGGGTATGTCCAGGGCCCGCTCATATTCGCCTCCTTAAACTGTGGGGAAACCGATGGCATATTGTATCATGTTTGCCGGAAAAGCAAAGCCCCGACGTCTGCGGGTATCTGGGGGACGACTGCTGCCAGTTGTCCCACAAACCGCTCGTTGACGGCCAGGGCGGGAAGGCTTTTCACGAGTCTGCTTCCTGTGGTATACTATCTCCGCCGGGCGATCGGGCGCGATTCCCCATATTCAGGAGGCGCGCGTGTTGGACTTTCTCTGGACCCTCCAGCGGATCGGCTGGATGGACGTAGTGGATATTCTCCTGGTTGCCACAATTTTCTTTGTCATTCTGTATCTGGTACGCGGAACGCGCGCTATGACGCTGCTGCGGGGCATCATTTTGCTCATCATCCTGCTTGCCATTCTGAGCACAGCCTTCCGGCTGCGGGCCTTTGGATGGTTGGTGGACCGTGCCCTTCCTGCCCTGCTGGTTGCGGTTCCGGTGATTTTCCAGCCAGAGTTGCGACGGGCACTGGAGCGATTGGGCCGCGCCGGAAGCCTTCTGGGTCGCCCCCCGGCTCATCAGGCCCTGATAGAGCGCACCTTAAGAGCGATCACGGAGACCTGTCGGGTCCTCTCCCGCCGCCGACACGGCGCACTCATCGTCCTGGAGCGGGAGACGGGCCTTCAGGAGTACGTGGAGACAGGGGTCACGCTGGACGCGGAGATTTCTCCCGAACTGCTGATCGCCATCTTTGACCCTCATATCGCCCTTCACGACGGGGCGGTCATTGTGCGGGATGGACGAGTGGTCGCCGCGGCGTGTGTGCTTCCCCTCTCCACAGCGTTCCTGGAGGACCGGCGGCTGGGGCTGCGCCACCGGGCCGCGCTGGGCATCACGGAGGAGACCGACGCCATCGCCGTGGTGGTCTCTGAGGAGCGGGGCACTATCTCCGTGGCTCATAACGGGCGCATCATTCGGGACCTGGACCCCGACCGCCTGGAGCGGGTTCTGCACACTTTTTACCAGACGCAACTGGAGGTCCGGCGGCTCCTCCTGCCCCAGAAACGGCGAAAGACAACACGCAAATGAACGCAGTTTTTCGTTCGTTTATATGGACGCGGACGAACGCAGATTTTTCCTAACATTTGCCGGTTTCTCCCGGCGCTATTTGGGTAAGGTCAGATGAAGGCCCTTCTGCGGTGGCTCTGGAGCAATCTGGGGCTCTTTGTGCTCTCCCTGGCCCTTTCCCTTCTCATCTGGACGACGGCGGTGGAGCAGGAAAACCCCACCGTGGAGCAAAAGTTCCCGTCTCCTATCCCCGTCGTCCTGGTGGGACAGCCGGAGGGGATGGTTGCCTATGGGCAGACGGATACCAAAGTTTCCGTCATCCTGCGGGCTCCCAGGTCTATTTGGGGGACGCTGCGTGCGGAGGACCTGCGCGCGGTGGTGGACGTGAGTGGGCTCAAGCCCGGCACCTACGTGCTCCCGGTCCGCGTCCAGGTCGCTGTCCGGCCTGTCATTGTGCGGCGGGTGGACCCACCGACGATCGCCGTCACCCTGGAACCCATTGCGAAGGCGGAGATCCCCGTTCGTATCTGGCTGGAGGGGAACCCCGCGCTGGGCTATATCGCCCGCCCTCCGGAGACGGACGTCCTGACGGTCACCGTCAGTGGGCCGGCGTCGCTGGTGGCCCGCGCGGTGGAGGCCCGCGCGGCGCTCTCCGTGGAGGGACGTCGGTCGCCTATAGATACGGAACTGGAACTGGAGCCCTATGATGCGGAGGGGAAAAAAATCCCCTATCTCACCCTCTCTCCATCCCGTATTGCTGTCCACGTCGCCGTAGAACAGTTGAGCGGTTTTCGGGACCTGGCCGTCATTGTCCGGCTGGAGGGGAGGGTGGCCAGCGGGTATCGGATTTCCGGCATCACGGTGGAGCCGGCGGTGGTCACAGTCTATGGGTCTCCGGAAGTCATTTCCCAGATTCCTGGCTATCTGGAGACCGTCCCCCTGGACCTGAAAGACACCCGTGAGACGATTGAGACGCGGCTTCCCCTGAATATCCCGTCGGGGGTCTCGCTCCTGATGGCGGAGCCGGTGGTCTCGGTTCGGGTGACAGTGGTCCCCATAGAGGGGAGCATCACGCTGAAGCGCCCGGTGGAGGTTCAGGGGCTGGCGCCGGGACTTGTGGCGACCGTTGCGCCGGAGGAGGTGGAGGTTATCCTGAACGGACCGCTCCCGGTTCTGGAGGAACTGCGCCCGGAGGACGTCCGGGTACTGGTGGACCTCTTCGGGCTGAACACGGGACGGTATTCGCTGGAGCCGACGGTGGTGGTCGCTCCGGCAGGAGTAACGGTGGGGGCTGTGCTTCCCGCGACGGTGCAGGTGGAGATCGCCCTGCCCGTTACGCCCACGCCGTGATGGGAGTCTATCTGCAGAGATTTTCCTGGCGTAGGCCGCTGTAACGCAGGTTGCCAGGTCTGTGCGCTGCTGCGCTGATTGGAAATCAGCCTTCTCTGGGCACTTGTGCCTGGCGTCAGCCTTCGCTGACGCCGAACAGAGGGTCGGCGAAGGCCGACCAGAAGGCCAGAGGCCCAGGAAGGACGACTTCGGTCGGCCCCGACGGTGGAGGGGGTCGGCGGAGGCCGACCAGAAGGCCAGAGGCCCAGGAAGGACGACTTCAGTCGGCGCCGACGGTGGAGGGGGTCGGCGAAGGCCGACCAGAGGGCCAAAGGCCCAGAAAGGACGACTTCGGTCGGCGCCGACGGTGGAGGGGGTCGGCGGAGGCCGACCAGAAGGCCAGAGGCCCAGGAAGGACGACTTCGGTCGGCGCCGACGGTGGAGGGGGTCGGCGGAGGCCGACCAGA
>JANXAH010000170.1 GCA_025062415.1 Anaerolineae bacterium | reverse complement strand
AATTTTGGTGTCTTCGTGTCTTGGTGTTTAAAGGAAATCCACGTTTATCCGCGTTGATCCGCGTCCGTTATCCGCGCCCCACAGGATTCCCGGACGACCAGTTCGGTTTCCAGGCGGACCTGGGTTTCGTTGGGAATGTCGCCTTCCACAATGCGGATGAGGAGTTCAGCGGCGCTCCAGCCCAGGCCGAAGGCGGGGACATGGACGGTGGTGAGGGCGGGCGTGAGATAGCGGGAGACGGCGATGTCATCAAACCCAACGAGAGCCATGTCCTCCGGGACGCGCAGGCCATGCTCCCGCAGGGCTCGCAGCGCACCAACGGCGACCATGTCGCTGGCGACGAAAACGGCCGTGGGGCGCTCTTCCAGCGCCAGCAGAGATTCCATCGCCCGCCGGCCACTCTCTTCGTCAAAGTTCCCGTAACGGACCAACGCCTCCTCAAAGGCGATTCCCGCCTCCTCCAGCGCACGCCGGTATCCCGTCAGCCGCTGATGACTGGCAGTGTAGGCCAGCGGGGCATTCGTGATCATCCCGATGCGCCGGTGCCCCAGGGCCAGCAGGTGCCGGAGGGCGGTCATGGCGCCGCGCTCGTTATCCACATCCACCGACGGGATGTCCGCTCCGGGGAACTGGCCGTGCAGGACGAGGGGGAAGCCTTCACGGTGAAGGTCCAGAAGGGCGATGTCGTCGGAGCGGGGGCCGGAGAGGATGAGGCCGTCGGTGTGGCGCCCCCGGGCCAGTTCCACCCAGGCATCGTCGGGCTCGTCGGGCTCTATGGGGCGGAAAAGGACGTAGTAGCCGTAGTGGTGGGCGGCGCGGCTGACCCCCTGCAGGAGACCGGGCAGGAAGGCATCCCGGTAGGTCTGGTCCGGCCCCCGATGCCAGACCAGGGCGATCGTGCGGGTCTTGCCGCTAACCAGGCGGCGGGCGGAGGCGTCGGGGTAGTAGTTCAGTTGCCGTGCGGCTTCCAGCACCCGTTGCCGGGTCTCCGGGCTGATGTGGACGTCCGGGACGTTGTTGAGGACCAGGGAGACAGTGGTTCGGGAGACTCCGGCCAGACGAGCGACGTCTCGGGAAGTGGGGCGGTCGGGCATCGGCGTTTCCTTTCCCGGGTGGGCCGTAATTAACACGTGTTACTGACACGTGTTAGTATACACCTAACCCGCTCATTTGTCAAGGGGAGCCGGAAAATTGCAATCCTAACTCACTTCCCAACAGTCCGCCCGGCAGTTGACAAAATTCCCCTTCTGTTTTATACTTTGAATGTACCCTTTCCTATCTCTGACTTCTCTTTCTGACCTCCTGCCTGTCTGCCTGGACGAAGACGCCCCACTTCTCCTGGAGTGCTCCAGAACGGAGCGGTCATCCGCAACGACGCTGGCCCAACGCGGTGTGATCCTTAATCCGCGCATACGGAAAGCGGAACGCGTCCTGGAGCGGAAGAACCCTTTCCAGCGTTTCAACAGGAGTTCCCCACCTGCTCTTGCTCCACGGATGCCCTCAGCCAGGACTTCTTTGCAGGCGGTGCGTAGCCCTGTTCCCGCTCCACCGGCGGCTGAAGGTGTGTTCTGTCTGTCCCCGCAGAGAGTCGGACGGAAAAAGCCTCCGGGCGGAATGGGGCCGTCATCCGCTGCGGACCGACCGATAGGAGAGAGTAGGATATGCCCGGAGGAATGCGACGGATTCAGATAACGGTTGCGGTAACCTGCATATTGTTGATGGCCGCGCTGGCCTGCGGACCTCTGCCGACCCTGGTCGTCACCGTTGTCGTCACGCCGCCCCCTCAAGAGACCGTTTGTACTCCGCTTCCCTGTCCGGAAGGTCAGGTGCCGTTCTGTCCGGGCACCTGTCCGGGAGGCTGCGGGCTTATCTGCGTGACTCCGACTTCTTCGCTTGCCCCGGAGCCTGCCGTATCTCCCCAGGTCATCACTCCGACAGGCCCTCCGACGTCCCCAGGCTGCGTTCTGGGAGCCCGCTGGATCGCCGATGTGACTGTCCCCGACAACACTGCGCTGGCTCCGGGAACCCCCTTTGTCAAAACCTGGCGTATGCGCAACTCGGGCACCTGCGCTTGGATGTCGGGCACCCGGCTGGTCTTTGTCTCCGGTGATCCGATGGGCGGCCCGGCGGCAGTGGAAGTACCGGTCCTAAGCCCCGGAGGTGAGACCGACGTCAGCGTGAGCCTGGTAGCCCCATCCACGCCGGGGACTTATCAGGGCAACTACCAACTCCGAGCTCCGGACGGAACCCGCTTCGGACCCCTGATCTGGGTGAAAATCGTGGTCCCAGGAACTCCTGCAGCCCGGGTGTGTACGCCGCCCCCTTGCCCGCCTGGGGGTGTCCTTGTGTGCCCGACCCCGGGAGGATGTTCGGGAGGCTGCGGAGTGGTTTGCACGACACCTACTGCCCCGCCCTCGGGATTGGCCATCCTTTCCTTCACGGCAGAGGTGACAACTCCCTCTCCCGAAACGCAGCGAGTGACCTTCCACTGGCGAACCAGCGGTGCAACGCAGGCCTTTATCTACACGGCCAGTTGCTTGCGCTTTATGTCGCGCTGGGAGGCCAGCCCACCACAGGAGGGTTGGCTCACCCTGGACCCCTATTGGCCGGTCTGCCGGAACCCCGAATTCACATTCCAGGCGCTGGATGCGGCGGGCCACAGTGCCTCTATCTCAATCATTGTGCCGGCCTCTTGCCGCCATTCTTTCTTCTTTCCCACCGACCGGCGGGAGTGTCCGAACTATCCGCCCCGGACGACCTGGGCCGCAGAGCAGCCCTTTGAACGCGGGTTTATGATCTGGCTGCAGGAAGTGTGCTTAGGGGACCAAACGCGGAGCGAGATTATCGTATTCAGGAACGACGGCCGATACTGGGCGTACCGGGACACCTTTGTAGAGGGCGAACCGGAGAGCGACCCGACCCTCGTACCACCTCCTGGGCTCTATCAGCCCATCCGGGGCTTCGGCAAACTGTGGCGCACTCATCCCTCTGTTCGGGAGGCCCTGGGCTGGGCCACCGCTCCAGAGCAGGGGTTTTACACGCAGTATCAGGAGCACTTTGCCTATATTTTGGGGGGCGGCAAGTTTTTCCTGCGTCGGTTGAACGGAAAAGTGGTTGTGCTGCAGGCCTGGGACGTGCGGAGGTCTGGAGGAAGTTGGGAGCAACTTCCGTGAAGAATATCGGGCCAGACCCTTCCTTGGCGATGGGGAAGGAATTCACCGAAGGCATCTGGAGGGCCAAGGCGCTCTTGCGGGCCAATGCGTCGGGATGTGTGTGGAAAACGGCGCTGGCTCATGCGGTGCTCCTCTCGCTCTTGGAGATCGGCCTGTTCTATTACTGGTTCGGCGTCGCCAACCGACACGTCATCTTCCTCTACGAGCACTATGGTGCCGGGCCCTTTGACGGTCCCACCCTGAGCCGGTACCGGATGGCCGGGCTGGTGGCCTCGGGCGCCGTGCTGGTCTTCTACGGGATAGCCAACTGGTTTGTCGCGCGCCTGGCCGGGGTTTTCTACCGCCGTTACACTGTGCCGGAGTGGTGGAGAGTGTGGCTTCTTTGCCTGCCCCCTCTGGCGATCGCCCTGCCCTGGCTGATGACCACCCTCAACTGGCCCCCAATGCCGCTTTCCATTGCCCTGACCACTACGGCCATCGCCCTGGGCAGTCTCCCCCTGGCCCTGGCTCCGGGACGGCTGGCGGCAGAAGACCTGGGAGAACTGATGTGGCAGACGCTGGCCGGGCTGGGGCTGGCGCCCTCCCTTCTGCTTCTGCGGGCCGTAGAACTGACTGAAAGGATGCCGCCGGGGAGAGCCATTTCCATCGCCATTGGGAGCACTCTGGCTGGCGCAGGGTGGTCCCTGGCCGTTGCCTGGCTCTATTCCTGGCGGAAGGGCCGTCGCTGGCGGGTAGGAGACCTGCTTATCAGCACCCTTTGCCTGGCCTACCTCCTTGGGCCGCTGGCGCACTATCTCTTTTTCACCCCACCGGGCTACCGCTACATCACCGTCGCGGCGAACTTCTTCGCCCGGAATCTGGTGATTCAGATCACCTGCTTCCTCATCCTGACTGCTCTGGGCTGGTTAGTTGTACAGATTCAAAAACTTCGGATAAAGGGAGGGTCACAATAGAAAGATAATCAGGAGGGTTGAGATGAAGGCCAGAGCGAACCGAATGATGGCTATGCTCTTGCTGATCGCATCCATAGTGGCCGGAATGCTTCTGGTGCTCGTCGTTACGGCTGTGCACGGGCAGGGGCTCACAGTAGGTACCGTGAGCCACGTGCAACTGAACGGGCGGCGGGTGGAGGGGCTGGTGTCGGTGGGGGGCTACAGCGTGACGGTGACCCTGAAGGACCCCCAGGGTGTAGTCAAGGCCTCGCAGACCACCTGGCCGGATGCGAATTTGCGCTGGGGGGTTATGCTGACGGCGACCATCCGGCCCAGCGACACGGTGGAAGTGACAGCGGGAGATGTCACCACGGCCATCTTTGTCGTCCCAATGACCGCCCGGCTGGACCCGCTCCACGACCGGCTGACAGGCACCGGCCCGGCCAACCAGACGCTGGCCGTTGAACTGTGGAGAGGTTACTCCCACTACACAGCGACAGCCAGCGTGGATGGGGCTGGGATGTACACCGTGACGACCTTCTATCAGTATGGCACCCCGGTGACGGTGGACATCCAGCCGGGGGACTACGGCACGCTGCGCTACAGCCGGGCTGACGGCAATCAGGTCTACCTTTACTTTGGCCTGTCAATAGTTTATGTCCACGAGAACCACAACCGGGTGTACGGCTATGCGGGGCTGAACGGTGTGCCGGTCTCCGTGACGCTCTATGGGCCGGACGGGGATGTCAAGGCCGCCTGTAGCACCACCAGTTACGATTGGGGGGCTGGCTGGTATCAGGTGAACTTTGACACTTCCGGATGCTGGGGCTGGGGCGACCCCGTAATCATCCGGGGAGGGGACACGGTGGTGGTGGAGGTGGAGGGCGTCTCCACGGCAGTGCCGGTGCCCCTGCTGACGGCGACGCCCAACCTGGCTACAGATACCGTCTCCGGGGTCGGGCCGCCCACCAGCACGCTGAAGGTGAGCCTCAACTGTGGCAATCCTCAGTGGGTGACGACGAACGAGGCAGGCATCTACGCGACGGAGGTCTTCACCTACCTGGACTACGCGCGATGGCCGCCGACCGTTCGCACCTGCGACATCGTTGCTGGCAGCAATGGTCAGGTGGAGTACACCGACCCGGATTTCAACATCATCTATATCAACTACGCGGCTACCGGCGTACCAACGACCATTGCGGCGGGCGGCCTGCGCGCCGGAGCCAGGGCGGTGCTGGGCACGGCCATGCCCGGAGCAAGGGTTGAAATCTGGGACGTTACGGATAATAGGCTCATCGGCGTTGGGACGGCCGACGCCGACGGGCGCTTTGCCATCAGTGTCAATCCGCCGCTCATTTACGGCCACACCATCGTGGCGATTGCCAATGGGCTGCCCAGCGTGGGGCACGTGGTCCAGCGGGCCGTTACGATCAACGGTCCGGCTACCTCGGTTACAAACACCGTGGGCCTGTACGGCATCGCCCCGGCCAACTCAACGGTTGAGGTTTACGAGAGCGGCATACTCACGGTCGTCGTAACCACCACCGCCAGCGCAAGCGGATACTGGAGCGCGGTCGCCATTCTGGCTAATGGGGTTCACACCCTCACAGCCAGGGCGGTGGAACCGGACCAGATTTCCGACCCGATCGTGGTCGTCGTTGACCCGACCCTCGTGTCCATCGGCAGCAGCACGGGCACCGTTGGTGGACAGACCTATCAATCTGATGCCAGCGGTCGGAACCACTTCCAGATCATCGGGGGTGTGCAGCCCATCACCATCACCGTGGAAGTGCTGAATAACCCCTGCACCGTGACCATCACTTTTATGGGGCGGACCGTCATTGCAACACCCGGTGATACCCCCAATTCCTATACCGCTGTGTTCACCGATTACGAGTGGTCCTGGGGTACGCATGAGGCAGTGGTCACCGCGATCAGTTGCGGCGGCACCCCGGTCAGCCAAAAGGTTGCCGACATCACTCTGATTGACCCCAGCGGCTATGTCTACGACGCAATCACCGGGGCGAGGATTCAGGGTGCAACAGTTACGTGCTACTACTCTGATACGGAGAAAAATGAGTGGGTGATTTGGGAGGCCGCGCTGTACAATAATCAACTGAATCCTCAATCTACCGATGCGGAAGGGCGGTATGGCTTTATGGTGCCGCCTGGACAGTATTATGTGACGGCCAGCAAACCTGGTTATGCTGACAACCGGACCGAGGTGTACACGATTCCGCCAGAGGTTACAGACGCCAACATCCCATTGACACCCCTGGCCGGTCGGCCGGCCACGGTTACCCTGACCGCCGATCCAACAAGCATCCCGGTAGGCGGGGCAACCTCGCTCTTGAGAGCGCAGGTGGAGGACGAATATGGCCGCGCCGTTGCCGACGGCACGGTGGTGACCTTCACCACCAGTCTGGGCAGCGTGGGCAGCACGGTCGTCACCAAGACCACGGCTGGTGGCGTCGCCACCGCCACGCTCACTTCGGGCAATGTGGTCGGCACTGCCATTGTCACTGCTACGGCCGACTCCGTATTTGATACGGCTATAGTGATATTTACGCCGGGTTCCCTGCATCACTTCACTTTTGACCTTATTGGCACCCAGATCATTCGTGTGCCTTTCACCATCACGATCACTGCCCGCGACGCTTACGGGAATGTTGTCTCCACCTTCACTCATACGGCATCGCTGACCGACACTACGGCCACGATCAGCCCAACGTTGACCGGTAACTTCAATAATGGTGTATGGAAAGGCACAGTCCAAATTGCCAGAGCGGCCTCCGGAGTGATCATTACGGCGACATACGGGAGCATCTCGGGCGCTAGTGCTCCCTTTGACGTGTCCGAGCGTCGTGTCTACTTGCCCTTAGTTATGAAAGGTCACCTTGGGGGCAGATAAGCAGGCAGGCTCATCCAGACCTGTGAGGGGCTGATCACCGACTAACCAGCCCCCACAATGCTCTATCATTAGCGATGCAGTAATTTACCAAGTCCGAGGTGAGGCATTCTAATGCTCTGACATCTGTTGGAAACGCGTTGAACTAACCCTGGTGCTGGATGTACTTTTAGAGCTCAGGCCTGGGCAACCCAAATGCTGTTACCGATTGGCTCTCCGATGCCTCTTGGGCGGATGGGGCTGATGGGTTGTCGACAGCCAAACCAGCTTCTGACCTTTTAAAGCCAGTGCTTGTTTGCGCTGATGCTGACGAACCTCGGTATTTCCGGCCATATTGTAGCCCTGCTCGCCCTCCCAGCCCCTGTTGCTTTGGCCCAAACCGGCGGCGGCTACGACCTGAGCTGGTGGACGGTGGACGGCGGGGGCTACACCTGGAGCGAGGGCGGCGGCTACTCCCTGGGCGGCACCATCGGCCAGCCGGACGCGGGTGTACTCCAGGGCGGAGGTTATACCCTGGTTGGAGGCTTCTGGAGCGCGGCAGCGACCCAGTACCAGATTTTCCTACCCCTGATCCTGCGAAACTGGTGAGGAGACGGTCGTGGATAAACGGGGGCAGGCGTTTGCGGCGGCCAGAGGCCGCCGCAAACGCTTTCTGTCTTTGACAGCCCGAGATGAAATGAAGATACCTGTCCCCATAAGGGGACTCCGGGGACCGATTGGGAGGGAGCAACCCCGCCCCTACTCCCCATACCCGTACGGTGGCCGCTCCCGGTTCAGTTCGTAGATAATCCGGAGCCCATGCAGGGTGAGCCAGGGGTCCACAATGTCTATTACCGTCGTCTCCCGAGCGATGAGTTCCGCCAGGCCCCCTGTGGCGACGACGCGGGTGTTCGGCCCCAGTTCTTGCTTGAAGCGGGCCACCATCCCCTCCACCAGGCCGACATAGCCGAAAAGCAAGCCCGATTGAATGCTCTGGACCGTGTTGCGCCCGATAACGGAGGGGGGGCGAACAATGTCCACACGCGGGAGTTTCGCCGTCCGCATAAATAGGGCCTCGGCGGCAATGCCAATCCCCGGCGCGATGGCCCCGCCCAGGTAGTCCCCTTCGGCGGAAATCGCATCAAACGTTGTCGCGGTGCCAAAGTCCACCACGCAGGCCGGAACCCCATACAGAGCCTTCACCGCTGCCGCGTCCACCACCCGGTCCGCTCCCACTTCCCGCGGGTTCTCGTAACGGATGCGGACCCCCGTGCGCACTCCCGCGTCCACGACCAGCGGCTCCACGCCCAGGTACTCTCGCGAGACCGCCTGAAAGGTGGAGGTCAACGGCGGCACGACGCTGGAAATGGCGACCCCCGTTACCTGCTCCGGCGAAACCCCCCGGTGGCGGAACAACTGGAGAATCAGAATGCCGTACTCGTCGGGCATCTTATCGTGGACAGTGCGGATGCGCCACCGGGGCCCCAGTTCCTTCCCCTCGTAGAGCCCAAAGGTGATGTTCGTGTTGCCGATGTCCACACACAGCAGCATAGCGTCCCTCCTTAAAATGCTCACAGGTGTCTCGCAGGCCGCGCAGGCGAAGGGTCATCGCGTCACCAGGATCGCCAGGCCCAGCACCAGCAGGACGGCCAGTCCATCCCACCGCGTGAAGGAAAGGCAATACAGACGTGTCCGGTGGGGGCTACACCGGAACCCCCGCGCCTCCATCGCCACCGCCAGGTCCTCCGCCCGCCGAAAGGCCAGAACGAAGAGCGGTACCATCACCGGCACCAGGCTCCGGAGCCGCCGCCACGGAGGTCCGGAACCGATCTCCGCCCCCCGCGCCCTTTGGGCGCGCGCCAGCGTCTCCATCTCGTCAAAAAAGGTGGGAACAAAACGCAGGGCGATGGTCATCACCATCCCCAACTCCCGCACCGGGACTCCCAGCCGAGCCAGCGGGCACAGCAGCGCCTCCAACCCGTGCGTCATCTGCAGTGGCGACGTGGTGTACGTTAGCAACGCTGCCACGATGACTACCAGACAGAGGCGATAGACCTGAAGTCCCCCCGCTATTAGCCCTTCCCAGGTGACGGTTATCTCGCCCAGGGTCAGTAGAGGCCGTCCCGGCGTGGTGAAGAAGTAGAAGACAAACATAATGACCGCCAGCCAGAAGACTGTCCGCAGCGTGCGCAGGAGAGGCTTCAGCGGTGCGCGGGCCAGCCACGCTACCGCCGCGACTACGCCTATCAGGACAAGGTAAGCCAACGGCCGCTGGACCGAAAAGGGCAATACCATCAGCACCAGCGCCGCCCCCATCTTCGCCCGCGGGTCCAACCGGTGGATGGGTGAATCCGCGGCCATGTACATTCCGGGAAGCAGAAGCATCATCTACTCCGTGCTGCGTGCTGTGTACTGCGTGCTCCTTGTTGCGAGTGCCGTTTCTGCCATTGGCGGAGGATCTCCCGTGCCAGTTCCTCCCGTGGCCAACATTCAGGGGGAATGGGCCAACCCAACTGTTGCAGGGCCTCCAGCAGGGCCACCTCCGGCGGTGGCGCCAGGCCCAGGGAGCGCCAGAGGTTCCCATCGCCCAAGAGTGCCCGCGCCGGCCCATCGGCCACAACGCGCCCCTCCTGGAGCACAACCACCCGCTCCACCAACCGAGCCACCTCGTCCAGATGATGGGAGACCACGACCAGCGTTGCCCCTGTCTCCCGTTGCCAGGCATCCAGACGGGCCAGCAGGTCCTCCCGGCCCCGGGGGTCCAACCCCGCCGTCGGCTCGTCCAGGATGAGGACGCGGGGGAGCAACGCCAGGACGCTCGCCAGGGCGACCCGCCGCATCTCCCCCCCGCTCAGGGCGAAGGGAGTGCGCGCCCCGAATGCCTCCGGGTCCAGCCCGACCGTCTCCAGGGCCCATCGGACCCGCCGGGTTACCTCCTCGCCATTCAGCCCCAGGTTGCGGGGTCCAAAGGCGACCTCCCGGAAGACCGTCGTCTCAAAAATCTGTTGCTCCGGGTACTGGAAAGCCAGGCCGACCCGTCGTCGGCGCGCGCGGGCCTCTGCGGTGGGCGCGTGGGCTGGGACTCCGTCCAGCAGGACCTGTCCCACCGTGGGCTTCAGCAGGCCCGCAATGTGCTGGACCAGGGTGGACTTCCCGGACCCTGTGGGGCCCAGAATCCCCACCCGCTCCCCCGGCTCAATCTCCAGGCTGATCTCCCGCAGCGCGAACCGCTCCGCGGGGGTCCCCGGCGCGTAAATGTGGGTGAGACACTCTACCCGGATGTGCACAGGGCTCTCGCCAGTTCCTCCACCGTCAGCAATCCGGGGGGAAGGGGAATCCCCATCCCCCGAAGACGGTGGGCCATTTCCGCCGCAAAAGGAAGGCCCAGCCCCAGGCCCCGAAGTGCCTCTGCCCGCTCAAAGACCTCCGCCGGGGACCCCTCCAGGACGATTCGGCCTCCGTCCATCACGGCGACCCGGTGGGCCAGGGATGCCTCCTCCATAGACTGGGTGATGAGAACGATGGTGAGCCCGACCTCCCGGTTCAGTCGGACCAGCGTCTCCATCACTTGCTGGCGACCGTGGGCATCCAGCATGGAGGTGGGCTCATCCAGAACCAGGCAGTCCGGCCGGGCTGCCAGCGCGCCAGCGATGGCGATCCGCTGCTTCTGTCCGCCGGAGAGCATGTACGGGGGGTGGTGACGATATCCGGTCATCCCGACGATTTCCAGCGCCTCGTCCACCCGTCGTCGGATTTCCTCTGGGGGAATGCCCAGGTTCTCCGGGCCGAAGGCCACCTCCTCCTCCACCGTGCTGGCGACCAACTGGTTATCGGGGTTCTGGAAGACCATCCCCACCCGTCGGCGGATTTCCCGAAGGTGACGGGGGTCTGAAGTCAGCATCCCGTCTATCCAAACTTCTCCCGCCGTCGGGATGAGAAGGGCGTTCAGGTGGCGGGCCAGGGTGGACTTCCCGGAGCCGTTGGGCCCGATGAGGGCGACAAACTCCCCTCGCTCCACCGTCAGGTCCACCCCCCGCAGGGCGCGGATGACCCGACCATCCAGGGGGTAGGCGTATTCCAGGCCGCGGGTCTGGATGAACGGAGGCACGGATAACCTTACTCCCTCATTGCGGCGATGCGGCCCGACCCCAGTGCGCGCAGCGCTGCGACGGTGGGGATCGTCACCAGCAGCGCCAGGGCGATCTCAATGGGCACGTTCATTGCGAAGATAGGCGCCAGCAGGGCGACCGGCAGCGTGCCCAGTCCCATCAGAATGCCCAGGACGCCGAAGGTGTTGGTCAGGGTACCGGCGATCCCAGCGACCGCAGAGGCCAGGGTGGGCCATCGTCGGAAGGGACGAAAAATGTAGTAGGCGACAACGCCGATGAGGAGCCGGGGGAGGAAGGCCGCGGCCAGCGCGACCAGCAGATTGCCCCCGGCGAAGGTCAGGAAGGCCGCGCTGTAGAGGTACCAGGTGGAGACCGCCAGCACCAGCCCGACCAGAGCGCCCACCAGAGGACCGCCGAGGATCCCCGCGGCGATCGCGGGGACGTGGAGGCTGGTCGCAGCCTCGCTGGGGTTCGGGACGGGGATGAGCCCCAGGGGGGTGAAGGCCAGGACAATCGCCAGCGCACCAAAGACGCCGGCCACAGCCAGGTCGTACGTGCTCAGCCGCCAGAAAGTTGAACGGGTGTGAACGGACATCGCCGACCTCCTGAGAAGGGATTCTGGGGTGAGCACACGGCCCCTGGTGGGAAGGCTGAGGAGATCCAGAGGAATCGGATAACCTCCTGCCGTCTCGGTCGCCTGACGCGATCCCAGCGGCGCTGAAAAGGGTATAGACGGGTGGAACGTACCGGGAACATCAGGCTCACGGCCTCCAGGGTCCGTGGCTGCCCAGTAGGCACTGGCAATTATAGCCAACACGGGAGAATTGTCAACTTAAGGAAACATTCTGCGCTGCAGCGGCAAGTCCGCTGCAGCGCAGAACGCCTTCCCTACAGCCCCAGGTCCCATCCCAGGCCGATGGAGGTTAACCACGTGCCCAGGACACGCAGCCAGTCCATAAAGAGCAGGACACCAAAAACCAGGATGACCGCGCCAGTTGTTACCTGGATGAGGTGGAGATAGCGGTGGAGGCGCCGCAGCCACATGCCCAGCCGGTCTACTGCCAGACCAACGAGAAGGAAAGGAATGCCCAGGCCGAGGGAATAGGCCGTCAGCAGGAGGGCGGCCTGTCCAGCGGTCTGCTGGCTGGCGCCCAGGGCCAGGATTGCCCCCAGTACCGGCCCAACACAGGGAGTCCACCCCGCTGCGAAGGAAACACCGACCAGGACGGAGGAAAAGTAGCCCCATCGCCCGGCACGGAGGTGGAGGCGGCGCTCGGTGTAGAGAGCGGGCAGTTTGACCGCCCCCATCAGGGTCAGGCCGAAGAAGACCATAATCAAGCCGCCGATCCAGCGCACCCAGTCGGCCCGCAGGAGGCGGCCCACCCCGCCCGCAGCCGCGCCCAGCGCGACAAAGACAGCCGTGAAGCCGGCCACGAAAGCCAGCGCGTGTAGAAATGTCGCAAAGCGCTCTTTCCCGGAGAGACCTGTGTCCACTCCCGCGACAGCCCGTCCGCTCAGGTAGCCAATGTAGGCCGGCACCATCGGGAGGACACAGGGGGCAAGAAAAGACGCCAATCCCGCCAGTGCAGCCAGGAAAAGGGATGGAGTTTCCATTACAGTTTATAGCCGATCTTCCGCAGGAATTCTTTCCGATGGGCCACGTCGTCCGGCCCCTCCACACCCTTCGGGCTCACGCCGTCCACAACTCCCAGGATGGCCCGCCCCTGTTCCGTCTGGGCGACGATGATTTCGGCAGGGTTGGCCGTGGCGCAGAAGATGCGGCAGACCTCGGGAACCATCTTGATAGCGTTGAGGACGTTGATGGGATAGAAGCCAGGGGCCAGAAAGAGGATGAAAGAGTGCCCTGCCCCGATGGCCAGCGCGTTCTGTTTCGCCAGTTCTATCATCTCCGGGTCGGTCCCAGTCAGGCGGACGAGGGCGGGGCCGGAGGACTCGCAGAAAGCCAGGCCAAAACGAATGCCCGGCACCGTGTTCACCAGCACTTCGTGGATGTCCTCCACAGTCTTGATAAAATGGCTCATCCCCAGGATGAAATTGACGTTATCGGGCTTCTGGATGCGCACGGTCAGCAGTTCCATTGGACACCTCCCTGAAATCTCTGCAGATTGCAGGACAACGGCTCGCGGTTCTCCTACCCGGAGCGGGCCCGGCGGGCCCGATATGCGCTCAGGGCGCCATCCAGTTGTTGAGAGAGGCCCAGCCAGTCATCCACCAGGAGCACCAGGCCGGGCCGATCCGGCTGAAACAGGTGGCGGTCAAACCAGAGCCGCAGCCACCAGGGCTGCACTGGATAGTCCTTCAGGTCTACAGCCACAGCGGTCATCCCCAGATATTCTGGCGGCCAGCGGCGGACGGCCCCGTCCTTTCGGGGGTCAAAGACGGCGCCCATCGGGACCGTTCGGGTCCGCTCCACACGCCGGTAGGAGATGAGCAGGGGCATCAGTGGGCTCTGGAGGCGCAGCGCGCCCGGCTCACAGCGGACGTGGGCGACCCGCGGGGCGAAGGTACCGTAGGCCCAAAGCGTCAGACCGGCCAGGATAGCCAGCAGGACCAACGGGCGCAGCGGGGTTGGTCCAAGAACGCGCGGCAGGAGGAGCCAGAAGGCCCCGGTGACGATAACTGTCAGCAGCCCCAGGGAACCCCAGCGCCGCAGGGGAGTATAGACCAGGAGGGGAAACCGCGCTCGCCTTTTCATAACTGTTCTGCACGCTGCAGAACGTCCAGGTACCGATCTTCCCAGTTCATTTGCAGGGGCTGTTAAAACTCCGTTGCCCCAGTAAAGCGGAACTCGGCGATCTTCAGCGCCGGCGCCCGGACGATGGTGAAGTCGGGCCGCTCGCAGTGAACCTCCCGCCCCACCATCTCCACCTTTGCCAGCGCCTCCACGTAACTCTGGGTGAACCGCAGGTTGCGGACAGGGACGGTGAGTTCTCCGTGCTCAATCAGGAAGGTGCCGTCTCGCGTCATCCCGGTGATGACGGCCTCCCGCGGGTGAACGACGCGGGTATAGTGGAACCGGGTGACGTAGAGGCCGTAGTCCGTGGAGGCGATCATCTCTTCCAGGGTGTGCTCTCCCGGCCCCATCGTCGGATGGAGGGGGAGCGGCCCAGCGGAGGCCGCCGTCAGCCAGGGGGAGAAGGGGTTCACCGGAGGGAGCGCGTGGCCCGTCGTGGTCCGGCCTGCCAGGGCTGCCCACCGTCGGTCGTAGACGGGGCTCCCCACCCGCCCCTCCCGGATGATGTCCACCCGCTGACGGGGCATTCCCTCAAAGTCAAAGGGCATCGGCCAGCCCGCCGGGTCTCGTCCGTCGTCCCAGATGGAGATTTTCGGAGAAGCGACGACCTCGCCGGGCTCCCGGCCCGTCATCCAGCTCCGTCCCTCGGCGACGGCCATCCCGCCCGCCATCCCGGCGATGAAGTCCACGATGTCGCCCACAGCGGAGGGCTCCAGGACGACGGTGTAGACGCCGGGTTCCAGGGGCCGGGGGTTTTGTCCCCGCAGGGCTTTCCCGATGGCCCTCTCTCCCAACCCGATAACGTCCACTTCTTCCACACGCCAGGAGGCGCCCGCCGCGTATCCGGCGCTGGTCTCCGTCATCGCTACGGTGGTCAGGTCGGCGATGGTGGTGGGGTGGTAGACGAAGAGGCCGCGGCTGTTGGCGACGGCGAACTCGTGGACCGCCGTGCGGAAGGCGCCGGAGGCGGAGACCCCCACCTCCTGGGCCCTCCGGCAGACGACGGCGACCGGGCGCGCCCGGTCTTCGGGGGTATACGCCGCAGTTCGTTCGTCAAAGGCCAGGGCGGGCTCCACGGGGACTGGCTCCGGCAACCCCGGAAAGTGGGGGTCCTCCGGCTGAAGGCGGGCTGCGGCCAATGCCTCCTCCGCAGCCCGCTCCAGCCCGGCATCGGAGAGATCGTTGGTCACACCGATGCCAGCCCGCCGGCCCACCACAGCCCGGACGACGACCGCCGCATCCGCCGCGGCGACGTTCTGGTGGATGGTGTTGTTGGCGAAGCGGGTCAGTCGCTCCTCCAGGCCGAAGAACAGGACTTCCGTCTCCTCAGCCCTGGAGAGGGCGAGAACCCGCCCCAGCATCTCCCGGATGGCTTTCTCTCCCAGCATTTTTCTCCTTGGGATTTTACCGCGGGATTTTGCCACCAGGACACGAAGACGAAACGGAAAAATCAACAATTGGCTTCGTGCCCTCGTGTCTTTGGTGGTGAAAAAACTACGCCTCAGGCACAGGCGCAGTTGGGCTGATACGCCGGATTTTCTCTATCAGCCGCTTGCGCAGGGCCGGGTCCTTCGTCTGGGCTAATCGCTTCCGTAGATGGCGCAGTTTCCGCTTGCGGTTTTGTCGGCGAATGCGTTCCCGATCCGGTTCCCGTCGCATCTCAAACCTCCTTGCGTGGTGCGTGTTGTGTAGTGTGTGGTGGGTTAGCCCTTGCTTCCCACCTGAACGTTGCGGAATCGGGCGGGGGCAGCGCCGTGGCCAGTGTGGGCGACCTGCAACGGCTGTCCCTTACCACAGTTCGGCGTCCCCCAGACCCGCCAGTGGTCGGCATTACAGATGGCATCGCAGGAGCCCCAGAACTGGGGTGTGATGCCCGTGTAGAGGGCGTTCTTCAGGAGCCGAACCATCTTGCCCCGCCGGATTTCGTAGGCGATCTCCGTCCCAAACTGGAAGTTGAGCCGCTTGTCGTCTATAGACCAGGAGCGGTTCGTTTCCATATAGATGCCCTCATCGGTGTCGGCGATCAGGTCCTCAAAGGTCCACTCCCCCGGCTCCAGATTGACGTTGGTCATCCGGACCAGAGGGATGCGGTCCCAGCCGGAGGCGCGCATCGCGCCGCCGGATCGGGCCTGCGCGGGGTCTTTGCCCAGGAGCCGGGCCAGCCGGACCGCCGTCTCCCGTGAACTGAGGTACCCGACGAAGATGCCCTCCCGGACCAGGGGGACCCGCTGGGCCGGGACCCCTTCGTCATCGTAGCCGAAGGTCCCCAGGCCGCCGGGGATGGTTGCGTCGGCGGTCAGATTGACGATGGGGGAGCCGTAGCGGAAGGTCCCCAGTTTGTCCGGGGTGAGGAAACTGGTGCCCGCGTAGGCCGCTTCGCTCCCGAAGACCCGGTCCAGTTCCGTCGGATGGCCGCAGGATTCGTGGACCTGGAGGGCCAGTTGGGTGGGCCCCAGGATGAGGGTCGTCACCATTGCGGGACAGGGGTCCGCGGTCAGCAGTGCCACGGCTTCCTGAGCGATGCGCTCCGCGTTGCCGGGCAGGTCCATCTCCAGGACGATCTCCCAGCCACCGGTCCGCTGGTCGCGGCCAAAGGAGTTGGGGTAGGAGCGCTGCTGCATCTCGTGCTCGTCCACCGCGTAGGCGACGATTCCCCCGCCGACTTCGGTGATTTCCTGCTCAATGTAGGAGCCCTCAGTGCTGGCGAAGACTTTGTTCTCCCGCCAGCAGACGACGGACCCGCGGGAGACCCGGACGCCGGGCACCCGCCGCATCGCCTCGTCGGCGGCCAAGAGCAGGCCAATTTTCTCCTCCAGCGGGACGGAGAAGGGGTCTATTTTGTAGGGTGTGCGGTAGGTATCCACGTGGACCTCCGGTGGGCCCAGGTCCACGGGTTCCCGGAGCGCGGTTGCGCTGGCGCGGGCGATGCGGACCGCCTCCGCGGCCACCCGTTCCACCTCCTCACGGGTGAGGACGCTGCTGGCGGCAAACCCCCACGCGCCGTCGGCGACAACGCGGACGCCGAAGCCGTGGGTTTCGGTCTGCGTCAGCCCGCTGACCGCGCCATTTCGGACTTCTATCTGCTGGGTTTTCCGATGGACGATGCGGACGTCGGCGTAAGTGGCGCCGTAGAAGCGTGCCGTTTCCAGAGCGGTGTCGGT
>JANXAH010000157.1 GCA_025062415.1 Anaerolineae bacterium | reverse complement strand
GGTGGGGCCCGCGGTGTCCTGCCCCCGCGGGGGGGGGGGGGGGGGGGCGGCGCGGGGGGCGGGGGGGGGCCCCCCCCCGCCGCCCTCTTTCTACCGCAGGCCCGTCTCCAGCCGGGCAATAACCAGCCGCTGAATCTCGCTGGTCCCCTCGTAGATTTCCGTGACCTTCGCGTCCCGGAAATACCGCTCTATGGGCAGTTCCTTACTGTAGCCCATCCCACCATGAATCTGGAGGGCCTCCTTGGTCACAAAGGTCGCCGTCTCGGAAGCGAAGAGTTTCGCCATGGAGGCCTCCAGCGTGTAGCGGCGCCCCGTCCGCTTGAACTCCTCCTTCGCCAGCGCGGCCTGGTACATCAGCAGACGGCTGGCCTCAATCCGGCACTTCATATCGGCAATTTTCTGCTGAATCATCTCAAACTGGCCAATGGGCTGGCCGAAGGCATAGCGCTCCCGCGCATACTGGACGGCCGCTTCGTATGCGGCTTCCGCAATGCCCAAAGCCTGCGCAGCGATGCCGATACGCCCCGCATCCAGGATGGACATCGCGATTTTGAACCCCTCCCCCTCCTCGCCCAGCCGGTTCTCCGCCGGACAGCGGTAGTCCTCCAGGTGAATCTCGCAGGTCGCAGAGGCCCGGATGCCCAGTTTCGGCTCCGTTTTGCCCCGGTGGAAGCCGGGCAGGTCGGTGTCAATGATGAACGCAGTGACCCCCCGGTGGCGAGGCTGGGCATTGGGGTCTGTCTGGGCAAAGAGGACAATGTATTTGGCGACGGGGGCACTGGTGATCCAGGACTTGGTGCCGTTAATGATGTAGTAAGAGCCATCGGGAGAGCGGACGGCGGTGGTACGGATGTTGCCTGCGTCGGAGCCAGATTGAGGCTCCGTCAGGGCGTAGGCACCGATGACCTCCCCACTGGCGACGGGCCGCAGGAACTTCTGCTTCTGCTCCTCGGTGCCATAGTAGAGAATACCGTAGCAGTAGAGGGAGTTGCAGACGGACATGATGACGCCGTGGGAGGCATCCACTTTGGAGATTTCCTCCAGGGCCAGGACATAGGCCAGGGTGTCCAGCCCCTGCCCGCCGTACTCTTCGGGAACTTCAATGCCCATAAAGCCCATCGCGCCCATCTTCCGGACGGTCTCAAAGGGGAATTCACCGGTCTCATCGTAGTAGGCTGCGATAGGAGCGATCTCCTTTTGGGCGAAGTCCCGGGCCATGTCCCGAATCATACGGTGTTCGTCGCTGAGTCGTAGGTCCATCGCGTCGCTCCTCCTGGGGGATAGTATGGGAAAGGAATATCCCAAACAAAAGTTGGGATAAATTTGGGAAATCGGATAAGAGGCCTGCTCCACTCCGCTGCTCTGCGGGTATTGTATCCCGTCGTCCCAATGTGTCAAGATGGAACCGGACGGGCGAGGATTGACAGTTTTCCCATTTTCATTTACAATACCGCCGCAAGAAAGCCATTGAATTCAGAGGGAGGTCGGAGTTGAAGGAGTACGCAACGCATCAATTGCGAAACATTGTCCTCCTGGGTCACGGAAGCAGTGGAAAAACATCCCTGGCGGAGGCGATGCTCTTCACCAGTGGCGCCATCAACCGGATGGGACGGGTGGAAGACGGGACCACCGTCTCAGATTTTGACGAGGAGGAGATCCGTCGGCGCATCTCGCTGAGCCTCACCCTCATCCCGGTGGAGTGGGGCGGCTGTAAACTGAATGTCTTGGATACCCCCGGTTATCTGGACTTTATCGGGGAGGTCATCAGCGGCATCCGGGTTGCGGACCTGGCGCTGGTCCTGGTGGACTCTGTCGGGGGTGTGGAAGTCGGCACGGAGTTGGTCTGGAGCTATGCGGAGCAGCAGCAACTGCCCCGGATGGTCGTCATTCACAAGATGAACCGGGAGAATGCCGACTTCTCCCGCGCGCTGCAGTCGCTGCGGAATGCCTTCAGCGGGAAGAATTTCATCCCGCTGCACCTCCCCATCGGCTCTCAAGCCGACTTCGCGGGCGTGGTGGACCTGGTGAAAATGAAGGCCTATATGGGGCCGGAGGGGAAACTGGCGGACATCCCTTCCGACCTGCGGGACCAGGCTGAGGAGGCGCGTATTGCCGTCATGGAGGCCGCCGCCGAGGGAGACGATGAACTCATCGTCAAGTACCTGGAAGGGGAGGAACTGACGGAGGAAGAGATCCAGCGCGGGCTTCGGGCCGCCATCCTGAAGGGTTCGGTGATCCCGGTGCTGGCCGCCGCGGCGACGGCTAATATCGGCACACGCGCGCTCCTGGACACGCTGGTTGCGTTTGCTCCTTCTCCGGCCGACCGGGGACCCATCAAGGCAGCAACCCCCACCGGCGAAGAGGTGGAACTGGTCCCCAGCGATTCGGAACCGCTGGCCGCGCTGGTCTTCAAGACAACCGCTGACCCCTACGTGGGCAAGTTGACCTACTTCCGCCTCTACAGTGGCGCGCTGAATCCGGACACCCGGCTCTGGAATACCCGGGCCAACGTGGAGGAGCGGCTGAGCACCCTCTACGTGATGCGGGGCAAAGAGCAGATTACCGTCACGCGGCTTCACGCGGGCGACATTGGCGCAGTGGCCAAACTGACCGAAACCATCACCGGCGACACCCTCTGCGACCGGAGCCGGTTGGTGCAGATTCCGGGGCCGGTCTTTCCACACCCGCTCTTTGCGGTGGCGGTCCGGCCCAAGAGCAAGGCCGACCAGGCCAAGATGGCCCCCACCCTCACCCGCATCTGCGAGGAGGACCCAACGCTCCACTGGCGGCAGGAACCGGGCACCCGGGAGACGATCCTGGAAGGGATGGGCGAGGCCCACGTGGAGATCGCCGTCCGGCGGATGGAAAACCGCTTCGGCGTCGCAGTGGAGACGTCTATCCCCAAGGTGCCCTACCGGGAGACCATCACCCGCGTCCACTCCGACTATTACCGACACAAGAAGCAGACAGGCGGCGCCGGTCAGTTCGCCGAAGTCCATATGCGGCTGGAACCGTTGCCGCGCGGAGCTGGTTTTGAGTATGGGTGGGAGGTCTTCGGCGGCGCCATCTCCTCGTCCTTTCAGCCATCCATTGAGAAGGGCATCCGGCAAGTGCTGGAGAGCGGAGTGCTGGCCGGGTATCCCGTGGTGGACGTAAAGGCCGTCGTCTACGACGGGAAGGAGCATCCGGTGGACTCCAAAGACATCGCCTTCCAGATCGCCGGGCGAGAGGCTTTTAAGAAGGTGATGATGGGCGCGGGGCCGGTGTTGCTGGAGCCCATTTATAAGTTCACCATCACCGTCCCGGAGGAGTTCACGGGCGACGTGATGGGCCACCTGAACACGAAACGAGCGCGCGTGCTGGGAATGGAGCAGAGCGGTGGGAAGAGCACTATCACGGCGCTGGCGCCGCTGGCGGAGATGCAGCGCTACGCTACCGAACTGCGCAGTATGACTCAGGGGCGCGGCATCTTCTGGATGGAGTTTGACCACTACGAGGAGGTCCCGCCGCACCTGGCACAGAGCATCATAGAGGAGGCCAAGCGCGAGCGGGAGCAGGAGAGGGAGTAGTTGCCGACCTCTCAGGTTTCAGGGGTGCGGCGGGCGGCAGAGCCGCCCGCCGCACCCTTTTTCCCCATTTGGCGAACCCTGCAGAATGTGCTAAAATTTCCCCAAGCCTACTGCAGTCGCGCCTGGTTGCGAAAGATCAGTTTCTATCCATCTACGCAGGAGAGAAGATGCGCAGCGATCTGGACGTCTGGATTCTTCCTCGCC
>JANXAH010000151.1 GCA_025062415.1 Anaerolineae bacterium | reverse complement strand
TACAGGCTAACAGCCTGCGCTACAGGCTAACAGCCTGCGCTACAGGCTAACAGCCTGCGCTACAGGCTAACAGCCTGCGTTACAGGCTAACAGCCTGCGTTACAGGCTAACAGCCTGCGCTACAGGCTAACAGCCTGCGCTACAGGCTAACAGCCTGTGCTACAGGCTAACAGCCTGTGCTACAGGCTAACAGCCTGTGCTACAGGCTAACAGCCTGCGCTACAGGCTAACAGCCTGCGCTACAGGCTAACAGCCTGTGCTACAGGCTAACAGCCTGCGCTACAGGCTAACAGCCTGTGCTACAGGCTATTCGCCCGTTCTACGCGATCTTTAGCATTTTTCAGATATACTCTCAGGGAGCATCCAGAGGGTGGCTGGAATCGCCCGAATGGAGAGGCCGTTTTGTCCCGCTTTTCCAGCCCTTTTCGGGCCCCTCTCAAAGGGAGTTCGCCTCCGGTTCAGGGCCGACTTCCTGGAACGGCCGGTCCAGGCGCAGCGCTGGGATGGCTCTCCCCTGCCGGAAGGGATGCGCCGCCGGAAAGGAGAGACGTTCTCCGTTACTGCTGGGGAAGAGTTGTGATATAATCCCCACGAGGGAATCGGTTCCCGGGAATTGCGCTTCAGGAAGATGGTTTCTGACTGTACAGATTCCGACTCTTCGGTCTTTTCTCTCCCTCAAGGGTGAGGGCCCTCGTCCCTTCCCCAGTCCCTCCCCTGAGGTTTGGCCTCTTTTGGGGAATGAAAACCGTCTCCGATAGCCACAGAATAGCAAAAAGAAAATATTTTTCACTACGGTAGCTTCGCCGCCACAGCGAAAAATAAACTCCTTTTTGGGCCGCGGAAAGGGTCAGAAGCCCGTGCAGAGACGCCACGGGCAAAAAGGCCAAAGTCTAAGGAAAGGAAGAGCGGAAGGAGTTCTGAGGAACAGCCTTGTCGCCGCTCCTCAACCCCCTCCCTTCCCCTTCCCCCCGATGAGAAGGAGAGGGTGCCAGAGAGATGGGGAGGATGAGAGCCTCCCCTCCGATGGGGAGGGGAAAGGGATCAGGGAGATAACCAGGTGAGGGTTCTTTAACCCCCGAAGGGGCTTTACCACGAAGTCTGACCGGTTTACCTCCGGGCTTATCACTCTCTTGAAGGGTGCTCGCATGCGCATTGCCATCGTCAACTCCAGTAGTTTCGGCCGGTACTTCCCGGAACACATAGAACGGCTGGCCCGCCTGGGAGAGGTCCAGCGGGTGGAGGTTCCTGCCTCCATCGGAGGGGCCGACCTGGCCCGCGCCCTGCAGGGCTTTCCCATCCTCATCGTCAGCGTCACGCCTCGCTTCTCTCCCGAGTTTTTCGCCCATAAGGACGAGACCTGGCTCATCGCTCGCCACGGCATCGGGGTGGATAACATCCACCTTCCCTCTGCCACGGCGTGTGGCGTTCTGGTCACCCGGGTGCCGGGCCCAGCAGAGCGGGACGCGGTAGCCGAAGCGACGGTCGCGCTGATGCTGGCTGTCCTTCGCCTCATCCCGCAGGCCGTCGCCGCAGTGCGGGAAGGACAATGGGCCCAGCGTGCCGCTTTCGTCGGGCACGAACTCCGGGGAAAAACCGTCGGCCTGGTCGGGTTCGGCAACATCGGGAGTCGGGTGGGAGAAATCCTCGCCCGCGGCTTCGGCGCCCGGGTCCTTGCGTATGACCCGGAGGTCCCTCCGGAGGCCATTCGGGCCGCTGGAGCGGAACCGGCGAGCCTGGAGACCCTTCTGGAAAAGGCCGACATCCTCTCCCTCCACGCAGCACTCACAGAGCGAAACTACCACCTGCTCTCCCACGAGGCCTTTGCCCGGATGAAGCCTGGCGTTGTGCTGGTGAACACGGCGCGGGGGGAACTGATAGATGAAGACGCTCTGATCGCCGCCCTGGAGTCGGGCCGGGTGGCCGGAGCCGCGCTGGACGTGGTAGAGGGGGAGCCCATCGGGCCAGACCACCCCCTTCTTCGCTTTCCTAACGTGCTGGTTGTCCCCCACATCGCTGCCTACACCTGGGAGACGCTGCGCCGGATGGGAGAGAAGATGGTCGCCGACGTGGAGCGCGTCCTGCGAGGGGAGGTCCCGGAGGAGGTAGTGAATCCGGAGGTCATCCCCCACGCCCGAGCGCTCCGACTGGGGGAACGCAGATGATGAAGGTGGAGAGACGCAAATGTCTCTCACTCTCCTCCCCCGCTCCCACCGGCGGGAGGCAGATTCTGGCCGTGGACGTTGGCACAACCCACCTGAAGGCAGGGGTCCTGGGGGCGGACGGACGTCTGCAGCGCCTGGCTATCCGGAAACTCCCCGTCGTCCGGGACGAAACGGGCCGGGCCGAGCACGACCCCGAAACCCTCTGGACCCGTCTGGTGGACGCCGTCCGGGAGGTGGTCGTCGAAGACCCGGCGGGAGTCCGCTGGATGGTCCTCTCCGCGTACCAGTTGGGCCTCCTGCCGGTGGACGAATCGGGTGCTCCCCTGACAGGAATCCTCACCCTCCAGGACACCCGATCCCTGGAGACCTTTCCGGGGCTGCTGGAGCGGACAGACTTTCGGACCGTTTACCAGCACACCGGATGCCCGCCCCTCTTTCAGTACCCACTGGCAAAGATAGAATGGCTGCGGACCCGCAGGCCGGAAATCTTTCGTTCCGCACGGTGGCTTCTGGACGCTAAGGCCTATCTACTCCTCCGGCTGTTCGGAAGGCCTGTGACGGACTTCTCCACCGCCACAGCCAGCCAACTGATGGATGTGCGCACGCTCCGGTGGGCCCCGGATCTCCTCGCCCTGGCGGGAATAACGGAGGAGCAACTGCCGGAGGCTGTGGCGCCGGAGACGGTTCTGGGCCCGCTCCGACCAGAGGCAGCGGAAGCGCTGGGGCTTTCGTTAGAAACAGAGGTGATCGCTGGCGTCTACGACGGCGGTGCGGTGGGGTTGGGATTGGGAGCAATCGCCCCGGGGGTCGGAGTGATGAACCTGGGGACAACGGCGATGGTCCGCCGGGCTGCCGACCACCCCGTCCTGGATTCCTCCCCCCGGATGCGCCTGCAGACCTACTATCTGGCCGGAGGGCTGTGGTTCCCTGGCGGCGCCATCAACAATGCCGGGAGCACCCTCCAGTGGTTGCAGGAACTGTTAGGCCTGGACATCCCGCAACAGGAAGCCCGGATAGACGCAAAGGAGCCGACCGACCTGCTCTTTCTGCCGTTTCTGACCGGGGAGCGGTTTCCTGAGATCAGCCCCTGGGCCCGCGGCGTCCTCTTTGGCCTGCGGGCCCACCACGGACCGGGGCATCTGCTCCGGGCTGCGATGGAGGGAGTGGCCTTTGCCCTCCGGCTGGTCCTGGAGGCGCTGGCCGAAAACGGCCTGATGCCCCGGCGTCTCCGGGCCGGCGGTGGAGGCGCCCGTTCCGACCTCTGGATGCGGATCCTGGCTTCCGTCTTCGGAATGCCGGTGGAGGTCCCCGAGATTCCAGAGCCTGCGCTGGTGGGGGGCGCCGTCCTGGCCCGGGTTGCGTCCGGCGCTGCTCCAGACCTCCCCTCGGCGCAAATGGACATGCCTGTTCGGGTCTATGAGCCCGTAGCGGATTGGGTGCCCCGCTATCGGGAGCAGTTCCACGCCTTTCAGGCGCTGCTGGCCGACCTGGCGACAGCCTTTGCGCGTTCTCTCTGATTGAAATCCCCGAAGGACACAAACGAAAGCCCGACGGTCCACCGCCGTGCTTGGATACACGCTCTTTTCGGAACTAAAAAACTATTCTCTGGCGACAGGTTCTCTTCCCCGAACTGAAAAAGCCCCAGGGCTTTGCGTCTGAGCCCGAGCGGGTGGCAGAATTTCTGATCTCACTTCCACTCCAGGAGGGGAAATGAACGGTGCCGACCTTGGCTTGATTGGCCTGGCCGCAATGGGCCAGAACCTGGCCCTGAATTTTGCGCGCAACGGGTTCCGCGTCTGTGTCTACAACCGGACGGCGGACCAGACCCGAGCCTTTCTGGAACAGGTTCGGGAGGAGGCCCTCTGTGCGGCCTACTCGCTGGACGACCTGGCGCGCTGCCTGGTGCGTCCCCGGCGTATTCTGCTGATGGTGCGGGCCGGGACAGCGGTAGACGAAGTGCTGGAGCAGTTGCTCCCCTTTCTGGAGAAAGGGGACGTGGTGATGGATGGTGGGAACTCCCACTTCGCTGACACCGAGCGTCGGATGCAGGCCCTGGCGGCCGAGGGCATCCGCTTCCTGGGCCTCGGCATCAGCGGAGGAACGAAAGGGGCTCTACTGGGCCCCTCTCTGATGCCGGGCGGCTCCCCGGAGGCCTATGCAGCGGTGGAGGAGATGCTGACCCGCATCGCTGCGGTCAGCGACGCCGGGCCGTGCTGTGCCTACATGGGGCGGGGCGGTGCAGGCCATTTTGTCAAAATGGTCCACAACGCCATAGAATACGCCTTTATGCAGGGCATCGCCGAGGCCTACGACGGGATGCGGACGGGGATGGGGATGTCCCCGGAAGTGGCGGCGGAGGTCTTTGCGCGCTGGAATGAGGGGGCCCTTCAGGCGTACCTGACGGAACTGACCGCCCGGGTGCTCCGCTACCGGGACCCGGAAACGGGGGAACCGCTGGTGGAGCGGATTCTGGATGAGGCGGAACAGAAGGGGACGGGGCGCTGGGCGGCCCAGAGTGCGCTGGAACTGGGGGTGCCCGCGCCGACACTGACGGCGGCGGTGACCGCTCGCACTCTCTCCCACTTCAAGGCCCACCGGGAACGTCTGGCGGCCCTGCTTCCCTGGCCAGGGCCCGTCCCGGCGGCGCCGGAGGGGTTCCTCGCCGACCTGGAGGACGGACTCAACTTGACCCTTCTGGTCGCCTTCTCCCAAGGGCTCTGGCTGTTCCACGAGGCCTCCCGGCAGTACCAGTATGGGACCGACCGGGCGGAAGTCCTGCGGATCTGGCGGGCCGGGTGCATCATCCGGGCCCGCTGGCTCCCTTTCCTGGAGGAAATCCTTCGGGAAGATCCGGAGAACCCCCATCTACTCTTTCACCCCCGGTTTCTGGAGCAGATTCGGCAACGGCTTCCTGGAGCGATACGGGCCCGGCGGTGGGCGCTGGAGGCAGGGGTACCGATGCCGGCCCTGGGGAGCGCGCTGGAGTACCTTCAGGCAATGCGCCGGGCCTGGCTTCCGGCCAACCTGATCCAGGCCCAACGGGACGCCTTCGGTGCTCACACCTACCGGCGGATAGACCGCCCGGGAGTTTTTCACACCGAATGGGAGGAAACCATCTCACCGCGTCCACAGGGGAGGTCGCCATGGAGCGTCTGAAGGAACTGTTCTCCCTGGAGGGGAAGGTCGCCCTGCTGACGGGCGGCGCAGGTGTCCTGGCCGAGGCCGTCGCCCGGGGGCTGGGATGGGCCGGGGCCCGCCTGGTGATCACCGACCGGCGCTCACCGGACGAGCGGGTGGATATGCTCCGGGCAGAGGGCCTAAAGGCCTGGGGCTACCGGATGGACGTCCTAGACCGGGGAGAGATAGAGGCGGTAGCCGAACAGGTCCGGCGGGAGGTGGGACGGGTAGACATTCTGGTCAACCTGGCGGGAGGCAATCTTCCAGAGGCGACAGTGGGACCGGACCGGTCCTTTTTTGACCTGCCGCTGGAAGCGCTGGAGAAGGTCGTAGCCCTCAACCTATTCGGCGGGGCGATCCTCCCCTCCCAGGTCTTTGCCAAGCAGATGGCCGAAGCAGGGGAGGGCGTCATCCTCAATATTGCCTCCATGGCGGCCTTTCGTCCCCTGACCCGAGTCGTGGGCTATGCAGCGGCCAAAGCCGCGGTGGTCAACTTCACCCAGTGGCTGGCCGTCCACCTGGCCCAGGAGTATTCTCCCCGCCTCCGGGTCAACGCCATCGCGCCGGGGTTCTTCCTCACCCAGCAGAACCGCTACCTTCTGCTGGACGAAGCGGGCCATCTCACCCCGCGCGGGCAGGCGATCCTGGCCCACACGCCGATGGGGCGCTTCGGAGCGCCGGAGGACCTCATCGGCACGGTGGTCTGGCTGGCCTCACCGGCCAGCGCCTTCGTGACCGGGGTTGTGGTGCCGGTGGACGGCGGCTTCAGCGCTTATGCGGGGGTATAGAGGATACGGGAATCGGCAGCGGAGCAGCAGTTGGTATGTCCCCGATTCGGTCTTCTATCCTGGGGTTTTTCCTCGGTGCCCTGACGATGGCCATCGTCGGCCTGGGGGTGGCTCTTCACCTCACTGGTTGGTTTGCCGCCCTTCGGCCGTCGGAGGCCGTCCTCCTTCCCGTCATTCGCATTCGCACCAACGCCGACGCGGAGGCGATCCGCCGGGAACTGACCGAATTCCTGTTCGGCTCCCCCCAACTCCCGACCACCCTCCCGGAGGCCGCCGACGGCGGAATGCTGGTCCGGCTGCCCAACGGGTTTACCTCGTTCATCGCCGTTTCTGTCCCCCCTCATCCCAACGGCGCGCTGGTCCTTTACCACACCGGCCACGAGGGATACACCGCCCGCGATCGGGCCGCGATCCGGGCCTTCCTGGAGGCCGGATACACCGTCTGGCGACTCAATCTGCCCCTTATCGGTCAGCAGACTTCCGGGGTCGTGGTGGACCTGCCCTCCTACGGGAAATTGACCATCCGGGAACACCGCCAGATGGCCTACCTGGACGAAGTGACCGAGGGCCACCCTTTGCGCTATTTTGTGGAGCCAGTCGTGGCGGCGGTCAACCAGGCTGAGGCGGCGGGATTCACCGACATCTTCGTGGTTGGCCTCTCCGGCGGCGGCTGGGTGACGATTCTGGCTGCGGCAGTAGACCCGCGTGTGGACGGCAGTTACCCCATCGCCGGAGGTCTTCCGCTGGCTTTTCGGTTTGAACAACCTCGGCGGAACTGGGGCGACTGGGAAGAAAACCTTCCCGAACTCTTCCGCATCGCCAGTTTTGAGGATCTCTCCATTCTGGGCGCAGCGGGGCGGTCCCAGATTCAGGTGCTCAACGAGTATGACCTCTGCTGCTACAACGACCCCCGCTATCTGGAGTTCGTCCCGGCCATTCAGGCCGTTGTGGAGTCCTTGGGCGGCCACTTCTCCGTCTACTGGGCCAGAGGCGAATTCCTGCACCGAGCCAACCCAGCTGCCCTGCAGGTCATCCTTTCCGACATATCCCGGAGGAGAACGCCATGACCAACATCCCACTTGTCCTCTTACTGGGCATCATCTCCACCATCCAGACCCATCTGGCCAAGGCCCTGGAGCGTCAGGGAATAGAGGCCTTAGACCAACTCCGGGCCCGATTGAAGAAAAGCGGTCAGCCGGTAGAGGGGGGAATGAAAAAGCCCATCATCTACATGATCGGTGTTATCCTGAACAACACCCTCTTCATCTGGTCTATTTTAGCCCAGCCGTATGGCCCTCCGGCCCTCTTCAGCAGTGTCTTCGGCGTGGGGCTCGTCTTCCTGATGGTCTATGCCGCCGTGGTGCTGAAAGAGAAAATCACCTTTCGGGAAGCGCTGGGAGCGACGGCCATTATATTGGGGACGCTGGGTGTTGGCTACGAAAACCTCATTCGGGGCGGGACAATGGACCGCTTTACGATGAATCTCCTCGCCTTCTTCTCAGCCGTAGGAATCTGGCTGGCGATCAGCACAACCTTTGTCCTTGCCGCGAGCCGTTCCCGAAACCTGCGCCTTATCGCTGTCTCCTTCGGCCTGCTGGCCGGGGGGCTGGGCAGCCTGGAACCCTTCCTGAAAGGCGTTGGACAAAATTACGGTGGTCGGCCCGGTATCATCCCCTCCAATGCTGTGGGAGGGGCGATCTTCGCCTCTTCCTTCGTGATCGGCTTTCTGGCCTTTCTGCTCACCCAGGTGGGCTTCGCCAAAGGGGCGCGCGCCAGCCTCCTGGTTCCCGTCTACAACGCCGCCTACATCGGCCTCCCCGTCCTCTGGCAGATTCTTCTCCTGCCGGGATACCAGCCGATCCCGCTGACGGGCTTCAGCTTGACGCTCATTCTGGCTGGCGTGCTGGCCGTCGGTGCAGTGGGCCGGCGGAAACATCACGAATCCCTCCATGAAACTGAACCAGCGCATACAGCCGTCTCATTTTCATAAGGAGGGCCAATGCTTCATCCAGACCGTCTCTTCAGCCCTGAGCCAGCAGTGCGGACCATCGCGCGGGAACTCTACGAATCCGTCGCCGGGCTCCCCATTGTCTCTCCCCACGGACACGTGGACCCGCGCCTGTTTGCAGACCCGAACGCGACCTTCGGCACCCCTGCCGACCTCTTAATTATCCCCGACCATTATGTGACCCGGATGCTCTATTCCCAGGGCAT
Source organism: Anaerolineae bacterium (assembly GCA_025062415.1). Lineage (GTDB taxonomy): Bacteria > Chloroflexota > Anaerolineae > B4-G1 > DUEL01 > SpSt-77. Next base: position 8,786 of record JANXAH010000151.1, on the reverse strand, counting down.
CCCGCTGGAGAGCCTGGGCGTTCCCCGGACCGACGGTGGCCCGGTGGAGGCCGACCACCGGAAAATCTGGCGCCTCTTCTGCGCTCACTTCCACCTCTTCCGGGCCACCCCCTCCGGCTTTTGGCTGCGCTACGAACTGAGCGAAGTCTTCGGTATAGATGAAATCCCCTCCGCTGCCAACGCCGACCGCCTCTACGACGAGATTTCCGAAAAACTGGCCTCCCCGGAGTTCTCTCCTCGCGCCCTCTTTGCGCGCTTCCGCATAGAGGTCCTCGCCACCACCGATGCCGCTACCGACCCCCTGGAGCATCATCGGGCCATCCGAGAATCCGGCTGGGACGGCCGCGTGGTCCCCACTTTCCGGCCCGATGGCGTGGTCAACATAGACACCCCCGGCTGGAAGGAGAATATAGAGCGGCTCAGCGCTGTCAGCGGCATAGAGGTGGTGGACTACGCTTCCTTCATCCGAGCCCTGGAAGACCGGCGGGCCTTCTTTCGCTCTATGGGCGCCACAGCCACCGACCATGCCGTCCTGATTCCTGCCACCGCCGAACTCTCCCCTCGTGAGGCCGACGCTATCTTTCAGCGGGCTCTGAAGGGCCGGGCCTGCGCCAACGACGCAGCCCGATTCTCCGCCCATATGCTGATGGAAATGGCCCGGATGAGTGTGGAGGACGGGATGGTGATGCAACTGCACCCGGGCTCCTGGCGCAATCACAACCGGTTGATCTACGAGCGGTTTGGCCCCGACAGAGGCGCCGACATCCCCGTCCAGACCGAGTTCACCCGGAACCTCCTCCCGCTCCTGAACAAATACGGGAACGACCCCCGTCTAACCCTCATCGTCTTTACCCTGGATGAGTCCACCTACTCCCGGGAACTGGCGCCACTGGCAGGGCACTACCCCGCCCTAAAACTGGGTCCGCCCTGGTGGTTTCTGGATAGCCCCAACGGGATCGCCCGCTATCTGGACCTGGTCATAGAGACGGCGGGCCTCTACAATACGGTGGGCTTCAACGACGACACCCGCGCTTTCTGCTCCATCCCTGCCCGTCACGACCTCTGGCGCCGGGCCTGCGCCAATTGGGTCGCTGGCCTGGTGGCCCGCCATCTCGTGGAGATGGACGAGGCACAAGAGATGATGCAGGAACTGGCCGTCGGCCTGGCCCGACGGGCCTACAAGCTGGGCGACCAGCAGCGACCCCCATCCGATCAGAAAGGAGCCCTATGCTGACCTCCCTCGGCCTTTCCCCCTCCTTCGGCTTCGGCGACCGTCTGGGCCTGGCGACGCCCGGCCACATTCAGGCCCTGCGGGCTATACAGAGCACAGAACACGCTATCCTTCCTGTCTTTGCCCAGCAGTCTGTCCGGGAAAATGCTCGCACGGGGCGCACCCCTCAGCAGGTTCTGGACGATGCCCGGCGCGCCGTAGAGGCCGCCGGATGGGACGGCCCCTGGGGTGCGGATGCCGACCATCTGAAAACCCCCGAAGATCTTCCCCCTTTCGTCCAGGCCGGCTACACTTTCTACACGGTGGACCCCAGCGCATACGTGGATAATGATGCCGATACCGACCCTCTTCCTGTCCTGCGGGAAAAGGCCCGGAACCTGAACTGGGACGAAGTCGCAGCGCTCTACCTCGGCCAGGGCGACGAGGACTGGGGGATGCTGGACGAGGAAAACCTGCTGCGGGCGCTGGTCAAGTACGGCCGAGCGATTCGGCACGCGATGGAGATGTACCGTCGCCTCTGCGACATGCTCCCCGACCAATTTGACTTTGAGGTCTCTGTAGATGAAACCAGCGCTCCCACCACACCGCCGGAGCACTTCTTTATCGCCAGCGAATTGACCCGCGCTGGGGTGCGGTTCACCAGCCTGGCTTTGCGCTTCCCTGGACGCTGGGAGAAGGGCGTGGACTACATCGGCGACCTGGCCGCACTGGAGGCTGCAATGGCCAAACATGCGGCCGTTGCGGCCCGTTTCGGCACCTACAAAATCAGCCTCCACTCCGGCTCGGACAAATTCAGCGTCTATCCCTTGTTGGTCCGGCACTTCCGTGGGCGGTTTCATGTCAAAACCGCCGGGACCTCCTATCTGGAGGCCCTGCGTACCCTGGCGACAACTTCCCCTGCCCTGCTGGAACGCATCTGGGCCCTGGCCCTGGAGCGATACGGAACCGACCGCCTCTCGTATCATGTCTCGGCGGACCCGGCACGAGTTCCGAGTGACCTGCCCCTGCAGGCCCTGCTGGATCATTTTCATGCCCGTCAGATTCTGCATGTCACCTTCGGCTCCGTGCTGGCCGCTTTTGGCTCCCAGATTCGGGAGGAACTGGCCCGGCACGCCGAAGCGTACGCCGCTCGCCTGCGCGACCATTTCCGCCGGCATCTGGAACTCCTGCTGCAGGCGCCCGCCGACAGTTCTCCTCTTCCTGCGTGAAAGGAGGTCCTATGCTGTACCCTCAGCAAAACCCGTCCCGCTCCCTCTTTGACCTCTCCGGCATCTGGGACTTTCAGCCCGATCCCGGAGAGGTCGGCGAAACTCAGGGCTTCGCAAGTAGCCTGCCAAGCCCGCGCCCGATCGCCGTTCCTGGCTCCTGGAACGAGCAGTACGCAGACCTCTACAACTACTTCGGCGCATGTTGGTATCTGCGCCGGGTGTGCGTTCCGACCGCCTGGAGGGGCAGGCGCATCTTCCTGCGCGTTGGTTCGGCCAACTACAGCGCCGTTGTCTGGGTCAATGGTCAGAAAGTGGGCGCCCACGAGGGCGGATATCTTCCCTTCGCCTTAGAGATCACCGACCAGATTCGCTTCGGCGGCGAGAACGTCATCGCTCTCAAAGTGGAAAACCATCTGCGCCCCGACCGGGTTCCCTCCGGAGGGATGGGCGAAACAGGCCCTTCCCCCGGTTATCCCGACACCACCTTTGATTTCTTCCCCTACGCCGGGATACACCGTCCGGTTGTCCTCTGCGCTGTTCCCCAGGGCTTCATTGAAGACATCACAGTCATCACCCGGCGGGAGGGAAAGGACGCTCGGGTGGAGGTCAGGGTGCAGGTCTGTGGAGGACCAGCGAAGGGACGGATCACCCTAACGGGCAACGGACAGCGCATAGAAACGGAAATGCGTTCCCGGGACACCGTCGGAGCGGCGGAGTTGCGTGTCCCCTGCGCTCGCCTCTGGTCCCCCGCCGACCCTTTCCTTTACAACCTGACCGTCTCCGCCGGAGAGGACGTCTACACCCTGCCCGTGGGCCTGCGGACGGTGGAAGTGTGTGGCAAGGAGTTTCTCCTCAACGGCGAGCCGGTCTACTTCCGGGGTTTTGGGCGTCACGAGGATTTCTTTGCCAGCGGGCGCGGCCTGAATCTCCCCCTGTTGGTTCAGGACTACGACCGGATGCGCTGGGTGGGGGCGAATTCGTACCGGACCTCTCACTATCCGTACTCTGAAGAAGAGATGATGATGGCCGATCGGATGGGCTTCCTGGTCATTGATGAGATTCCGGCGGCCAATTTGGTTCTGGGCGATGAGGCCACCGTCGCCCGGCAGAAAGCGATCTGCCTGCGGATGATTGAGGAGCTGATCGCGCGGGATAAGAACCGCGCGGCGGTGGTGATGTGGTCGGTCGCCAACGAGCCGACGCTGCCCAATCTGATTGACCGGCTGACGGGCAAGGACACCAGCCCTGTCCCCGAATACGCAACCAGGTTCCTGCGCGACCTGGTTCAGCATGTCCGCACTTTGGACCCGACCCGGCCGGTGACGCTGACAGGAATGATGGGCGCGCCCTTAGAGTGGCAGGAGTTCACTGATGTCATCTGCGTCAACCGATACTGGGGATGGTACGAGCAGGGAGGCCGTCTTGAAGAGGCCTTCGCCACCCTGGATCAGGAACTGGACCTCCTCTATGAACGATTCGGTAAGCCCATTCTACTGACCGAGTTTGGAGCGGACGCCGTCGCCGGACTCCACGGAGGCCTGATGTGGTCGGAGGAGTACCAGGCTGAACTGATCCGGGGCTATTTGGAGGTCGCTCGTCGCAAGGACTTCGTGATCGGCACGCACGTCTGGTGCTTTGCCGACTTTCAGAGCACTCAGTCGGTCCGACGGGTCGGAGGAATGAACCTGAAGGGAGTCTTCACACGCGATCGCCGGCCCAAACTGGCAGCCCATGTCCTGCGGGAATACTGGACCCGTCCCGGGGCTCCAGCGGAAGCGCCCCCTCAGGCTGCCGGTGTCCCCGTTGCGGCAGAGGCGCCCCCTCAGGCCGCCGGTGTCCCCATTGTGGCGGAATCCGTCTCCGCCGCTCCGTCACCGGTCCCCGTCCCCGAAAGGAACTTGCGGACCCTGCTGGCAGACGTCGCCCGCCGCCTGGACGGGAAGAAGCCCGGCCTGACGGCGACCCTCAAGTTTGACTTCGGCCCGGACGGAGTCTACCGTTTTGTCATCGTGGATGGCCGGGTCACGCTGGAAGAAGGGGAGGGAGAGGCCGTCGCATGGGTGAGGATGAAGGGAGCCACGGCCCTGAAAATCTTCCAGGGGAAACTCAACCCGATGGCCGCGGTCGTGACCGGTCAGATCAAAGTCGGCGGCGATCTGAAGGCCCTTTCCGTGCTCAGAGACCTGTGAACCTCCTCTCCTGATTGTGGCCTCATCCGCGCAGACCGGAAGGGGCGCGTTGGACCCGCCGCCGTAGAGGTCTCAAAGGCCGGATCCGGCACGATGCGCCAGAAACCAGGGCGTTCCGATGGCGGTTCATTGTTCCTCCGGAGAGTTGAGGAATCGGGACGGACCGGTCCAGAGATCGGGCGGAAGGAGGGCCGCTGCAGGCATAGAACTCCATCCCTGAAGCATGCCCCCTTCGGGATAGGCGGGGGAGTAGTATTCCACCGGCGTCAGCCATCCCCGCTCCAGCCCGTACTCCCACCAGCGGGTAAGCACGTAGTCTGCGTCCGGGTCCTCCCGCTCCCGCAGGACAGCGCCGTAGACCCCGTCCCAGTAGGGCCAGTCGGCACCGTTGTGGTAGCGGTAGGGGTCCGCGCTTTTCCCGAAGAGGTCCTCCGGATAGCGGTACGGGGGAAAGACGCACATAACCCCCCAGTCGCCGAAGGGCTGTTCTTCGTTGTGCCGGGTCTGCAGGCGGCGGGCGGCCGCCAGCAGTTGCTGGGCCTTCTCCCCGTCGGCCAGCCCGAAGTAGAGGACGGTGAGGGTATCCACCGAGAGGTTCGTCTCCCCACCGCCGGGGCGCAGATAGTTGGCGTAGTGCCCCTGCTGGGGCAGCCACAGGCGGTCCAGGGCCCGCCGAGCCCGTTCCGCTTCCTGCCGGTACCGCTGAGCGAGCGTTTCTTGACCCAGGCGTGCGGCGATGACGGACCCCGCCCGCAGCGCCGCCGCAAAGAGCGCCTGGTCGTACGTCACCCAGACGCTGCGGTAGACGTTATCGGCCCAGTCGTTGGGCCGCCGGGGCTTCTCCAGCAGCCCGTCCCCGTCCCGGTCCTGAGCGGAGAGGTAGGTTAGGGCCCGCTGCGCCGCCTCCCAGAGCGACGGTCCTCCGTCCCCAACCCGCTCTCTCAGGATCCCCCAGTCCTCCGAGAAGCGGAGATAGTCGGCCAGAAGGAGGACGAAGAAGGCGGGCGCGTCCAAATGGTTGGGGAGCCAGTCGGCGGGCCTTCCGAAGAGGCCGGGTGGGAAGACGCCGCTGGGACAGGAGCCCTCTGGGTGAACGCCCTGCGCCAGGCTCAACAGGTGGCGCCGCACCAGGTCGGGGCGGAAGGGGAGCACCACCTGCGCCGTCCAGTACCCGTCCCGGAAGTACAGGCGCGGCGGGTAGAAGTAGTCCGGCCCCGCCGTGAAGCCCGCAAAGTCCCCCTCCAGTTCCTTGAACGCGCTCAGCGCAGCGTTCAGCCCGGCCGCGATCAGGGATCGGCGAAGGGGGTCTTCAACGCAGGTCGCCACGGCCTCCAGCCACCGGGCATATTGGCGTGCGGAGGTCAGGGCCGCCTCCCACGCCTCCGGCTTCTCCTCCGAAGGCACCAATCCCCAGACGACCTCCCCCCGCACGCCGGGAGGTATCTCCTGCACGTACTCCAGAACCACTTCCCGGCCCGCGCGCGCAAGCCGGGTAGGCGCAGGGGCGCCGAACCACGTCCATACCTTTCCCCGCGGGCCTTCGGCGCACACCTCTCCTTCCCGAATCCGCAGGCGCACCTCCGCTGGCAGGAGAACCTTTGCCCATCCTTCCTCCCAGAGGCGGGGCTGTCGGAGCAGACGGGGCAACGCGCGCGCCAGGCCGCTTCGCCACCGCTCCCACCGGGCGAAGGGCGCCTGGGGAGACCACCGAACGTAAACCCGCAGGAGCACCGGAGAGGGGCCCCTGTTCTCCAGGGCGCAGTGCTGAAAGAGGGATGCTCCCTCGGCCAGGAACGAAGTGAGCCTTAAGGGGCTTGCTTCCGGTTCCCCCTCCAGTTCCCAGAGCCGCCCGATGGCCCGGCCTCGCCGAAAGACCACGGGCTGTTCACCCACCGTGACCCGAACCGCCCATCGGCCCAGGAAGAGGCCATCGGTGGTCACAGCGGCGGACCCGTTCCCCAGGCCGTCCCAGGTCACATAGAGGCATCGGTTGCCCGCTGCGTACCGGATAGAACCGTCGGGATCCCGGACTTCCAGGGAGCCGTCGTCCTGAGGCAACACAAGGGGCATGTTCCCTCCTACGGTTTGGGGATGAGGAGAACGGCGTAGACATCCAAGGGAAAGGAGAGGGATGGTCCTGCGGCCTCCTGGGTTCCCTCGTCGGGCAGCAGGACGTGTGTCCGGGATGCGCCGTCCACTTTCACCTGCACCCACTGGGGGGCGCGGTCGTAGTTGACCAGGTGAAGGGCGCACGCACCATTCTGGGGGTTGCGCCAGATTTCCACCAGGACGGGACTTTTCGCCTCTATGCGGGGCACCGGAAGCGGCCCCAAGGCTTCCAGCAGGGCCTGCCGCCAGGGCTCCGGAGGCAGGCGGAAGTAGGGGGACTGAGTGAAGAAGTGGACCATTCCGAGGCGGTCCACCAGCCGACGAGCCAGGCGGCGCTCAAAGTAGGCCCGGTAGAGGCGGTAGAGGGCCATCTGCACTCGGGCCCGCAGGCGGGGGTTCCGGGCCCAGGGGGCGGGGCCAGGGGAAGACCAGCCGGGGAGGGCAGTCAGGGCTACCCAGCGGGGATGCCCCTCGGGCCGAGAGGCGGCGCCGGGCCGCGCGTCCAGGACAACCTCCAGCCCGTCCCCTTCTTCCGTCTCCCGGACGACGCGCCAGGGGATTCCGGCAGCGGTCAGAGTCTGGGCTGCGCCGAAGAAGAGGGGAGCCACTGTGGGCCATTGCTGCCACATCGCCTCTCCGGGCCAGAGGATCCCCACCGGCGCAGCGGGTTCCCAGCCCCGGTAGAGGTCTGCGTGGGCCTCCAGCCAGCGATGGTACCGCCCCACAGCCGCCCGCTGGGGAAGATACTCGGCGGCGGTCAGGAGGGTGAACCTTCCTCCCTCTACGAACTCGGTTCCCTTGACGACGGTCATTGCGCCGCAGGCGGCGGCCTCGGCGATCGCCTGCTGAAACCGCCGAGGCGGATAGACCCCGTCAAAGCCGATCCCCCGGTCGTAGGGGAGCGTGCTGACGGGCGTCCCGCCCGCCAGTGCGCGGGCGACGCGCAGGGTCAGCGCGTTGTTCACCAGAAGGCCTTTTTCCGCCTCCCAGCGGGGCAGGCCATAGTCCTCTATCATCAGCACGTCCTGCACCTTAGCCAGGGCCGACAGATCAATCCCCAAGATGAGGAAACTGGGACGCATCACGGCGTCAAAGTCGTTGGCACTGACCAGCACGGCGGGATTGAGGGAGCGGGCGTATGCGGCCAGTTCCTCCAGGGTCTCTGTGACCACCCTGGCCCGCCAGCGCAGGTAGGCCTGAACTTCCTCCCGGCAGGGGTCTATCTCCGTGGGGATCTCCAGGTTGGTTGCGCGGCGGAAGGCCTCCTGGCAGCGGGGGCAATGACATCCGGCGGTTCCCAGCCAGGTTCCGCCGAAGAGGAAGGGCTGGGCACCCATCCAGGGGTTGTCAAAGAAAACCCCGTCGGCCCCTGCTTCCACCACCAGGCGGACCATCTCCTTTAGGTGGGCCCGCCATTCCGGATGGAGCCAGCAGGTCATATAGCGGCCCGTGTAGTAGTAGAAGGGACGTCCTCGCTCGTCCTGCGCGTACCAGTCCCGTTCTCGGTGCGATCCGGCGTACACGCAGTTGGAGGTCTGGATGTAGCCGAAGACCCGGACGCCGTGGCGGTGAAAGACCTCTACCCCGCAGCGGAAAGCGGTCCAGTCCTCCTGCTCCTGTTCAGGGGGAAAGCCCCAGTTGCAGGTCAAATAGGCCCAGTTACAGGCGGCCTCCTCGGCCACCCGACGCGCGCCGATGTCTGTGTAAGCTTCGTGGTGGACGGCCTCATCCACGGGCGCGTTCATAAATTTGAGCCGGTTCATCCGAATCGTGCCTGGCCCGGCCCAGAGATAGATGGGGCGATGCAGGCCAACGTTCAACGAAGCGTTCATTCCTCACCCCTTGGTGGCCCCGGCGGTCAATCCGGCCAGGAGATAGCGCTGGAAGAAGACGGCCAGGAGGACGGGAGGCAGGCTGGCCAGCACCCCCGCTGCGCTCATCAGGCCGTATTCAGTATAATGCCGACCGACAAACATGGCAATCGCCACCGTCACCGTGCGGAGAGTGTCGCTGGAAGTGAAGACAAGGGGGATAATGAAGGCGTTCCAA
>JANXAH010000123.1 GCA_025062415.1 Anaerolineae bacterium | reverse complement strand
ATGGCGGATGTGGTGGTGTAAACCACGAAGGACACGAAGGGCACACGAAGGACACGAAGTTTTTTGAATTATGGTGAGGGCATTTACACCGATTCCGTAGACGCGGAACGGATAGGAGAGCGCTACTGGATGCGGCGTTTGAGATGCATTCGGTACTGGGGCCGGGTTTCCTGGAGCGAATTTACGAAAAGGCGTTATACTATAAACTGGCCCGTCGTTCGGTGCCCTTTGAGCGTCAGAAACCGTAGGCTTTCTTATCAACTTTAATATGGCGCACCTGAAGGACGGTATCCGACAAATTGTTCTCTAATAGAACCTTCGTGTCCCTTGTGCGTCCTTCGTGCCCTTTGTGGTGATTAACCCGGGAGGCGAAAGATGGCCAATGAAGTCTGGGATCAGATCGTCAACTACCGTAAGACGAAGGTATTGCCCGGCGGCGCACGGTTGCTCCTGCGGCCTCTCCGAAAGGAGGACAAGGAGGCTTTCGTAGACCTCTTCGCCCGTGCCTTGCGGGAGGACCTGGAATGGTACCGCATAGACGCGGCTGACCCGGCGGTTGTCGCCGGTTGGGTGGATAACCTGGACTACCGGCGCGTCTTCCCGCTGGTCGCCTTCGTCAACGACAAACTGATCGGCAACGCCACGCTGCACTTTGGGGAGCACTACCACCGGCATCTGGCCTGGGTGCGCATTTTTCTGGATCGGGAGTACCGGCGACAGGGCATCGGCACGTTGATGGTGCAGAGCCTGATAGAGGTGGCCCGTCGCGTGGGACTCTACCAGTTGTATGCGGAAATCGTCACTACGCAGCCACAGGTCATCAGCGCTTTTATGGACCTGGGTTTCCAGCACGCCACAACGCTGCGGGATTATTTCATCACCAGTACAGGGGAAACGCTGGACATGGCGATTCTGGTGCTGTATCTGGTGGAACAGAGAGGGAAGTTTTAGCAGGGGACAGGAAGCAGGATTGCAGGAAGCAAGAGACAAGGTCGCAAGGGGAGGTCAAGAATGGCGGCTACGGCAATAGAGCCTTCATTCTCTCGGACGGTGCAGGAGCGGAGCGGAGAGCCGATTCTGCGCTGCTACTTCTGCCAGAAGTGCTCGGCGGGATGTCCTGTCGCCTTCGTGATGGATTACAAGCCAGCCCAGGTGATCCGGCTGGTGCAGTTGGGGCGGAAGGAGAAAGTCCTCTCCAGTTCCGCCATCTGGCTCTGTGTGGGCTGCGAGACCTGCGGGACCCGTTGCCCGAACCACATCCGTCTGGCGCCGATGTTTGACACGCTGCGCTACATAGCGCTGGAGGAGGGCTACAGGCCCGATCCGGCCGTCTACGCGCTCCACCGGTCCTTCCTGGATAGCATCCGCCTCTGGGGTCGGGTGCACGAGTTGAGTATGCTGATGGAGTACAAACTCCTGAGCCGTGACCTCTTCTCCGACCTGGGGATGGGCGTCGGCCTGATCCTGAAGGGGAAGATTTCCTTCCTGCCGGAGCGGATTCGGGGGGTCTCGGAAGTCCGGCGGTTGTATGAGAAGGGGGACGCGGATAAACCCAGATAGGCGCAGGTAAGCGTAGGTGAACTTAGAATGCCTTCGGGAGACTGGAATGTGTCTCTCCGAAGACATTCGTTGGAGAATCCTGGCGCTTGCCGGAGAACTCCCTGACGAGGAGGACACACCGTGAAGTACACCTATTATCCCGGATGCACCATTGGCACCACTGCGGTGGAATTTGGCCTCTCCACCGATGCGGTTTGTGAGGCGCTGGGAGTGGAGTTGGTAGAGTTGGAGGACTGGAACTGCTGTGGGGCGTCTTCGGCCCATAGCCTGGACCACGAACTGTCGCTGCGGTTGCCCGCCCGTAACGTCGCCCTGGCCCAGGAGGCCGGGCTGGACATCGTCGCACCGTGCCCGGCCTGCTACCAGCATACCCTGCAGGCGGATCGCGTCCTGCGGGAGAATCTCCAGTGGCGACAGGAGATGGAGGCGCTCCTGGGGTTCACTTACACAGGTCGGCCGCGCGTTCGCCACCTGCTGGAGGTGCTGACAGAGCCGGAGGTTCTGGAAGCGGTCCGGAAGCGGGTGACTCGGCCACTGAAGGGGCTGCGGGTGGCCTCGTACTATGGTTGTGTCCTGGTCCGGCCGCCGGAGTTCACCGGCTGGGACGACCCGGAGCATCCCACCCGGATGGACCGGTTGATGGCCGCGCTGGGGGCGGAGCCGGTGGAGTGGTCGTACAAGGTAGATTGCTGCGGAGCCAGCCTATCCCTTAGCCGCAGCGCCGTCGTGGTAGCCCTCTCTTCTCGCCTGGCGCGGGAGGCCCAGGAGGCCGGGGCGGACGTCATCGCCTGTGCCTGTGGGATGTGCCAGATCAACCTGGATACCCGCCAGAACCTGG
>JANXAH010000049.1 GCA_025062415.1 Anaerolineae bacterium | reverse complement strand
TGCGGCGGTGAAGGCCAGGATCAGCCCGATAACGGCCAGGACAATTCCCAGCACGCCCCCCTGAAGGCCTCCCAGAGGGCCCAACCCCACCACCAGGAGAACAATCGCCAGAATGGCCCGAATCATGCGGTCCACAAGTCCTTCGTTGCGCTCCATCTTGCGCCCCCTTGAGGGAAAAGGTAACCTCATGGTATCCTGGATGAGGTTTTTGTCAAGCCGAAGTTGACAACTCCCCCGCCCCGTGCTATAACACCAGCCGGTATGAACGGCGCGCGGCGAGTGGCCTTCTGGATGTTCCTGGCGGGATACCTCGTGTTGGGGACCCTCTTTGCCCTGTACACCCCGCCCTGGCAAGTTCCCGATGAGCCAGCCCACTATAATTACATTCGGGCTCTGGCGACGGAGCGAGCCCTTCCGGTCATTGAGCCCGGTGACTACGACCAGGAGTACCTGAGCCGGCTGACAGCCCTCCGCTTCCCGCCGGGCCTTTCCATCGCCCCTCTGCGCTACGAGGACCACCAGCCGCCTCTCTACTATCTGCTGGCCGTGCCCGTTTTCCTGCTCTTCGGCGGTGCGCTGCTCCCCCTGCGACTCTTCTCTCTCTTCCTGGGGGCCCTGCTCCTTGTCGTCATCTACCGCCTGACGTGCGACCTTTTTCCCGACCCCACTGCTCCTTCGCTCTCCCGTTCCTCCGTCCCCTGGTTTCCCCGTTTCCCCTTCCTGCCTCTGGCTGCCGTCGCCTGGGCCGCCTTTCTTCCCCAGCATCTGGCGATAGCCGCGGGGGTTAACAACGACATCTTAGCGGAACTGCTGCTTACACTGAGCCTCTGGCTGGCCCTTCGGCCCGATCCCCGGCCCTGGACACTGGGGATCGTCCTGGGGCTCTGCATGTTGACCAAAACCACGGCCTACGTTGCGCTTCCGGTGGCCCTGCTGGCCCTCTGGTGGCCTCGGCGCGGCTCCCCGCGCGCTGCGCTGGCTCAAACCGGGCGCGTCCTTCTGGCCGCACTGATCCTGGCTGGCCCCTGGCTGATCCGGAATATCTCCCTTTATGGCTGGATGGACCCCCTGGGGCTGGCCCGCCACAACGCTGTCGTCGTTGGGCAACCCCGGACGGAAGAATGGCTGGCGCAAATGGGCCCCACTGCTTTTGCCCTCGCTTTCCTCCGCACCACCTTCCAGAGTTTTTGGGGGCAGTTCGGCTGGATGGGAGTGCCGATGCATCCCCCGGTCTATCTGGCGCTGGCGGGGATCAGCCTCCTGCTGCTGGTGGGGCTTTTAGGTTGGACGCTGGACCGTCGGCGGCCGCGGCTTTCGGCTTTTCAGCGGCGGGGTCTGGTCCTGCTGACCCTCTCGGCCACGCTGACCTCTGCCTCTTACATCTGGTACAACCTGACCTTTGTCCAACACCAGGGGCGCTATCTCTTCCCGGCCATTGCGCCGATGGCGGTGGGCTTTGCCCTGGCGCTGGATTGGCTGGCTGCGCGGGGATGGAGGAGCACACTATTGGGGCTTTCCCTGACGGCACTTCCATTGGCGATGGGGCTGGCGCTGCGCCGGAGCGCCCTTCCACTCGTGGGCGCAGGGGTTCTCGTCCTTCTCATCCTGATCCTTCTCTCCTTCCGGTTCCCCCATCGGCGGCCCGCTCTGGTTCTGGGGGCCTGGTCGTTCGGGATGGTTCTGCTCAATCTCTATGCCCTCTTCTGGGCCATTGTCCCAACGTTGACGGAACGATAGCGTGAGTCGGAATGATTGGTTAAACTGTAATACCGCCAGGCAAAACAGAACTTACCCATCCCGCACATCCCGCGTTCTCCGGAGGTAATTCTATGGCGCTGGAGCCTCCCCTCTATGGTGAAGCAGAACGAACAGTAACGGAAGAATGGACAGCCGTCCGGATGGGCAGCGGGACGGTTCCCGTTCTGGCGACGCCCGCCCTGGTGGCCGTGATGGAGGAGGCGGCGGTGCGGGCCCTGGAGGGCCACCTGCCGCCCGGCCAGACTTCCGTCGGGGTCCGAATAGACGTCCGGCACCTGGCCGCAACGCCCCTGGGGATGCGTGTTCGGGCCTGCGCGACCCTCGTCAGCGTGGAGGGCCGCCGCCTGACCTTCCGTATAGAAGCGTGGGACGATCGGGAAAAGGTCGGTGAGGCCGACCATGAGCGCGTGCTGGTGGACGTGGAGCGTTTCCTCGCCCGCGTCCGGGAAAAATAACCTGCCCACTTGCCAACTTGCCGACTCGCTCACTCGCATACTCGCCATCTGCTAATAAGGAGGAGCCATGGCCTACAAATTCCCGTCCGACGAATGGATCAAAGAACTGGCCCGTCAGTTGAATGCCAGCGAGGCCTACGAGAAAGCGGCCAAAGATTGGGAGGGGGATTTCGTCTTTGTCGTGGAGCCCGACGAGGCCTACCCCCATACGGCCTATCTCTTCCTGGGCCTCTATCACGGCAAGAGCACCGACGCGGCGATGATCGGGAGCGAAACCGAGCGACCGGCCGAGTTCATCATCCGTGCCCCCTTCTCTACTTGGCGGCAGGTCATTGAGGGCAAACTGGACCCCATTCAGGGGATGATGACCAGGAAACTCAAACTCCAGGGCAACATGATGAAGGTGATGCGGTATCCCAAGGCCGCCAAGGAAATTGTCGCCTGCTGTGCCAAAGTCCCCACCGAGTGGGGTGCATAAGGTAGCCTGCATCCGGTCACCCTGACCTTTCCTTTCCCCCTCGCTTCGCCCGGAGGAGAGGGGGAATGAGGTTTTGGGGGGGGGGGGGGGGGGCGCCCAAACCCCACCACAAAACAACGGGGGGGGGGT
>JANXAH010000016.1 GCA_025062415.1 Anaerolineae bacterium | reverse complement strand
TGCGGGAGTTTGCGGCGGGCGGCGAAGCCGCCCGCCGCAGACCCCACCCCTACGCCTGCATCGGCTGCGCTTTGCGAAGTTCCTCCTCCCGCAGTTGCCGCCTCAGAATCTTGCCAATGGCGCTCTTGGGCAATTCCGTGCGGAATTCCACTTCCGAGGGGACCTTGTAGGGCGCCAGGCGCTCGCGGAAGTAGGCGATGAATTCCTCCTCGGTGGCGCTCTCCCCCTCTTTCAGGACCACGTAGACCTTGATCCGCTCCCCCTTGTACGGGTCAGGAACCCCGACAGTGATGCCCTCCTTTACCTTGGGGTGCTGGTAGAGGAGTTCATCTATCTCCCGCGGGAAGACGTTGAAACCGCCGACGATAATGAGGTCCTTCTTCCGGTCCGTGATGTAGAAGTAGCCGTCCTCGTCCATATAGCCGATGTCGCCGGTGAAGAGCCAGCCGTCCACAATGGTCTTCGCTGTCTCCTCCGGCATCTTGTAGTAGCCCAGCATCACCGTGGGGGAGCGCAGGACGATTTCCCCCTGTTCCCCCGGCGGCAGGTCGCGCGTCCCATCCAGGCTGACGATTTTCATATCCACGTCCGGGAAGGGGATGCCGATGCTCCCGATTTTGTGCAGACCACGGTAGGGATTGGCGGCGATAGCGGTGACGGCCTCCGTCAGGCCATAGCCCTCAATCATCCGGCCGCCGGTCTTGGACTCAAAGTCCTCCTTGATGGCCCGGGTCAGGGGCGCGGCGCCCACGAAGATGCCCTTGACGCTGCGCAGGTTGTACTTACCGATGTCGGGCAGATTGCTGAGGGCGACGAACATCGTCGGGACACCGATGAAGAAATCCGGCTTGTATTTGTGGATGGTTCGGGCGACCAGGCGGGCGCTGAACCGGGGCAGAATGATAATTTCGCCGCCCGCCAGAATCGGCGCGTTCATCGTCACGCTCATACCGAAGCCGTGGAAGAAGGGAAGGACGGCCAGGATGCTCTGTTCGTCCGTGAGCGCACCCCAGGCCCGCACCTGATAGGCGTTGGCGACAAAGTTGAAGTGGGAAAGCATAATGCCTTTGGCGATGCCCGTTGTCCCACCGCTGTAGAGGAGCGCGGCCATCTCGTCTGGGTCCACGGGTTCCGGCCGGAAATCCGCCGGGGCCGGGTTCCGGAGCATGTCCCGGAACCGAACCCACTGCAGCCTGCCGGGCCTCCGGAGCACTTTGCGGATCGCCTGGCCCTCCCGCAGGCCCTGGACCAAACTCAGGGGGAAGGGGAGAAAGTCCGCCACGCGAGTGTAGATGACCCGCTTCAGCGGCGTTTTTCCCTCCAGCGCGGCGACCTTTTCCATAAACATTGGGATGGTGACGAGGGTATCGGCGCCGGAGTCGGTCAGGTGGAAGGTCAGTTCCCGCTCCGTATAGAGGGGGTTCAGGGGGACAACAACCGCGCCGACCTTGAGGACGCCGTAGTAGGCGATGATGAACTGGGGGGTGTTGGGAAGCAGCAGAGCGACCATATCCCCCTTCCGCACGCCCAGTTGGCGCAGGGCGTGGGCGAAGCGGTCGGAGTAGTCCTTGATTCGGCGGTAGGTCTCCCGGCGACCAAAGAAACAGGTACAGGGTTTTTCGGGCGTGGCGGCAGCGGTGTCGTCCAGCAGGCGGTAGAGAGGGATACGGGGGTAGTCTATGTGGTGGGGAACTCCCGGATCGTAGAATCTGAGCCAGGGCCGTTCCATATCGCACCTCCCTTTGGTAGAAAAGGAAAGATTCAAGAAGCAGGATAGCAGGATGCAGGACGCAAGCGGCGGAGAAGGCACACCTCTGCTCCCGCACCCCGCGACCTATGCCCCCCTACGCCCTGCGACCCGCGATCCTGCCCCCTTTATCCTACCCCTTCTCCAGCGCCAGCAGGGCTGCGCCGTAGGCGCCCATCAGTTGGGGATGGCTGGGGAGTACGACTCTCTCTCCGGTCTCCTCCTCCAGCATCCGGCGGACCGCCGGGTTGCGGACGACACCGCCGGAGAGCATCAGCGGAGGCCGAAGCCCCACCGTCCGAATCATAGCCACGACCCGTCGGACCAGGGCGCGATGGAGCCCCCGCAGGATAGGGCCGACCTCCACGCCGTGTGCGATCAGGGAGACGACCTCCGATTCGGCGAAGACGGTGCAGGTGCTGGAGATGGAGACTTCGTCGGTCGCGGCCAGGGCTTCCTCTCCCATCCGCTCCAGCGGGACGCCCAGCCGGTGGGCGGTATTCTCCAGGAACCGGCCCGTCCCGGCGGCGCATTTGTCGTTCATCACGAAGTCCAGCACTTCTCCTTTCGGGCCGATAACGATGACTTTGCTATCCTGCCCGCCGATGTCCACGAGGGTGCCGCCGTGGCCCAGTTCCCGGAAGACGCCGCGGGCGTGGCAGGTGATTTCGGTGATCCGACGGACCGCCTGGCGAACCAGCCCGCGGCCGTATCCGGTGGCGACCAGGGGGATTTCCTCCAGCGGCCCCAGAGCCTCCTGGGCCCGTGCCAGGAACCGGTCCACTTGCTCCTCCACTCGGACCTGAGTGGGCTCCAGGTGGTGCCAGAGCATGCGGCCATCGTCATCCACCGCGACGATCTTCGCCGTTGCTGCCCCGATGTCTATTCCCAGTGCCCGACAGGTCTGCATGGAGGGAGCACCTCCGCCTGTACAGAAGGGGCTGGATGGCGGGCTATCGCCATCCAGCCCCTTCCGTTACCACTCAATTCCGTTCCGGGCCACGACTCCCTGCCGATAGTAGTGCTTGACCTCCCGCATCTCGGTCACCAGGTCGGCCCGGTCTATCAGTTCCTGGGGGGCTCGTCGTCCGGTCAGAATGACTTCCACCCCTTCGGGCCGCTGGTCCAGGAAGGCCAGCACCTCCCCCAGAGTGAGCAGGCCAAACCACAGGGCCACATTCACCTCGTCCAGCACAACGATGTCGTACTGCCCGGAGAGCATCGCTTGGCGTGCCCGCTCCAGCCCCTGCTGGGCCCGCGCGACCTGCTCCGGAGTGACCTGGTCCCGGCGGACCCAGCAGTTGGGGTCGCCGTATTGCTCAATGGTGATGAGGGGATGTCCCTGCAGGGCCTCCAGTTCGCCGTAGGGTTGGCCCTTCATAAATTGACCGATGTAGGTCCGCAGGCCGTGTCCCGCGGCCCGCAGGGCCAGCCCCAGCGCAGCCGTCGTCTTTCCCTTGCCGTCTCCGGTGTAGACCTGGACGTAGCCTTTCTCCATTGTGGCGCCTCTGTTCGTTATCTTCGGTATTCCAGCAGTCGCCCTTCCCGGATCGCGATGCGCTCCATATACCTCAGGAGCCACCAGGCGGCGACCAGAAAGATGAAGGTCAGGATGGCGAGCAGGGCGATTTCCACCGGAACGGAGAGGAACCCCAGCGCGGCGCCGGAGGGGAAGAGGAGTTGGCGCATAGCATCCAGGCCCAGGGTGAGGGGAATGATGGAGGCTACCGCCGCGACCCAGAAGCCCAGGTTTTTGACAGGGAAGTAGAAGCCGGAGAGCAGGTAGATGGGCTCCTGGGCCAGGTTCGCCAGGTGCCAGGCCTCCCGTCCCCAGAGCAGGAAGAGAGAGGCTGTCATCATCCCCAGCCCGTAGAGGGCCGCAAGAGTTAGAAGAAATACGGCGACGAGGGCCGGAATGCTCCCAACAGTGTACTGGACGTGGAAGATGAGGCTGCCCACGGCCAGAATCGCCACCGCGCGCAGCGACGTGGCGATGATCCCGCCGATGGCCATTCCCAGGAGAATCGCCATCATGGAGTTGGGAGCCATAATGTAGAGGGCCAGGTTGCCCGATTCCTTTTCCCAGTACAACTGGCTGGACATGCTCCAGAGGACGTTGAGCCAGAAGGCCGTCATCGCGCCGCCGACAATGACGAAGCCCACGTACTCCTCCGGGGCGCCGATGGCCCGGTAGACGAAGACATAGGCGGAGACGGCCAGGATGGAAAGGAAGACATCAAAGAAAATCCACGACCGTTCCCGCTGTTGCCCGATCACGCGGGGGTAGGCGCGGGCGACGACGGTCTTGAGAAACAACCGCCATCCGCTGGCCTTGGGAACAGGTGTCCGAAGAAGGTCGGGCTCAGGACTCATTCATCTCCCTCGCTTGCTCTTCCGACTCCGTCAGCGGACGCCCTACCAGTTCCACGAAGACGTCCTCCAGCGTCGGTTCCCGCTTGGTCAGGTGACGGACGCCGATCTCCCGCTCTGTCAGCACCTGAATGACGCTGGGCAGGACGGAGTCCTCCGCCAGGACCAGGTTCAGCCGCGCGATGCCGTTGCTTTCGGTGAGCAGGGCCTTGCGAACGCCGGGGATGGCCTCCAGCGCCGCGGCCGTCAGGCCGTTGGGGGTGGTGATTTCTATGTCAAACAGCGCCTCCCGCTGGAGACGCCGCTTCAGTGCCTCGGGCGAATCGCAGGCCAGCACTCGCCCCTGGCTGATGATGGCGACCCGGTCGCAGAGTTCGTCGGCCTCCACCATATAGTGGGTCGTCAGGAGAATCGTCCGGTCTGGGTGGGCGTCCAGCCACTCCCGGATGAACCGCCGGACATCGCGCGCGGCGTTCACGTCCAACCCCAGCGTCGGCTCGTCTAAAAAGAGAATCTCCGGGTCTGTCAGGAACCCCCGGACGATGTTCATTTTCTGCCGCAGGCCGGTGGAAAGGTCGGACGACTTGGTGTGGATGCGGTCCGCCAGGCCGATGCGGCGCAACATTTCTTCAATCCGACGGTTGGCCTCGCGGGAAGAAAGGCCATAGAACTGGGCGAACATCCATAGGTTCTCTCGGACGGTAAGAAGTCCATAGCCGGAGGCCTCCCCTCCGGAGACCATATTGATACGGGGGCGGATTTTCTGCGGCTCCCGTACCACGTCAAACCCGGCGACTTTGGCCCAGCCGGTGGTGGGGGCCAGGAGCGTGGTCAGAATCTTAATTAGCGTCGTCTTGCCTGCGCCGTTTGGCCCCAGAAGGCCGAAAAGTTCGCCCCGAGGAATTTGCAGGTTAACATCCCGGAGGGCGACGATTTCTTTGCGGATTTTCCGCTCCCGCCGGTTGCGGATGGTATAGATTCGCCCCAGGTTGTGTGTTTCTATAGCCCAATCGGAAGCCATTGGAGTTTTCCTCTGGATACCTGACCGGAGGTCAGTGGCTTAAAACAACCATATTGTACCTGCTTCCGGCGTTTTGCGCCAGTGCTCTTGACTTTTCCTCCATCTGGGTATATCCTTTCTGTTGACTTCAACAGGAGGTGCGAATGCTGCGACCCTTCTATCTGGCCATAGAGGGCGTCATTGGGGTCGGCAAGACGGCCCTGGCACGCCTTCTTCAGCCCCGCTTTCAGGCCAACCTCCTTCTGGAAGTTTTTGAAGAAAACCCATTTCTCTCCGACTTTTACGCAGACCGGGAGCGATATGCATTTCAGACCCAGATTTTCTTCCTCCTCAGCCGGTATCGCCAGCAACAGGATATACGGGTATTGGACCGCCCGCTGATTGCGGATTACACCTTCGCAAAAGACCGGCTGTTTGCTCACCTCAACCTGAAGGGCGATGAGTTAGCCACGTATGAATTGCTCCACCAGGCTCTGGCAGAAAAAGTGGTTCTGCCCGACCTGGTCGTCTATCTCCAAGCAGACCTGGACGTCCTGATGGCCCGGATTGCGATGCGGGACCGGCCCTATGAGCGGGGGATAGACCCGGATTACATAGAAAGCCTGCGGCAGGCTTATGAACGTCATTTTGCCTGCTATACGGCAACTCCCCTTCTGATCATCAACACGAACAACCTGGATTTCGTCCGCAACCCTCAGGACCTGGCCTTTATAGAAGGTCAGATTCGCACCACTTTAGAGGCGATACAGGAGTCCCCCCCTCAGACCAGGGTTCTGGAAGAGGGGCGGATTTCCGAGGATATTCTCCCCTCTCGCTCTCCGGTGGAGGAATTTCTGGCCCTAACGGAAGCGGTAGGTCTCCTGGGAGCGGCCCTTGCCGTTGATTCAGTTGGCCAGGCTCCAGCGACGCATCAGGCTCTGGCCCGTGTGGAAAATCATCTTCGGAGAATCCAGAGGCTTCTCTGCTCGGTTCCAAAATGAATGGACAAAATGTGCCTTTAATGGAAAACGAGACCTGGCGAGACGTCTCTTTCAGGGTTTTCCGCTACCTGACCGGAGGAGCGGAATTAGAGGCCGTGCTGCAGGAAATCCTGACAGCGGGCCTGAAAGATAGCGAGGCCGATCGTGCTGCCGTTTACCTCTACGATTGGGAACGGGATCGCCTTAGCATTGGCTGTGCCCTTGGGCTTTCTGAGGAGTATCTTGCTTTTCTAACCTCCGTTTTCCGCGATGTCCCCGGTAGACGCATTTTGGAAACCAGCGAGCCTGTCTGGGTTCGGGATGCATGGAACGACCCTGAGGCGCGGGCTCTCTGGGAGGCCGCCCGACGGGAGGGATTCCGTTCCTACGTGGTGCTCCCCCTTATCTACCACGGTCAGGTACTGGGCGCTATGGTCTTTTACTACAATGACCTGCGTGATCCCAACCCGGACCTCCATCGTTTTTATCAGGCCCTGGCGGACCAGGCGGCGATCGCTGTTGCCAATTCCATCTTGCTCCGGAGCCTACGGCGACGCGCGGAGGCGCTGGCGGCCCTGCGAGAGATTGACGCCCAGATCGCAGTCGGCGCCGATTTGGAGACCGTTCTAGAGACAATCGCTGGGACGATTCAGAAGATGCTGAGGGTTTCTACCTACTTTATCGGTCTTTACGACCCATTGCAGGAGGAAATCCATTTTCCCGTGTTTGTGGACCGTGGGGAACGACAGCCACCAGTTCGTCTGAAGGTCTCTGGTTCAGAGGCAGAGGGGCTTAGCGCATGGGTGATTCGTACGGGAGAGCCCGTATGGGTACGGGATTTTCCAGCGGAGAAGGAGACGTTGCCTGTTCAGCCCATCCAGATCGGTGGCCTGACTCGCTCTATTGCGATGTTCCCGTTGAAGATTCAACAACGGGTCCTGGGCGTCCTCTCTGTCCAGTCATATGAGCCTCACGCGTTTACAGAGGACGACCGGCAGTTGTTGGAGGAGATCGCGATTCAGACCGCTATCGCCCTGGAAAATGCCCGCCTGCTTCGGGAGAGCCGGTCCCGGGCAACTCAATTAATGACAGCCGCGCGGGTCGCCCGTGCGGCAGCTTCTATCCTGGATGTGGACCAGCTCCTTTCCGAAAGCGTGGAGTTGATCCGCGAGCAGTTCGGTTTCTATTACGTGGGGATTTTCCTGCTGGACGAGAAGGGCAAATGGGCTATCTTGCGGGCTGGAACTGGGGAGGCGGGCCGCAAAATGCTGGAGATCGGCCACAAATTAGAGGTGGGCGGCCGCTCAATGATTGGCTGGTGCACGGCGTACGGCAAGGCTCGCATCGCTCTGGATGTAGGGCGGGAGGCCGTGCGGTTTGATAACCCCCTTCTGCCTCTGACTCGCTCCGAGATGGCGCTTCCTCTGAAAAGTCGGGAGCGGGTGATCGGAGCGATGACGGTGCAATCCGACCGTCCAGCCGCGTTTACCTCCGACGATATTGTTGTCCTTCAGACGGTTGCGGACCAGCTGGCAACGGCAATAGAGAACGCCCGGCTCTATCAGGAGGTACGCCATCGTCAGGCTCAGTCCTGGGTCCTGCGCGAGGTGATGTTGGCTGCGGCTTCCACCCTGGATTTTGACCAGGTCCTTCAGCGGGCCATCCAGACGCTTCGGACCGCGCTGAACGTGGAGTTCATCGCCACCATTTTCCCCGATAAGGAGGACCCCCGGTCTCTCCGGATTCATCCTTCCCAGTTGGGCTACGAGATTCCTGTTGGGGGGATGCGCATTCCTCGTGACCAGAGTGTGGCGGGATGGGTTATGAAGACGGGAGAGCCAATGCTGATCCGGGATGTCCGAAAAGTCCCCTTCTATTACCCGGGTCACCCCGATGTCCAGTCGGAACTCTGTGTGCCCATTCGTATTGGGGGAGAGGTGATTGGGGTCTTGAATGTGGAGAGCCGGCGGTTGAACGCCTTCAACGAGGATGATCTTACCTTTTACACCGCTATTGCAGGTCAGTTGGGCGTTGCGCTGGAGAATGCGCGCCTATACCAGCAGGAGCAGCGTCTTCGGAGGAAAGCAGAGAGCCTCTATCGGGCTGCTCAGGCGATGACCACCTCGCTGGACCTCCAGAAGGTACTGGAGCACATCCTGACCGAACTGGAACTCGTGGTTCCCTACGATAGCGCTTCGGTCCAGTTGTTGGAGGAGGGGGTCCTGAAGATTATTGCCGGGCGGGGGTTTCCCAATCCTCAGGAGATTATCGGTGCCCGGATTCATCCCGAGAGCCCTGGTAACCCAAACGGCCGTGTATTAAATCTGCGTGTTCCTGTCATCTTAGAAGATGCTCCAGCGCTGTACGAGGAGTTCCGGCGCCCTCCCCACGTTGCGGCCGGAACCCGGGCCTGGATGGGTATCCCCCTCCTTTACGGCGATCGGGTGATCGGGATGCTCACTCTGGATAAACGTCAGCCTGGTTTCTACAATGCGGAGCATGCCCGCATTGCGATGGCCTTCGCCGGGCAAGCGGCCATTGCGATTGAGAATGCTCGCATTTACCAGCAATTGGAGGAGCGATCCACGGAACTGGCCAAAGCCCTGCGAAAACTCCAGGACCTGGACCGCTTGCGGGAGCAGGTGATCCAGAACGTCAGCCACGAACTGCGCACACCCCTGACGCTGATTCAAGGATATGCAGAACTTCTGTTGAAGGAGGATTTGGGTCCTCTCCAGCCCGCTCAGCGTACGGCCATGGAGGTTATCTTTGAGCGCGTTCAGACGCTGGGGCGGATTATTGGGAATCTCACCGCCTTCCGTTCCCTCCAGGCTGAGGCATTGGTCATTGCTCCTATCAGTCTCCCGGAACTGGTGGAGTGGGTGCGGAGTCATTATCATTATCAGGCATCCCGTTCCGGCATTGAGTTGATCGTGGAAGTCCCCCCTGATTTGCCAAAGGCTCTGGCGGATCGGGAGCATCTGGCCCTGGCTCTTTCCCAACTGGTGGAGAACGCCATCAAGTTCAGCCCAGGTGGTGGGAGGGTCTGGATCCGGGCCTGGAGCGATGAGAGTTGGGTGTATCTTGCCGTGGAGGATGAGGGGGTGGGAATCCCTCCGGAACATCTGGATCGGATTTTTGAGCGGTTCTACCAGGTAGACGGTTCTACCACCCGTCGCTTCGGTGGGTTGGGGATCGGGTTGGCCCTGGTCTGGGAGATTATGGAGGCCCATCGGGGCCACGTCAGTGTGGAGAGCCAGGTGGGAAAAGGCAGCAAATTTGTGCTTTCCCTCCGCCGAGCAGAATAGCCTGGAGTGGCGTATGAAAAAATGGTTCGTTGCTATCGCCGGAAATATCGGAGTGGGAAAATCTACCCTGACCGAAATGCTGAGCCAGCGGCTGGGATGGGAGCCTTTCTTTGAGGCGGTCTCCGACAATCCCTACCTGGCGGATTTCTATCAGGACATGGCCCGCTGGGGTTTCCATTCCCAGATTTTCTTTCTTTCCCGGCGGCTGCTCCATCACTATCAGTTGTTGCAGCGTCCCAACTCCGTGATCCAGGACCGTACGGTCTACGAGGACGCAGAGATTTTTGCCCGCAACCTGTACCGGCAGGGACTGATGAGTGAGCGGGATTACCGGAGTTATCGGGAACTCTACGAGGTCGTGCGCGCGATTCTCCCCCCGCCGGACCTGGTGGTCTATCTGCGGGCCTCCGTTCCCACCCTGCTGCGGCGGATTGCCCAGCGGGGTCGTCCCTTTGAGCGGGCGATTGCACCGGAATACCTGGAGCAACTGAACGTGCTATATGAGGAGTGGATTTCCCAGTTCAGTCTCTGCCCTGTGCTGACGGTCCCCTCTGACCGGCTGGACTTTGTCGCCAATTCCTACCATCTGGACCTTATCGTGGAGAAAATTCTGGAAAAACTGCAAGGACGGGAAGAGGTTGTCTTTCCGGAATAGACAAAAGACCCTACCCATCTGGCGGAGAATATGCAGGAGAGAATCTATACAGACGACTGGCCCGGCTGGCTGGCGAATGTTATTCGGGAGTTGACCACGGGCTTGGACCTGAACAGCATCGTCCGTCGGGCCCTGGCCCTTGCGGTTCAGAGTGTGGGGGCGGACCTGGGAAGCCTGATCCTGGTGGACGAACGCGGGCATGCTCTTTCCGTTGTGCTCTTTTTTGAGGGGAAGTTCCATCGGGGGAGCCTGGAACTGGCGAACCGGGTCCTTCAGGAAGGATTGGGAGGGTGGGTGCTCCGCCATCGGGAGGCGGTGCAGATTGCGGATGTGGAGGAGG
The DNA here is from genome assembly GCA_025062415.1 of Anaerolineae bacterium. Lineage (GTDB taxonomy): Bacteria > Chloroflexota > Anaerolineae > B4-G1 > DUEL01 > SpSt-77. Next base: position 18,826 of record JANXAH010000016.1, on the reverse strand, counting down.
ACACGCGCTGGTTAAAAGAACCTGAGCCCGGCCTCACCGCTTTTGCTCGCTCCGTCCTCTGTGCCCCGATGGTTTCTCCCCGCCGCCCCATCGGCGTTTTGACCTGCATTCATTCCCAGCCGGGCTTTTGGGGGAAGACAGACCTGCAGGCCCTTCGGTTCATCGCGGACCAGGCAGCGATTGCCCTGGAGAACGCGTGGCTCTTCAGCCTGGAGGAACAACGCCGCCACCTGGCGGATACCCTGCGCGAGATCGCCCGCACGTTGACTTCAACGCTGGAACTGGATGAAGTCCTCCGGCTGATTCTGGAACATCTCAGTCGCGTCGTTCCTCACGACAGTGCGTCCATTTTTCTGCTGGAGGGAAACCGACTGGTCATTCGCGCCTGGCGGGGCTTCGGGAATGTGGAGGGTATCCGAGACCTCTCCTTCCCGGTGAAGGGCGACCACATTATGTCGCGGGTCCTTGCCTGCCGGGAGCCGCTGGTCTGTGCCGATGTTCAGCAGGAAAAAGGTTGGTTGAACGTCCCTGGCGTTCATCTGATCCACGGCTGGATCGGCGCGCCGCTGGTCGCGCGGGGACAACCCGTGGGAGTCCTCACGGTGGATAGCACCCGCTCCCATGCTTATACCAGCGAGGATGCTCGGGTGGTTGCGGCCTTCGCCGACCACGCAGCCGTCGCCATTGCCAACGCGCAGCTGCTCCGACAACTTCAGCGGCGGTTGAGCGAACTGTCCTTTCTGTACCAGACCGGTCAGGATTTGACCGCCTCGCTGGAACTGGACGACGTTCTGCGTTCGCTCCTCAAGACGGTTCAGAGCCACTTCCATGTGGATGCTGTGTCTGTCGCGCTGGTGGATGAGGAGACCCGTGACCTCGTCTTTCGGTTCGCGACCGGCGCTGCGGCGAATGAGATCATCGGGGTGCGGCTGAAACCCGGTCAGGGGATCGCCGGTTGGGTCGCTCAAACGGGCGTTCCGCTGATGGTTCCCGTCGTTCAGCAGGACGCTCGCTGGTACCCCGGCGTGGACGAACAGACGGGGTTCCATACCCGCTCCGTGGTGGCGGTTCCCATTCGGATCGGGACAGAGATTCTGGGTGTTCTGGAAATGATCAACCCGCCCAACGGAGAACTGGGGGAAGAGGACCTGAAATTATTGATGAGCGTGGCGGCGCTGGCAGCCAGTGCCATCCAAAACGCCCGCCACTTCCGCCGCGCTCGGGAAGCGGAAGAGCGCTATACCCGCCTGTTTGAAAACAGCGCCGATCCGATCCTGATCACTACTTTAGAGGGAAGCATTACCGAAGCAAACCAGACGTTTCTCCGAACGATGGGCTATTCCAGGGAGGACGTAATCGGTCAGTCGCTCTCTGCCTTGACTCCCCAGACCGATCGGGTGGCTACCTGGCTTCAACAAATTGCGCAAGAGGGAAGATCCGGAGGCAACCTGGAGATCGTTTCATCTTCTGGAACGGCGGTCCCTTTTGAGGTCCGAGCCACCTGCATTCAAGTTGGGGCTGCTTCTTACATCCAGTGGGTACTCCACGACCTCTCGGAGCGCATTCGCCTGGAACGGGCTCGGGAGGACCTAGTCCATATGATTATCCATGATCTGCGCAATCCTCTGTCGTCTATTATGAGTAGCTTGGACCTGATCCGGGCCACGGTTACTGATCCATCTCTGAATCTTCCCTTGGATCAGTTGTTTGATGTGGCTCGGCGTAGTGGGGAACGGTTGTTTTTGCTGATAGATTCCATCTTGGACCTGGCCCGGCTGGAGGCAGGCGAGACCGAACTCCGTTGGGAACTGATTTCAGTGGCCGAACTGGTTCGTGAGACGACGAATCAGGTTCGGCCACTGGCCCTTGGGCGGGAGATCCTTTTGGAGACACACCTTGCACCGGACCTGCCGCCCGTTCTTGGAGACCGGGAACTCCTCCAGAGGGTGCTGGTGAACCTCCTGGACAACGCGTTGAAATATACGCCTCCAGGCGGAAAGGTTACCGTTACAGCAGAGTGGCTGCCTTCGGAGACTCTCCTATTTGCGGTTTCGGATACGGGGCCAGGAATCCCTCCGGAGCACCAGGCCCGCATTTTTGACCGTTTTGTTCGGGTGCCAGGACAGCGGACGGGGGGGACCGGGATCGGGCTGGCGTTTTGCAAATTGGCCGTGGAAGCCCATGGCGGCAAGATATGGGTAGAGAGCAAGATGGGGGAGGGCGCAACCTTCAAGTTTACGCTGCCCGCGACCCTGTCCAGGCGCGATATGTAGTAGATAAGGGGCGGGGGCCCGAAGGGCTCCCGCCCCCTTAACCCCATATCCTCAATTTGGGAGGTGAGCAATGCGACCGTGGCTGAAGGCAGGACTTATCGGTGGAGGCGTTCTTAGCCTTCTGACCGTCCTGGCCAGTGTGGGGCTGCTGCTCCCCTCAGGGGCCAGCACGATCGTTGGGTGCTGTCTCTGCATCCCCTTCCTGCTGGCCTACCCGGGGGTTGGTGCTCTGGCGGCCTACTGGCTTACCCCACCCCGGACAGCGGGAGACGGGGCGAAAGAGGGCGCTCTGGCCGGTGTAATCGCGGGAGCAATAAACGGGGTGGTTTCCGTCCTACTGACGCTCATTCTGAGCGCGGCGGGAGCCTATGAGCAGATGCTCTCCCAGTTGCCCCCAGAGAGTCTGCAGGCGCTGGAAGAATTGGGGCTCCGGGATCTTTATACTCCTGGCGGGATGCTGTGTTCCAGTTGCCTGGGCAGCATCTGTGGCATTCTCTGGGCTGTCGCAATGGGAGCTGTCGGAGGCGCTATCCTGGCTGCGATTAAGAAGGAGTGAGGGCCAAAACGTGCCAGGCACTTTCAAAAGTGCCTGGCACGTTCAATGTTTTATCACCGATTCTCCAGCCGGAATCCGTGCCCCCGTACAGTCACAATATATTCGTGCGCTGGGTCCAGTTCCGCCAGGCGCGCCCGCAGTCGTCGTACCAGCGCGTCTATGGCCTGATCGGAGATGCCGCCCGGATCCTCGTCGGGCCACACAGCGCGGATGATCGCCTCTCGCGAGACCACCTGCCCCTGGGCGTCCAGAAGGGCCAACAGGAACCGATACTGGGGCGGTGATAGCGGCGGGGTCAGTTCCCGCCCGCCAACGAAGACCCGTCGCCCAGCACGGTCCACTCGCAGCCCGCGCACCGGCCCCTCTCCTGCCAGGGGCACTGTCGCGTCTGATCCCACAAAACTCATCCGGACGCAGAAAGCAAACTGAATCTCGTCCCCGTCCCGCAGTTCACGGGGAGTTTCCCGCACCTCTTCGCCGTTGACGAACGTCCCGTTTTTGCTCCCCAGATCGCGGAGCAGGTAACGCCCGTCGGGCGTGCGCTCAATTTGGGCGTGGTGTCGGGAAATCTGTCGCTCTGGAAGGACGATGTCGCAATCTGCGCCCCGCCCGATCAGCACCGTTTCCTCCCGAAGAACCCAACGTTGTCCCGCCGTCTCCCCTTCCAGGATAACCAGCATAGGATAGTCGCTTCGTTCCATTGCCGATTTTTTATCACCTCACAACGGCAAATTGCGGAGGTATTCCTTTAGCGCATCTCGCATATCATCCCGCCGCAGGGCGACCTGAATGGATGCCTTTAGGTGGTGCAGGGGGTCGCCTGCGGCCAACCACAGCCCCTCTATCGGCTGCGCGATGACAGTGGATCGCCGGGCCAACCGGTCTACCGCGTCGGCCATCCAGAGTTCACCACCTTTACCGGGCTCCAGGGTGTCCAGGACTTCAAAAACCTCCCACGAGAAGACAAAGTGCCCAATCTGAACCCAGTTGGAAGGAGCTTTTCCAGGCTCTGGCTTCTCTACGATGCGAGCCAGAACATTGGTCGTGCCGGGCTTGAACTCCATACAGCCGTAGAGACGGGTCTCCTCGTCGGAGACTCGCTGGGTCGCCAGAACCGCTGCAGGGTGATATTGCTCGTAGGCCTGGAGCAGTTGCTTCGGGACCGGCACGTCGGCCACTATAATGTCGTCGCCGAACATGTAGTAGAAGGGCTCACCAGGGGTCAGCCACGGGCGGGCGGCCAGCGCAGGGGATGCGTTTCCGTAGGGGAGCGTCTCCGGTTGGCGAACGAAGACAAGGTTCGCCAGCCGGGAGAGCCGCCGAACCTCTTCCAGCAAGAGATATTTGCCCGTTCCTTCCAGATATTGCTCCAGTTCCGGAGCCGGAGAGAAGTGCCTCCGGATAATCTCTCCTCCGTCCCGAACGACCAGAATGATGTCGGTGATCCCTGAGGCAACCAGGGATTCCACGTGGTACTGAATCAGAGGAATTCCTGCGATCGGGATCATCTCCTTCGGAATGGCCTTGGAGGCGGGTAGAAAGCGAGTGCCATAGCCAGCGAGGGTGATGACGGCCTTCATTAAAATTCCTCCTTTTCCAGAACGTCGCGATACACGCCCCGGTAATCCGGAGGCAAAAGCGCTGCGATCCGGCGCATAATCAGGTCGGTATACTTGTCCAACTTCGGGCCTCGTACCCGACCGCTTTCCGGCAGTCGGAAGGGCTTCCCAATGTTCACCACAACGTCGGTCCGGCGCAGCCGAGGGAGGTTCTGCTTGATTTTCTCCGTCCCGGTGAGCCCCACAGGCACGATCGGGACATCCGCACGTGTGGCAATGTATGCAGCTCCTGTTTTTCCGGGCTGAAGTGCATAGACCCGGCGGGCTCGGGTTCCTTCAGGAGCGATGCCCAGAACCTCCCCGCGTCGCAGAACCTCAAAGGCGCCCTGGAGAGCCTCCCGGTCTATCTCCCCGCGCCGGACCCAGATAGAGCCCGCTGCGGTTAGAAGGAGCGCGTAGAAGGGGTTGCGGCGGTGCTTGGACGCAGCAAAGGCGCGGACCGTGTGGGGGCAGACCATCAGAAGCAAAGGCAGGTCAAAGACGGAGAGGTGGTTCGTGGCAAGGATGTACGGGCCGCTGGGAGGGAAATTTTCCTGCCCTTGAACTCGCACCCGTACCAGAAGGGGGAAGAGAAGGCGAACCAGCTTTCGGAGAACCTCGTACATCTCTTATCCCTGCAAAGTTGGATAATCCGCGTTCCCTGTTCTTTGTTGTTTATTGGGCCCGCCCGAAGGCGAAGAGGGAGAAATCTCGGGGTTTCTCGCTATAGACCGTCAGACGCATCCGGAAAGGCGCCGTTGCTCCGGGGGCCAGCCCCTCTCCAACCTCTACTTTCTGCTGACGGAAACCGTTGACCAGACCGTTTTCATCATAGGTTGTCGCCACGACAATGACCACTGCAGCCGATCGGTTCGGGTCCAAGTTGCGAACGATCCCGGAAATCTCAAACTGGGGGCCATATGGGGCCCCGGCGACTTCTTCCACTTGAATGGGCACATACCGCTTCGCCAGTTCTCCTGCCTCTTCTCCGCGAAGCAGGGTAACCTGGTGGCTGACGAAATTCGGCGGAGGGGCTGTAAACAGGAGAGAGAAAGGTGCTCGTGCAGTAGGTGGAAGGAGGTCCGCGGCTGCAAAGACTTTCCCTTCCGCCACAGGGGTACCCTCTGCGTTAAAGAGCGTGACCTTAACCTGAACGTTGGTCAGGGTGTAGGCCGTCGTGTTGACCACTTCGCCCAGGCAATGGAGGCTGCCTACAGGGGTCTCATAGAAGGCCACTCCCCGGATGCCGATGGGCATTGGGGTAGGGGTGGGCAGAAGTTCTTGGGGAGCCATAGCTTCCTCCTGACCAACAGGGATGACCAGTTGCTGGCCGGGTCGGAGGAAGAGGGGGTTTGCAATGTTATTCGCGCGCTGGAGAGCCTCTACACTGACTCCATAGCGGACAGCGATACCAAACAGGGTATCTCCTTCCTGTACAACGTAGATAACCGGGGTAGGAGAGGGAGTGGGGGTGGCAGGAGTCAGGCCAGGACCTCCGAGGTTGCTCCCTGGGCTGGTTGGAGATTGCGGAGTGGGAGTGGGCAGCACAGGAGTGACGAAAGTGGGCGTTATCGTCGCTGGGCCGGAAGGGGTCACAACGCTTCCGCATCCGGCAGTTGCCAATGCCCAGAGGAGGACCAGGAGAACCCTGAGCCCTTTTGGAAAAGCCCACGGAACTCTCAGCCTCTGTTGGGCGCTTCTCCGGGAGTATAGAAGTTTCCCCATCAGTTGCTCCAGACGGTTCGGTTCTTTATCATTTTACCATCAACTGGTGGAGAAGAGAAATGGCCTTTTCCAACGACGACACCGGTTGCCGAAGTCGGCTAATGGTGATATACTCCACTACTGGGAAACTGTTCCGAGCCCAAGGAGGAACTATGATGGACACCAGCATTGACCAAATCGTCGCTCGGGAGATTCTGGACTCACGAGGCAACCCCACTGTAGAGGTGGAAGTCGTTCTCGCGGATGGTTCGTGGGGACGGGCAGCTGTCCCTTCCGGCGCGTCCACGGGTGCCCATGAAGCGTTGGAACTACGGGATGATGACCCTGGTCGCTACGGTGGCAAGGGTGTTCTAAAGGCCGTCCAGAACGTGAACGAACTCATCGCCGATGAGCTCTTTGGCTGGGACGCAACAGACCAGATGGGGATTGATGCGCGCCTTCTGGAACTGGACGGCACGTCCAACAAGGAGCGCCTGGGCGCCAATGCCATCCTGGGCGTCTCTCTGGCTGTGGCCCACGCGGCGGCCAATGCGCTGCGCCTTCCCCTCTACCGCTACATCGGCGGCGTTCACGCCCACGTCCTGCCCGTGCCGCTGATGAACATCCTCAACGGCGGCAAGCATGCCGTGGATGGCCCCGACCTGCAGGAGTTTATGATCGCCCCGGTCGGCGCGCCGACGTTCGCGGAGGCACTGCGGTGGGGAAGCGAAGTCTACCACGCCCTCAAGGCGGTCCTCAAAAAGCGCGGCTACGCCACCGGCGTCGGCGACGAAGGTGGTTTTGCGCCCAGCCTGAAGACCAACGAGGAGGCCATTGAGGTCATCCTGGAGGCCATCCAGAAGGCCGGCTACCGGCCCGGCGAGCAGATTTTCCTCGCCCTGGACCCCGCCGCCAGCGAGTTCTATGAGGACGGCCGCTACGTCCTGAAGAAAGAAGGCCGGACCCTGACGGGCCCCGAAATGGTGGATTTTTATGAAGCCTGGGTGGAAAAATACCCCATCATCAGCATTGAGGATGGGCTGGCGGAAGACGATTGGGAGAGTTGGGCGCTGATGACCCGGCGCCTGGGCGACCGCATCCAGATCGTGGGCGACGACCTGCTGGTGACCAACGTGGAGCGCATCCGGCGGGCCATTCGGGAGAGTTCCTGCAACGCCCTGCTCTGCAAGGTCAACCAGATTGGCACCCTGACCGAGGCTATCGCCGCTGTTCAGATGGCCCAGCGGGCCGGATGGGGGGTGATTGTCTCCCACCGCTCCGGCGAGACAGAGGACGCCACCATCGCCGACCTGGCAGTGGCGCTGAACGTGGGGCAGATCAAGACCGGTGCGCCGTGTCGCTCCGAGCGGGTCGCCAAATACAACCAGTTGCTGCGAATTGAGGAGGAACTGGGAGAGACGGCCCGCTATGCCGGGATGAGCGCGTTTGCCCACGTCCCGCGCTGGCGCGGGTAGAAGCAGGGGTGGGGGGGGGGGGGGGGGGGGGGGGGGGGGGGGGGGGGGGGGGGGGGGGGCCGCGCGCCCCCGGGCCCCCCCCCGCCGCCGCACCACCCCGCACCCCCACCGGGGAGGTATGCCGTGGCTATGGAAATCGTTGCCCCTCCGATGCCTCCCGCCGTCCGTCGGGCCCTGGGGGATGAAGCCGTGGCGGAGTTCATCCCCTGGCTAAATGACCACGTTCGCCAGATTCTCCACCGGGAAGGCGTTCCCAGAGACGAATACCGGGAGATCCTTTCCCGCCTGGATTGGCTGGAACGAAACTACGCCCAGATGCGAACGGAATTCCGGGAGGGCCTGAGTGCCCTCCGAACGGAGTTCCGGGAGGACCAAAATGCCTTCCGAACAGAGTTCCGGGAGGACCTGAGCGCCCTCCGGCAGGAAATGTATGAGCAATTAGGCCAGATTCACCGGCGTCTGGATGCCATCATTGACCGCTTTGAGGCGCGCTTTGTGGAGATGGAACGCTACATTGAAGCGCGCCTACAGGAGATGGACGACCGGTGGGAAAAGCGCCTACAGGAGATGGACGACCGGTGGGAAAAGCGCTTACAGGAGATGGACGACCGGTGGGAAAAGCGCTTACAGGAGATGGACGACCGGTGGGAAAAGCGCTTACAGGAGATGGACGACCGGTGGGAGAAACGTTTCCAGGAGACGAACGCCCGATGGGAGAAACGCTTTCAGGAGACAGACGCCCATTGGGATGAGCGGCTGGATCGGATGTACCAGCAGATGATTGTCCAGACCCGCTGGCTCATCGGTGCCCTTCTGGGGATTGGCACTGTGATCTCCGTTCTGCTGGCAATTGCCCAATTCACCCCGTAGGTAGGATACCGTGCGCACCAAACTGGTCTGTACGCTGGGTCCGGCCTCGCGGGACCCCGAAGTCATCCGAGGGCTCCTCCAGGCCGGAATGGATGTTGCCCGCATCAACTTCTCCCATGGTGACCTGGAGGCCCACGCCCGAACCATCGCCACGGTCCGGCAGATTGCCCGGGAGGAAGGGCGGACCGTCGCCATCCTGGGCGATCTCCAGGGGCCCAAACTGCGCGTGGGAGACCTCCCCCCGGAGGGCATTACCCTGCGGGCCGGAGATGAGATTATCCTCTCCCCCCTCCCCGCGAAACCGGGATACCTGCCGGTTCCTCACCCCGAGATTCTGGCTGACCTGAAGGAGGGGCAGCGGATTCTCCTGGACGACGGCCAACTGGAACTTCGGGTCGTCCGTCCTGGGAGAAAACAGGTTCACTGCCAGGTCATCGTCGGAGGACGGCTGACTTCCCATAAAGGGCTCAACCTGCCTGGCGCGCTCCTCAAAATCTCCGCCCTGACGGAGAAGGACCGCCGGGACGCGCGCTTCGCAGTGGACCAGGGGCTGGATTTCCTGGCCCTTTCCTTTGTCCGCACTGCGCAGGATATTCTGGAACTGCGGGAACTCCTGCGGGAGTGGGGCGCTTCTGACCTCCCCATTGTCGCCAAAATAGAGAAGGCTGAAGCGGTGGAGGCCTTTGAGGAGATTTTGGAGGTCACCGACGCGGTGATGGTCGCCCGAGGCGACCTGGGAGTGGAGACCTCGCCCGAGGAGGTCCCGTTCCATCAGAAACGCATTATCCGACTCTGCAACCGGGCCGGCAAGCCCGTCATCACCGCTACCCAGATGCTCCAGACGATGATAGAGCACCCCACGCCGACCCGTGCCGAGGCCTCCGACGTCGCCAACGCGGTTCTGGACGGAACCGATGCGGTGATGCTCTCCGGTGAGACAGCGGTGGGAGCCTATCCGGTGGAGGCGGCCCGGACGATGGCCCGAATCTGCACCAGCGCGGAGGCCCACCTCCGCCCCGAGACATTCCTCTATGAGCGCGAGTGCCCAACGACTTCCGTCACCGAGGCCATCAGCCGGGCCACAGTGGAGATCGCCGCTGAGGTGGGTGCCAAGGCCATCCTGACTGCGACAATGTCCGGGACGACCGCGCGGATGGTGGCCCGGTATCGTCCGCCTGTTCCTATCATCGCTGCAACGCCCGTTCCCCGCACGCAAATGCGGCTCATGCTGGTCTGGGGGGTGACCCCTGTGCTGGTCCCGTCCTTCACGACAACGGACGAGATGGTGGTACGGATGGTCCGAGCCGCAGTGGAGGCCGGAGTGGTACAGAGAGGGGACCGCGTGGTGCTGACCGCGGGCATCCCCTTCGGCGGGGAGGGCCGCACCAATATGCTCAAAGTGCACGTCGTAGGAGAAGACGGAGAGGTTTGACCCCGCTACTCTACGGGCTCCACCACCTGCGGGACAACGTTCATCCCGCAGTAGGGGCAGATAGACCAGTGGAGTTGCAGGGGCCGGCGACACGAGGGGCAGGGTTGTTTGAGGCGAGTATGGCAGACTGGACAAAGAATATAATCCGATTTCACCCGCGCGCCACAGCCCGGACAGGTCTCCGGCTCCTCAATCGCCTGAAGGAGCGCCTCCTGCTCCAGCGAGCGCTCGTAGGCCTCCGCCAGCGTCTCCCGCGGGCGAAGCATAATGTAGACGATGAGGCCAAACAGCGGGATGAGGGCCACCAGCAGGGTCGCCACGATCCAGGCCAGCACGTCCCGTGAGCGGGCGCGGATATCCCGGAACGTCCAGATGATAGCCCCGCCGTGCAGGGCGGTGAAGACGACCCCAGCGCCCAGGGCCAACCAGAAAACAACGCGGGCGAGGATTTCCACGAGGTTTTCCATTCCCGACTCCTTTTACCACCAAGGCCACGAGGGGCCGGAATTTCTGTGCTTACTCCGGGTGTATGCGGCGGCCTGCGTTGCCTGTAGCACAAGTCCCGGAAGGCCGCAAGGCCCCGTGCCTTTGTGGGTTTCCGATACGGTGGGCTATTATACCACCATCTCCCGGAAGGGCAACCAATACGGAAACGATTTATGTCCTTATGACTTTCGTAATCGGCGGTGGCCCGGCAGGCCTTTCCGCTGCGATAGAACTGGGCAAGGCGGGAGTCCGGACGCTGATTGTGGACGACAAACACCGTCTGGGCGACAACTGGTCCTCCAGACCCACCAGTTCTTCGGTTCAGTGGACACCTGGCTCCTCTTCATAGAGGCCCATTGGGGGCCTTCGCCGGCATTGCGGAGAAAGCGCTTCCCGTGGAGGGCTCCGCTGACCCGGAAAGGTGTCCATCGGTGGGGGATGTAGCCAAAAGCGACTTTCGTTCTGCCCGCTCTGTGCTACAATAGGGAGACCAAAACCTGTGTAGGGAGGACTCTGACTGCTTATGAGCCGACCGTTGACCTTTCAGGAAGTTGTCCTTCGCCTACAGGAGTTCTGGGCCCAGCGGGGCTGTCTTCTCTGGCAGCCCTACAGCGAAAAAGTCGGCGCCGGGACGATGAACCCAGCCACTGTCCTGCGCGTCCTGGGGCCGGAGCCCTGGAATGTCGCCTACGTGGAGCCCTCCTACCGCCCCGACGACGGCCGCTACGGGGAAAACCCCAACCGGATGCAGATGCACATCCAGTACCAGGTCATCCTCAAGCCTGACCCGGGTAATCCCCAGGAGATTTACCTGCAGAGTCTGGAGGCCCTGGGCATTCGTCGGGAGGAGCACGACATTCGCTTCGTGGAGGATAACTGGGAGAGCCCCGCCCTGGGCGCCTGGGGCCTGGGCTGGGAGGTCTGGCTGGACGGCCTGGAGATCACCCAGTTCACCTACTTCCAGCAGTCCGGTGGCCTCGTCCTGGACCCGCCCGCCGTAGAGATCACCTACGGCCTGGAGCGCATCACGATGTTCCTCCAGCGGGTCCGCTCCGTCTGGGAGATAGATTGGGACGGCGTCCACACTTACGGCGATGTCCTTCTGACTCCGGAGATAGAGCACTGTCACTACAACTTTGAGGTAGCGGATATAGAGAGCCTGCGCCGGATGTACGACCTCTACGAGAACGAGGCCCGTCGGTGTCTGGAGGCTGGTCTGGTGATCCCGGCGCACGACTACATCCTCCGCTGTTCCCACACCTTCAACCTTCTGGACTCCCGTGGCGCGGTGGGCGTGACGGAGCGGGCCGTCTTCTTCCGCCGGATGCGGGACCTGGCCCGGCAGGTCGCCCAAGCCTACGTGGCCCAGCGGGAGCGAGCCGGGTTCCCCTGGCTGGCCCGTGCGCCCCGACGGGAGATCCGACCGGAGAGCGCCCCACTGCCTTCTGCACCCTCTGGTCCGGCGACGTTCCTCCTGGAAATCGGCACCGAAGAACTCCCGGCGGGAGACCTCTCCCTGGCTCTGGCTCAACTTCGGGAGCAGGTTCCTGCCCTGCTGGCGGAGGCCCGGCTGGACTACGAAACCCTGCGTGTGCTGGGCACGCCCAGAAGGTTGGCGGTGCTGGTGGAAGGACTGGCGCCCCGTCAGCGCCCGCGGGAGGAGATCGTCAAGGGGCCGCCCGTCCGCGCCGCCTTTGACGCCGAGGGCCGCCCGACCCCGGCGGCGGAGGGCTTTGCCCGCCGCCAGGGGGTGACTCTCTCCGACCTCCAGGTCCGGGAACTGGACGGCGGCCAGTACATCGTCGCCGTCCGGCGGGTGGAGGGCCGCCCTGCCCCGGAGGTGCTGGCCGAACTCCTCCCCCGTCTGATAGCTGGCCTCCGCTTCCCGATGAGCATGCGCTGGAACGAGACGGGCGTCGCCTTTTCCCGTCCCATCCGCTGGCTGGTGGCCCTCCTGGGCGACGCGATCATTCCTTTTGAGTACGCTGGTCTCACCAGTGGCCGCACGACCCGTGGCTCCCGCCCCGAGGGCTCCCCCGACCTCTCCCTGGCCCGCGCGGACGACTACCTGGACCTGATGCGGGCCCATGCCATCCTGGCCGACCCCGACGAGCGGCGAGCGGTCATCGCCGCGCGGGCGGCGGAACTGGCTGCCTCGGTCGGCGGACGGATTCCCGATGACCCGGACCTGCTGGAGGAGGTGACCAACCTGGTGGAGCAGCCCACGCCCTTCCTGGGCCGTTTTGAGGAGGCGTACCTTCGCCTCCCCAGGGAGGTCCTCGTCGCCGTGATGAAGAAGCATCAGCGCTATTTCCCGGTTCTGGGCGACGATGGCCGTCTGCTCCCGTACTTCATCGCCGTCCGCAACGGCGGAGAGGAGCACTTGGAGATTGTCCGACAGGGCAACGAGGAGGTCCTGCGGGCCCGCTTCGCCGACGCCGACTACTTCTACCGGGAGGATACGGCGCGCCCACTGGAATCGTTCCTCCCTCGCCTGGCGACGCTCACCTTCCAGGAGCACCTGGGCTCTATGCTGGACAAAGCCCGCCGCCTGGAGGCGCTGGTTCCGGAAATCGCCCGGATGCTGGGCCTCTCAGAGAAGGAAACGGCGGTTGCGCAGCGCGCGGCGCACCTCTGCAAGGCTGACCTGGCGACCCAGATGGTGGTGGAGTTCACCAGTTTGCAGGGGGTGATGGGGCGAGAATATGCGCTGAAATCGGGAGAACTGCCGGAGGTGGCGGAGGCTATCCTGGAGCACTACCTGCCTCGTTTCGCCGGGGACGCGCTCCCGAAGAGCCTGCCCGGGCTGGCGCTGGGCCTGGCGGACCGGCTGGACAGTTTGGCGGGCCTCTTCGCCGTCGGCCTGGTCCCCACTGGCTCCGCCGACCCCTACGGTCTGCGCCGGGACGCGCTGGGGATGGTCCTGGCTCTTATCGGCGCGTGCCAACCTTTCTCCATTCGCGCTGGCCTGGAGGCCGCGGCCCGTCTGCTCCCGGTCAGGGCCGACCCGGCGGCGCTGGAGGCTGCGCTGGACTTTGTCGTTGGGCGGTTGCGGGTCTACCTGCGGGAGCAGGGGTTCCGCCACGACGTCGTGGAGGCCGTCCTGGCGGCCCGAGGCGACGACCCCTATCGGGCCCTCCTGGCCGTGGAGGAACTGAGCCGCTGGGTTGCCCGCGAGGATTGGCCGCGCATCCTGGATAACTATGCCCGGTGCGTCCGCATCACCCGGGACTTCGCCCAGCGGTTCACGGTGGACCCCGCCCGCTTTGTACACCCGATAGAGGCGGAGCTCTATCGGGCCTGGCAGGAGGCCCGTTCTCAGGTGACGCCCCAGAGCACGGTGGACGAATTCCTGAACGCCTTTCTGCCCCTGGTGGAGGTTATAGACCGGTTCTTCGCGCGGGAGACGGGGGTAATGGTGATGGCGGAGGACCCGGCGCTGCGGGAGAACCGGCTGGCGCTGTTGCAGTCCATTGTGGCGCTGGCGGAGGGCATTGTGGACCTAAGCCGTCTGGAGGGCTTTTAGAAGAGACTTTGAGAGCCGCGGTTGTTTGCCACTGTGAAAAAGCGGCAAGCGACACAATCATCTTCTTCCCGCTGGAGTGTAACGAGTTGCTCACTCTTTTGTAACTTTTCAGGAGGGGTGCAAGTTTTAAGGAACGTGCTATAATTGAGTTACCGAAGTTACAGAGCGGAAGAGGAAAAGTGCTCCTCGGCCAGACCAGGCTTGGCGCGAAACTTTCGGCGAGATTTCGGGCAGAAGAATTTGTTCAGGGGGTGGGGACCTGCACCGGTGTTGCCGTTGTAGCCCCACTCTCGTTGTTTTGGAGAGATTGAAGAACGGAAAATAAGGAGCAGTGTGGGAGATGGTACAACCTACAATCCTCTATATTGAGGACAATCCGGAAAACCGTCTGCTGGTGCGGCGGATTCTGGAAGCGGAGGGTTATCGGGTACTGGAAGCGGAGGATGGTCCTTCTGGTCTGGAAATGGTTCGCTCCTCTCTACCCGACCTGATTCTTCTGGACATCAACCTGCCGGAGATAGACGGCTATACCCTGGTGAGGCGGCTGCGGCAGGTGCCGGGTGTGGAGAAAATCCCTATCATTGCGCTGACAGCCAATGTGATGAAAGGAGACCGGGAGCGAACCTTGGAGGCCGGATGCGATGGGTACATTCAGAAACCTATAGACGTGGACGCTCTGCCTATTCAGATTGAATCCTTCCTAAAGAAAAAGCAAGGATAGTTTTCGCCGCAGTGGCTACACCGCTGTGACGAAAATTCTGCTCTTTCTGGAGGGGTAGGGATATGCCGCCGGTGAATCCAGAGGATGCCACTGTCCTGGTGGTGGAGGACAATTTGAACAACTTCCTGCTGATAGCCCGGCTGTTGGCCTATGCGGGAGTCAAACAGTGTGAGTGGAAAGCCTCGGGCTGGCAAGTCCTGGAGTATGCAGAGTCCCTGCCCCGCATTGACCTGATTTTGATGGATATTTTTCTCCCCGAACGGGATGGATACGATGCGTTGAGCCTGTTGCGGGCACATCCCCGTTTCAAAGACACCCTCATTGTTGCCGTCACCGCAGACGTCAGCCAGGAGAATATGGAGCGGGCCCGCAGGGCTGGCTTCAACGGCTTCATCGGTAAACCGATTGACCCAGATCGCTTCCCCGACCAGATTCGCCGAATTCTGCGAGGGGAACCGGTCTGGGAGCCGGGCTCGTAGATTCGCTCTTCCGACTGTTCCAGGAATCTCCGGGCCCTGATTCCGGGGCTTGGACGAATGGAGGCCTTTCAGGGAACCAGCGGTCTATCGGTTCCAGGCGTGGGGATGCGGGGCGGTCTGGGCCGCACGATTCTGACCGCCTTTCTGGTCCTGGCGATTCTCCCCCTGAGTATCGTGAGTTGGTACGCCTCTACCCGTCACCGCCAGAACATCCAGGAAGAGGTCACCGACAAACTGGTCACCATCGCAGCGCTCAAAGAGGCCCAGATGAGCCGGTGGGTGGAGACCCACGCTGCGGTCCTGAGTGACCCCGAACTGGTCGTGCGGATTCTCTCCGCAGAAGCCCATTCTTCTCCAGGTCTCCGAACCCAGCTTTCCGCTTTGGCCGAGCAGAAGGGGTTCAGCGACCTGGCCCTGGTTGGTTCAGATGGCCGGGTGGTATGGGCTGGAGACCCTTCTTGGGAGGGAGATATCATCCCAAGATTGCCGCAGGATCGTCGTCCTTTTGTTGTTCTCTCGGACCTGGACCTGGCAAACCGAGGTGGTTTTCTGATCGCAGTATCCATCTCTTCCGCCCAATGGCCCTGGCTGGTTGCCCGTTTGCCCGCAGATGGCCTGATCCACATCCTGGAGGAGCGGGCTGGCCTGGGTCAGACGGGCGAGGCCTATGTGGTGGATCGGTCTGGTATTGCCTGTCCCCAGGGGCGTCGGCTTCAGAGTGTAGCGATAGAAGCGGCGCTCCGGGGAGAAGAAGGAAAGGGCCTCTACGAGAACTACGCGGGGAAACCGGTCATCGGTGTTTATCGGTGGGTTCCGTCCCTGGACCTGGCCCTCGTGGTGGAACAATCCCAGGAGGAAGCCTTTGCGGGCAACGAAGCGGTGACCGCGGCCGTGATTGCCGCAGCCCTGGGGGTCGCCCTGGCCACAACGATGGTGGCGGCCGTCGTCACCCGACAGATTACCCGTCCCGTCGTCCGCCTGACGGAGTCCGCTCTGCGCATTGCCGCCGGTGATCTCTCCCAGCGAGTTCAGGTCACCTCCCGAGACGAAATCGGCATCCTGGCCCAGGTCTTCAACCAGATGGCTGCGGAACTGGAGGTGCTCTACAACGACCTGGAGGCCAAGGTCGCTGAGCGAACCCGCTTGCTTCAGCAGGCCAACTACCAGATTCAGCGCCGAGCCCTTCAGTTGCAGGCCAGCCTGGAGGTCGGCCAGGCCGTAACCTCCATCCTGGAACCAGATCAACTCCTGGACCGGGTGGTCCGGGTGGTGCGGGATTGCTTCTATTACTCCTATGTGGCCGTTTATACGGTGGAGGAGGGTGGGGACTCCCTGATTTTGCGGGCTTCCGCAGGCGAACCTGATCCCTTCCACGGGGAGCGGGTCGCAGCAGGGGCCGCCGGGGCTGTCGGGCGGGCTTTTCGGGAAGGTGTGCCGGTAGTAGAAAGCCGGCCCATCACACTGAAGGTCGGCCCACCGATGCCCTACACCCGTGCCGAGGCTGTTCTTCCCTTGCGCCTGGGGACCCGGGTCCTGGGTGTTCTGGACGTCCAGAGTACTCAGCGGGAGGGCTTTGAGGCCGATGACGTCTCTGTCCTTCAGAATGTCGCTAATCAGGTCGCCATCGCGTTGGAGAACGCGCGGGCCTACGCTCTGGAGCGGGAAGCCGCGGAGCGTCTCCGGGAACTGGACCGGTCCAAACGGCGCTTCCTGGCAAATATGTCCCACGAACTGCGCACGCCGCTGACCAATATTATCGGTTTTGCCAGATTGATGCTGAAGGGGATAGACGGCCCGCTGACGGAGCAGCAACGCCACGACCTGGAGATTATCTACCATAACGGCGAACACCTGTTGGGGCTGATCAACGACCTCCTGGACCTCTCCCAGATTGAGGCTGGGTTGATGGAACTGGAGTTCCGGGAGGTGGACCTGGCGGAACTGATCCGGAGCGTGATGGCGACAGCGAGTGCGCTGGTGCGGGGCAAGCCGGTGGTTCTGAGGGAAATCGTGGAGCCGGACCTTCCCCGGGTATATGCCGACCCGGCACGCCTCCGGCAGGTGTTGTTGCGCCTGCTGGCGAACGCAGCTAAGTTTACGGACCAGGGGAACATTACGGTTCGGGCCTGGCCTGTGGGCAACGAGGTCTGGGTCAGTGTCAGCGACACCGGGGTGGGGATTCCGCCCGAGTTCCGGGAGCGCATCTTTGAGCGCTTTGAGCAGGGCGTAATGGAGAACGGACGGCGCCCGGACGGCGCCGGCTTGGGCCTGGCACTGAGTAAAGAGTTCGTGGAGATGCACGGTGGGCGAATCTGGGTGGAGAGTGAGGTTGGAAAGGGCTCCACGTTTACTTTCACCCTCCCCCTGTCACCGCCCTCCCGATGACGGCTGCTCGGTTGGGAGTTCAACACAGCAGGGGTGGCTGCCTGACCGACATTTTCTCCTGATCTGTCTGCACAGGCTAATAGATTGCGCTATGGGCAACGCGGGCCGCTGGGCCTGTACGTACAGGCTAATAGCCTGCGCTACGGGCCCCCGGTATTTTCAGACGGTATATACGGCCCGGGCCCACGCGGTGGTGGATGGTGTTTTCTGATGAGGAGGCGATATGCCTGCGGCGGTCATTGCAGTCGCCAACCACAAAGGCGGCGTCGCCAAGACGACGACGTGTCTCTCCCTGGGCGGCGCTCTTGCTGAACAGGGATTTCAGGTCCTGCTGGTGGACCTGGATCCCCAGGCTCACCTGACCCTTTCGTTGGGCATTCGTCCGGAGGAGGTCCGCCACAGCGTTGCCGAGGCATTGCTGGCTCAGAAGTCGCTGGTGGCGGTCAGTCGGGAGACTCAGGTAGCGGGTCTGGACCTGGCGCCCGCCAGTGGCGACCTGGTCATTCTGGATAAAGTCCTCTACGGACATCGGGGCTATGAGTACCGTCTAAAACAGGCGCTGGAACGGAGTTCGTTGCCCTACGACTTTGTCCTGATGGATTGCCCTCCCGCTTTTGGCACGCTGACCATCAACGCTCTTACGGCGGCTGACCTGCTGATCATCCCTATGCAATGTGAGTTTTATGCGTGGCGCTCCCTTCGGTCGGTTCTGGAACTGGTCACGGTGGTACGTGAGAAGACGAATCCCTCCCTTCGGTACCGTCTGCTGGTGACAATGTATGATATGCGCAGCCGTGTGCATCGGATGGTCCTGGACCAGTTGCGTCGCCTTTTTCCCCAGGCCCTGTTTCGGACCGTTGTCCAGGTGGACGCCCGGCTGCGGGAGAGCCCGGCGCACGGATTGCCCATTACGCATTACGCACCCCGTGCCCGGGCCTCCGAGCAGTACCAGGCTGTTGCTCAAGAAATCTGCGCTTGCTTTTCTGTTCCTTCCGCATTCCTGACAGGCTCAGCGCAGATAGCGGAATATTCGGTGATTGCATAAGCGAGGGCGAATGGACGCGCTGAAACGGTCGTTGGAAGAACTCTTCACAGATTTCGTTCCCCCGACTCCGGAAGGTGTTCCCCCAACTCCAGAGGTGCCTACCCTCACGCCGGAAAGTGTCCCATCGGCTCCTGTGGAGGAAAGTCCCAAAGGGCCAGTTCAAACTTCCTATTGGAGGGATTTTGCACTTTCTGAACGGGGGAAAACTCCCGGGGCCCCGGTGGTCGGTGCCCATGTCCGGAACATCCGCGCGCAACTGCTGGGGAATGTCCTGAT